>UNSN01000040.1 GCA_900555675.1 Candidatus Saccharimonadota bacterium | reverse complement strand
GGTTTTTGGCACCCAAACGTAAAAGCGAATTTGCCCATTGACTGAGGCGATTTCAAAGCTGATGTGCTCCTGGTGTCCACCAGATAATCGCAATTCTTTATTGTCGCGAAGAATTCCGTGCAGTGAGGCGAATAACTGCTCGGCGGCAAGCTCTTGCTTGTCGTTGGTGCGTGGGATTTCCAGAACCAAAAGCACGCTCTCGACTGGGGTGAAATCTTCGATCTTCCGATAATTTCGCCACGTCAAAAACATCAGGACTGCCACAATTGGCATCCAAACATACCATTGTAATAATGTGC
Source organism: Candidatus Saccharimonadota bacterium (assembly GCA_900555675.1). Taxonomy (GTDB): domain Bacteria; phylum Patescibacteriota; class Saccharimonadia; order Saccharimonadales; family Saccharimonadaceae; genus Nanosynbacter. The sequence goes on along the minus strand of UNSN01000040.1, from coordinate 2,491 downwards.
TGATGATCCAAGAAATAATCTGCATTATGTGTAAATTATCTCACCTCTGAAAGAAGTTTGCAACTTAGCTTAAGCGGCTTCTTCAAAAACGTATGTGGCTTTAGCGACGCGTTTGAATTGTGGCTTTGATTGAAGGTTTAATAGAATAGTAGTTTCCTTGACTTGTCGTTTGTCGAGGACTTGACGAACGATTTCATCGCGGTGAAGCGGAGTCTCGGAATTCTTCAAAATATCGGTGATGATATCTGCTACAGTTCCGCGGCTGTAGCCCCAGCTAGCGAGCGCGTAAATCCCGCGACCAATTAGAACAAAGCGCTTGTCTTTAATGAGTTCATTGTGAATTGCCTGCGTCGTGACGCTTCGGCGGTTAAATTCGCTGTCCCGAATTCCTTTGGCAATGTCGGAAAAATGCATCGGTGAGCCATTTGTGTCTAAAACAACGTAGATTTTATCGCGAATGTTCTTTGGGTTAACGGCTGGCCATTTGGCTAGTCCCCATTGATCATTCAAGCTGGCCAATTTTTTACTAACGGTAGCCAAGGCTGCGATATTTGAAGGATGTTCATAGTCCAATTTTTTGTGCAATTCTTCCGCAGTAATAGGTTCGCCGTGCTTTTTGATTGTTTTGACAACTTCTTCGACTCGTGCTCTAATTTGCTTTTCGTTGCCGAGAGTGTCGATCGCTGCCGCTTGGTAATAATCGTCATTCTCTGTAACAATCGTGATATTTTCTGCTAGCTCAGAAATGAACGCCACACGAGCACGATCAATTGCAGTAGCTTCTTTACCGAGGAAATGCGACGCTAAATCCTGCATACGCGCAACTCGTCCCATCTCAGACAAGCTCGAAGTAATTTCTTTTTCTATAGCAATAACCGAAGGAAGTTCTCCCTCGGCGACAGCTGCACGTAGACGCGTTAAAATTGCTTTTTCTAGCTGACGAACGCGCTCGCGAGTAATGCCGAACATATCGCCAATTAACTCTAACGTTTCTTTTCGGTCATACAAACCAAATCGTCGAGAAATAATTTCCTTCTCGCGCTCTTGCGGAATCTTAGAAATAATAGTATCGACGACAGAATTTAATTTGGCGCTTTGCTCGGTTTTTGCTGTCTCGCTCATGCTACTAGAAACATCCTCTCTGCCTCACCACAGGTTATATTGATTGAAAATATGTTTTTAATTATACAATTGCATTTGACAAAAGTCAATAGATAAATGCCATAATTGCTGATATAAATTATAGCATTTATTTTACGTTTTTTGCAATAGATTATATGAAGAGTTTTTATTATCCGGAATTATTGGATAGTATGGAAAGCGCTATTTCTTTTTAGTGGATGTTTTGGTGGCTTTTTTAACTACGCGTTTGCGAGTTGGTTTCGCTGTTGTGGCGCTTAATAGCTCCAGAGCTTTTTCGTGAGTAATAGTTTTCGGATCCGTATCTTTAGGGATTTTGACATTTTTAGTGCCGTTGGTGATGTATGGACCGAATCGTCCATTAAGAACTTTAACTCCATCCGGGAATTCGGCGATATTCTTAGCGGCTTCGGCTTCTAATTTGGCGGCGTAAAGTTCACGCGCTTTTTCTAAAGTAATGCTATGCGGATCTTCCGGCTTAATGGAAACGAACAATTTGCCAACTTGAATGTATGGACCGAATCGTCCAATATTCGCCTTAATATCTTGCCCGTCCTCTGTTTGTCCGACGATGCGTGGCAACTTGAACATTTCCAGTGCTTGCTCCAGAGTAACTGTCTCAATTTTCGTGCCCTTTGGCAGCGGCGCAAAACGCGGCTTTTCGTCGCCGTCAGTTTCGCCAAGCTGTAACATTGGACCGAATCGCCCAAATCGCGCAATAATCGGTTTATTCGTCTTCGGGTCAATTCCCACTTCGCGATTAGCGCCGACTTTGCTTCGGTCGATCCCGCCAGATTGCTCGATCAATTTATGGAAAGGCATGTAAAATCCGTGCAGCATTGCGCTTTTTTTCAGATTGGCGCCAGCAATTTTGTCAAATTCTGTCTCGACGTTGGCGGTAAAATCGTAATCGACAATTTGTGTAAAGTGGTCCGTCAGGAAATCGGCAATCAGTTCGCCGCTCGGCGTTGGAATAAGTTTGCCGCGTGTCGAGCCAGTTTTTTCCTGGACAATACTTCTACTAACTTCCTCGCCGTTATAGTTCAGGACAATCACATCTCGTGGCTGACCTTCACTGTCACCTTTTTCAACATAGCCGCGAGTTTGCACGGTGTCGATAATTGTGGCGTATGTGGATGGACGCCCAATTCCAAGTTCCTCCAGCTTCTTAACTAACGATCCTTCAGTGTAGCGAGCTGGCGGTCGTGTAAATGTTTGACGAGCCGTAATATCGTGAGAATTGACTTCATCGCCAGATTGTAACTTCGGTAGAAGCTCATCTTTATTGCCGCCGTAAACGCGCAAAAATCCGTCAAACGTAATGACTTCGCCCTTTGCCTCAAACTGAGCG
>UNSN01000039.1 GCA_900555675.1 Candidatus Saccharimonadota bacterium | reverse complement strand
CTTCTCTTCGTTATCAGCACTGACATATCCAGCAACAACAACATCACAACCATCGTCCATTAAGGCAGACAAATAACTCTTCGGCTCTTCTGCTGCCGACTGTAAATTCTCTTCAGCAAAATTTCGCATTCTTAATATCGGACAAGTTCCCGCCGCAGCGCAACTGGCACACGCCGCGCTAGCTACGTTTTGGCAAATTTCCGATCGCCTTTCAGCGTCCAAACATTCCTCTGCTGTTTCCGCTTTATTTTCCTCAGTAAATGACGTATCAATTTTCTCACCGCTAGCAACCGCTTCTACCAAATTTAATTCAGCCGTATCATCATCAATTCCTGAAGATAGATCCTGAAAATTAACATCGCCATTCAACGCCGAGAAAACATTAAAATCGCCCACTCCATCCGCCAAACCTTCGTTCATTGCTCAAAAAAAGTCTCCGTTGAAATTTTCAATTCATTCACACCGGCGGCGGATAATTTTTGCCAAACATCTCTAACAAACGACAAACTTCCACAGACCAAAAAATGCGCATCTTCTGGCGTTTCATGAACAATTTTTTCCACATTAAATCGACCATTAAACCAACCGTCTTTTTCTTCAATTTGCTGGCGAGTACTGAATTTCTTCACTCTAATATTTGACGCCGCTAGCTCATTTTCAAAGACCATATATTCTGGCGATTTTTGGCTAAAATATAAAAACGTCGGCTGACTAGAACTTGCCATAACGCTCCAAATTGGACTAAGTCCGCAGCCCGCAGCAATTCCGACCAAAGAACTTTCTGTTTGCGGATTAAAATCACCATAAGCGTGGCTAATTTGTAATTTATCGCCAACATTCCGTGAACATAAATAGCTAGAAAATTCACCGCCAACATTCTTCACTGTAATTGACATTAGCTCATCGTCAGGAGTAGAAGAAATGCTATAAGCCTTCCCTTCACGCACACTACTACCATCAATAAAAACCGTAATATATTGTCCGGCGGTAAAGTCGAACGGTCGCGCAAAATATAACGTCTTCACTTCAGGATTTTCCTGACGGACGCGTACAATTTCAACCTCTAATGAATCACGCATTCTCCAACGTACCTTTCCATTATTTTCTGAGCTTCTCTAAATTCTTCGTCAGTAAAAGTGTGGTAATTCGCAAACTTTGGACTAATTGTTGTGCCAGTGCGAAAATGTTGTAAGGCAAATCTCTTCGCGCCCTTAACCAACTCGCCAATCTTCTCAAAATCGCTAACTTCTAGTTGCTCGCGGACAATCGTCGTACGGAATTCGTGATCAATTCCCGAATCAATCATCAACCGGACATTCTCCTTAATCGCTTCCAAATCAATCGGTCGTGCCGCAATTTCAACATATTTTTCCAGCGGACCTTTTACGTCCATCGCAATAAAGTCAATCAAGCCCTCTTCAACCATTCCGCGAACTATATCTGGATGCGTGCCGTTGGTGTCCAACTTAATGTCAAAACCAAGTTCCTTAATCATCCGACATAATTCCGGCAAATCTTCATTTACCGTTGGCTCACCGCCAGAAATCACCACACCGTCCAGCCGACCAACTCGCGATTTTAGAAATATCATCACCTCATCAACTGGAAGGCTCGGCGCTAACCGTTCAGGCAATACCAATTCAGGATTATGGCAATAACCGCAGCGCATATTACAACCAGAGAGAAACAGAGCTGCCGCCACATGCCCTGGATAGTCCACGAGCGACAGCTTCTGAATTCCGCCAATTGACACTTTAAGCTGCCGCGACGGCGCTAAGTCGCTGGTGTTCGGCGGCATTGTCATAATGTTCCCTCATTTCAAATTCCGCTTGCTTGCCCTTATTCCATTGAGAAACTGGACGCAAGAAACCAACCACGCGTGAATAAACTTCTGTCGATTCACCACAATTTGGACATTCTGGATGCTCACCAACAATATAGCCGTGATTCTTACAAATTGAGAAGCTTGGGCTGAACGTAAAGTATGGCAATTTGTAATTTTCGCAAATCGTTTTCACCAATTTTTTCAAAGTTTGCGGATCATCCATGCGCTCACCTAAGAAGAAGTGAATCACCGTGCCGCCCGTGTACTTGGTTTGCAAATTGTCCTGAAGATCCATCAATTCAAACAAATCGTCCGTGTAATTAACTGGTAAGTGGCTAGAGTTGGTATAAAACGGACATTTAACTTCGGCGCCAATTCCGTTAGCAAAATGCGCTCGATCTGGGAAGCTGGCTTTATCAAGTTGTGCCAATCGATAAGTTGTGCCTTCAGCTGGCGTTGCCTCAAGGTTGTAATTATTGCCAGTTTCCTTCTGATATTCCACCAAACGATCGCGCATAAAATCAAGTGTTTTCTCAGCAAAAGCCTTACCTTTTTCTGTGCCAATATCAACGCCCAGCAAATTAAGCGCCGCCTCGTTCGTGCCGATCAAACCGATGGTTGAAAAATGATTCTTCCAATATTGATTGAAACGCTGTTTAATGTTTCGCAAATAAAACTTGGTGTACGGATACAAATTAGCGTCCGTCAATCGCTCCAAAACTTTACGCTTGGTTTCCAGGCTGTCCTTCGCCATATCCATAAGTTCAGCCAACCCCTTAAAGAACTCTTTTTCGTTCTTGGATTTTAGCGCCAGTCGTGGTAAGTTTATTGTCACGACACCGACCGAACCAGTCATTGGATTTGAGCCGAACAAGCCGCCGCCACGATATTCCAATTGACGATTATCAATACGCAATCGACAGCACATCGAGCGCGCATCTTCTGGATCCATGTCAGAATTGATGAAGTTTGAGAAGTACGGAATGCCGTATTTAGCGCTGGCTTCCCACAAACTTTCAATCACTGGATTGTCCCAATTGAAATCCTTGGTAATATTAACCGTCGGGATTGGGAACGTAAAGACTCGACCATTAGCGTCGCCTTCAGAAAGAACCTCCAGCAGCGCCTTGTTTAGCATATTCATTTCTTCTTGATATTCGCCATAAGTCGTGTCCTGCATTTCGCCACCAATAATCACTGGATTATCTGCCATGTGTTTTGGACATTCAAGGTCAAGTGTAATGTTGGTAAACGGTGTCTGGAAACCAACACGAGTCGGCACATTAACATTAAAGACGAATTCTTGAATAGCCTGTTTTACTTCTTTATAGCTCAATTTGTCGGCACGAATAAACGGTGCTAATAATGTGTCAAAATCAGAGAAAGCCTGCGCACCAGCCGCTTCGCCCTGCAACGTATAAAAGAAGTTTACGACTTGACCAAGCGCTGATCGGAAATGCTTAGCTGGCTTAGAGGCAACCTTACCAGCCACGCCAGTAAATCCTTCTTGTAGCAAGTCAGTTAGGTCCCAACCAACACAATAAACACTTAGCAAGTTAAGGTCGTGAATGTGCAAGTCGCCTTCTTTGTGAGCCTGCCCAATCTTAGATGTATAAATTTTATCCAGCCAGTAAGTCTTTGTAATCTCCGCTGAAACATAGTTATTCAAACCTTGAAGACTGTAGCCCATATTAGAGTTTTCATTAACTTTCCAGTCCAAATTTTCCAGATATTTATCAATCAAATCAACGTGCGCATTAGAGGTAATTTCGCGCAATTTTTTATGCTGATCGCGGTAAATAATATACGCCTTTGCAGTCTTCTTAAACTTAGAGTCAATCAACGCATCCTCAACAATATCCTGAATATCTTCAACGCTTGGTAGACGCTTTTGGTTACGAGTTTCCAAAACACCCAAAACCTTATCGGTCAATTCAACTGCTTGAGCGGCGTCAAATTCACCAGTTTCCAACCCCGCCTTTTCAATTGCCTTTTCAATTTTTTTCCGATCAAATTTAGCAGTTCGACCATCGCGTTTTTTAATTGATTTATACATTTCCCCTCCTTATTTATAAAAATAGCAAACCAGCCCAACCTCTCCAGTGGGTACATGTTGCAAAAAACGGGTATTTATTTTCTAAAACACCATATGTAGTGCTTAATATTGAATATACACGCGATATGTAGCGTCTGTCAATGAAAGTACATTGTATTATTTACAT
>UNSN01000038.1 GCA_900555675.1 Candidatus Saccharimonadota bacterium | reverse complement strand
TAGCGGTAGTGATGTAAGCGTGTTTCTTAGTCATAGGTAAATTATAGCAAATTCAGCAGATCATGACTAATGACGAAGAATTAGCCGTAGCCGCAGCTATTAGCATTGCTATAATCGGCGTCTACACACCAGCAACAGCAAGCGCCAACGGAGGAAGCTGGCAGAGGGATTCAGTTGGATGGTGGTACAAAAATTCCAATGGAAGTTACTCAAAGAATGATTGGCAACGAATAGATGGCAAATGGTATTACTTTGATGGACGCGGATACATCACGCATAGCAAATGGGAGCGTATAAAGGGTTATTGGTACTATTTTAATACCAGCGGACACATGACAGAAAACGCTTGGAAAATGATTGGCGACAAGTGGTACTACTTCGACAACAAAGGTCATATGCTATTAAATCAATGGGTCGGAGACTACTACGTCGGTAAAGATGGTGATATGTTAAAGAATACCGTAACGCCAGACAATTACGTAGTTGGGAGCGACGGAAAATGGGACAAGAGGTTTTCAAGAGAATTAGCAGAAAAAGCAATACTATATATTAACCCAACCCGATCCAATATCTCTAAGAGGACTACAGCTGAATTGTTCTCACAAAGCCATAAGACTAATTACGACACAGTCATCGCACTAATGAACGTGCTCTATCCAAATTACAACTATGTAAATAATGCGAAGCTGAGTATCAAGACACTAATGTAGGCTATTGATGTCAAGCACTGCGGCGACCGGCACGACTGTGTGTTCTCTAAAAACATGCTTATAGATCGTTTAGTCTATAATAAATTCACCAAGGAAGAAGCTAAAAAAAGCTCTTGATATTGTAGAAATTGATTATATCGATCAAGCTCAACAAGAAGCTAAAAAAAATTTTATTGAAAGAAACCGGAGATTCAAGACGTAATATTATATATCTACTAGTGCATGGTGGAAAATTTACTAAGGAAGAGGCAGAAAAGGGAGTCGATCTCCTAAATCATGATTTTAAAGTAAACCTACGTAGAGCTATTGAATATCACTGCATTGAGAGTGACTACAACAAAGATAAAGGATATCCCAATAATGTATGGTATCCTTGGCATTCTAAGCAACATTTAATTGAAGTGCTGAGCGACCCTAATGGTCTTGAAGGATTTGAAAGATCGGACGTAGAGGAGGTTATCGAAGAATATAGCATCAACTACACTGAGCGAGCACGACTACGAGCTATAGATATTCTGAAAAATGGAAAATATAGTAGAAGTGATTTAATAAAAAACCTTGTGGACCAATGGGGATTCACCAAAGAAGAAGCTACTAATGCTGTTAAGGATTTAAAGCACGAAAATCTGATTGATTAATTAACCTTTAATCACAAAAGCAACTCAGCCTTAAAATACTGAGTTGCTTTTTATTACAAACAACTGTCGACGGTCAATATCGCATACACGCAACGACAACAAACCTACCGCCAATATCACCCGATGAGTGCGAAAAATAATTTGGATTGTCCGCCGTATCAATTGGCGAGATGAAAATATTTTCAGCAGGAACGCCCGCCTGGATGGCTAGCGAACGATTGAACCCTTGCATGTCTAGATAAATTCCATCAGCTGTTTGACGGCAGAAATTGTGCCAATTCGTATCATTTGTATGATCAAAATAATCCATACGATAATTTTTCTGCGTAATATTTGGTGACATCCAAATTTGTAAATCTTTTTCCTGGCTACCGCGCTCGACAAAATACTGAACGGCCTGAGACATCAACTGCGCAACTGTCGAATGCCGGCCCAAATGCGCCAGCATCAGCGCCCGACGCTTTGGGTCATATATAACGGTGGCGATACAGTCCGCCACTGGCAGGAACAATCCTACACCAGCCATTTCGGTATATAGTGCGTCAGCAAAAATCCCCTCGTTGTTATGTCGGGTCGTGTCAGCTTCAGTAACTTCGGCGATATTATCAAACGTTTGTCCTTGGTCGTATGAAATCACGTGATAGACAATGTCGTCATACTTAACACCAGTTTGATCACAAAACCGCCGCCGATTTTCCAGCACCTCAGCTACGTGGCGACCGCGAATACGATTGAGCATAGTGCCGTCATCTTTCGACGAGACCGCAACCAATAGATCAGATGGAAAACACGTCGGCTGATCTACCGCAATCATCGCGCCCGCCATTCTTTGAGCAGCCGCCGCCAATCTTCAATCGCCAAATCTTCAGCGCGAGCATCTGGTGAAATTCCTGCATTTTTCAGCAATTCTTCCGCCACACTCTTATCAATCCCCAGCCCACCGCTCAAGCTAGAGCGCAACTTCTTACGCTTTGCAGAAAATCCAGCCTTAACAATGCGGAAAAGATCTCTCTGATCTTCTGGAGTAATTAACGGATTATTACGAGTCCTCAAAACTACAACCTGCGAGTCAACTTTTGGCGGTGGCGTGAAGAATTGCCGCGGCACTTCAATATCTATCTCCGCCTCAGCAAAAATCTGAACGCTCACAGACAGAACACTCATATTCCCAGCCTCTGCCGCAATTCGCTCGGCAACTTCTTTTTGCACCAACAGCACCGCAATGCTCGGCTTATTTTCCGCGGTCATCAATTTTTCAACAATTTTGCTGGTGATGTAATATGGGACGTTAGCTACGACTTTGTAATTTTTTGGCAATTGGTTCAGGTCAAATTGCAATATATCTTGATTTACGACAGTTAATTTTTTCCCAGGAAATTGCCCTGGTAATTTTCGCGCCAAATCCGCGTCAAATTCCACGGCGGTCACCGAATTAGCCCGAGCCAACAAGCGACTAGTCAAAGTACCTAGCCCTGGTCCAATCTCCAGTACAACATCATCACCCGTCAATTCGGCCGCTTCAGCAATATCCGCCAAAATCTCCGGATCCTTCAGCCAGTGCTGTCCGAGCGATTTTTTTGGTCCATGAGAAGAAGCCATTTAGCGACCATCTCCATTCGTCCAGTCAGTCGCCAAGTCGAATCCGTGCGGATGTTTGGCTGCGAATCCACCGGTATCGTAAACCTTTCCCGGACCCATGCTGGTCTCAACCACCGAACATCGTGGATAATTGCCATAATTGGCCGCCACCAAAATATAACCATCTTTATCAACCTTCGCGCCATCCGCCCGCACTGTATAAGTACCGCCACTGCCGCAGGATTTTATCACAATGTTCATCGGCAAATCATAATACGTTTCACGATGCGCCACGCCCTTAGAATCGGTAAATATCTGCGCGCCCTTACTTTTCGTCAATGGATTTTTAGGCTTCGTGCCAATTATTTCAATCTGCTTCTTTGACTGCTTTGTGATTTCGCTAGCAACTTCCTTACGACTAATCTCGCGCTCGTTCTCTACCTCAACCTGATAAGTCACCTTCCGCACACCCTTTTCTCCAAGTTGTTTTACACTCTTAAATCCAATCGGCTGAGAATCGTCCTTAATCTGCTCAATATCAAAATTAATATCAACTTCTTCGGTTATTGTTCGCTGTTTTGATCGTTCAATCTTCATCACCAAACCAACGCCGTTCACCAAAAGATCGTCAGAATTCGTAAAATGCGTCTTGTCCTCGCGATACAAAGTCAGCCCAGCGGCCTTCGCAATCAAAGCTGGCGTTTGTTCGGCAGTGGTTATTTTCAGGCGTTTATTTCCATCAACGATTGTTATTGGACGAGCGCGGAAAATATTGACCTGGTATTTCGCGCCCGTCAGTTCCATATCAATATTTGGCTCAACCGCGTCAATCTTTTCGTCAATCGTAATCTTAGCTGCACGCAAAGCCTGTCGGACGGTCAATGCACTTGTGATAATGGTCTTTTCCTCGCCGCGATCATAAATACGAACCAAATGCTCATCAGAAGTCTTTCCGTCAGCAAACGAAATCATTGGAGTTGCAATCGCAACCAGCATAGCCAATCCAATAATTTTTCCAAAAAATAAACCTTTTGCGCGCATAATAATTTGACAATTCACACAATGTATTAGAAAAATTATATCATATTTTGGAACTATTATCTATAGATGTCCTGAAGTCCCATTTTAACCTTACAGGTCGGCCACGGTTGCCATCCACGAGCCTTATAAGTTTGCCATGCCTTTTCGTCTTGCACAGCAGCTGGAGCGTCAGAAGCCAGTTCGTATCCGCCATAATTTCCCCAAGTTCGTTTGTCAAACTGGTATGCGCCGTAATATCCATTTCCAGTATTCGATGTATAGCTACCCTCGCAGCTTCTTAGTCTAGCAAGTGCTTCAGAAAAACTACCAGAAAATGACGTAGAGCTTTTCGTCCCCACAATTTCAACCTGCTTCTTTGGTTCTTTCGTTATAACGCTAGCGATTTCCTTACGACTCACCTCCACACCGTTCTTCATCTCGATTTCATAAGTGACATTTTTCTTACCGTTCTCGCCCGCTTGTTTTACTTCGCGATATCCCGAATCTCGATTCGCGTCTTGAACTTT
>UNSN01000037.1 GCA_900555675.1 Candidatus Saccharimonadota bacterium | reverse complement strand
AAAATTGACGCGCCCGATGAAATATCAATTGATCCGAATGATTTAAGAATTGATGTCTATCGTTCGGGTGGCAAGGGCGGTCAAGGCGTGAACACGACGGATTCGGCGGTTCGAGTGACACATGAGCCGACGGGAATTACGGTGGCTATTCAGAATGAACGTTCGCAGATTCAGAACAAAGAAACGGCGCTGAAGATTCTGCGGTCAAAATTGCTAGCGATGAAATTAGAGCAACACGCCGAAACTTTGTCGGATCTCAGGGCTGGCGAATCGGCAAACTGGGGCAGTCAAATTAGAAATTACGTTTTGCATCCGTATACGTTAGTTAAGGATACGCGCACAAAGCACGAAAATCGCAATGCTCAAGGTGTTTTGGACGGCGATATTGACGAATTTATCACGGCATATTTAGAACAAAATGCTAATTCTCAAAATATTTAGCTTATGGTATAATACTATTAATGATTCTGTTAGATAGGGTAACGAAGAACTACGGAAAAAATAATAAGCCGGCGCTGAATCGAGCAAGCATTCATGTTGGTGCTGGTGAATTTGTGATTATTGTTGGTACGTCGGGTGCTGGCAAATCGACACTTTTGAAGCTTTTGACCAGGGAAGAAAAGCCAAGCTCTGGAAAAATTGTGGTTGGCGGAATTGATTATGACAATTTGAAGGACAAGCATATTCCGCTGTTGCGTCGGAAAATTGGCGTGGTTTTTCAAGATTTTAAGTTGCTTCCGAATCGAACGGTGTTTGAAAATGTGGCGTTTGCGCTGGAAATTGCTGGAATGACAAATCGAGAAATTAAGGCAACTGTGCCGAAGGTGATCGAGTTGGTTGGTCTTAAGGGGAAGGAAAAGCATTTTCCTCATCAGCTTTCTGGTGGTGAACGTCAGCGTGTAGCGATTGCGCGTGCGGTGGTGCGTCAGCCGAAGATTTTGATTGCCGATGAGCCGACTGGAAACTTGGATCCTAAGCATAGCTGGGATATTGTTCGCTTGCTAGAAAAGATTAACAAGTATGGCACGACGGTTATTTTGACGACTCACAACGTGGAGATTGTTAACAAATTGAAGCGACGCGTTATTACAATTGATCATGGTAAAATCACCTCCGATCAGGCGAGAGGGAGTTATAAACAGTAATGAAATCATCAAAGTCTAACAAAAATAAAGAAACTATCCGTATACGTCAGCGTCGACGAGGTTGGTTGACGTTTGTCAGAATGTGCCGCTATGGCATCAATAACTTTAGTCGTAATGCCTGGCTGACGATTGCTGCGACTGCGGTGATGAGCGTCACGTTGATTATCGTGTTTATAACATTATCAGCGCGTCAGGTTTTGGTTGATACCGTTTCAAATGTCTCCAAGCGTGCCGATATGTCAATTTACTTAAAGGGCGACACGCCAGAAAAAACGATTAAAACGATTAAATCTCGAATTGAAAAATTAGATAATGTCGATAGTGTTAAGTATATTTCCGCGGAAGAAGCGCGTGAAAAGCAAGCTGAGCAATATAAGGACAATCCAGATACGCTTGAGGCGATTCGCGAGTCTAGCAATGAGATGTCGGCAACGCTTCGTGTTTCCGTGAAGGAGCTGAATAACCAGCAATCATTAAATAATTTTGTTAAAACAGATGATCTGTATAAAAAGTACAAAGATCCTAACAGGGAGCCGTCATTCTCGGGTGAACGCCAGCAGGCTATTAAAACAGTTGGCAATTGGGTGAGATTGGCGAGTATCGGCGGGTCAATCGCTACAGTTGTTTTCGTGGTGATTTCATCGCTTGTGGTCTTTAATACCATTCGCATGGCAATTTTCAACCGCAAGGACGAGATTGAAATGATGAAGTTGATCGGCGCAGAACGCAGTTTCATCAGGGGTCCGTTTATCGTTGAGGCCATAATGTACGGATTTATCGCGGCAATTATCGCAACGGTGGTTGGGTATGGACTGTTAATCCTTGCGCATGATCCGATGGTGAAATACGGAATTCCTATTGATAATCTTTTGAATCATCTAAAAATGTACGGCGTGTTGGTTTTCTTGAGTATGATTCTGGTTGGTGCGGCAATTGGCGTGGCGTCATCCTGGGTGGCAACTCGCAAATACCTTAAGTTGTAAAAGTCCTTGACATACTGATTATGCTTATGCTAACATAGACGTATGAAACTACGGTCCACCACACCAGTTTCGGCGTCATTAGTCAGCAGAGCGTCTCTGGTGGCGATGTCTGCATTGCTCGCTGGATCGGGCATTTTTGGCTTGGCATCACACGTATTGGCTCGCGACTATAACGCCGAAATTCAGGCAAAGCAACAAGAAGCAGACAACTATAATTCTGAGGCTTCGCGCTTGGGTGAGATGGCTGATAGTTTGCAGGCGGAACTTGATAAGATAAACGGACAAATATCAGCTATTCAGACACAGATTTCTGATAGCCAAAAGAAGATAAATAGCCTTAATGACCAGATAAAAAAGAACGAAGAGCTAATTAAGCACAATCGTAAAGCGATGGGGCGGATTTTGGCAGATTTGTATGTTGATGATCAGATTTCGCCGCTGGAGATGCTTGCTAGCTCAAAAAATATTAGCGATTACATTGACAAGCAAGAACAGCGTAATTCTTTGAAAACTTCATTGAATGATAAGATTAAAGAAATTAAGTCTTTGCAGAAAAAGTTGGAAGAGAATAAGAAGTCTGTCGAGAATACGCTTCGCGACCAAGAATTGCAGCGCAATGCAATGGCGGCTAAGCAATCTGAGAAGGCGAAACTGATTACTGATACGAAGAACGATCAGAATAACTATGCGGCGTTAGCTCAGAAACGTAATTCTGAGGTGGCGAAGTTGCGAGAAGAGCAGGCTGCAGCCAACCGACGAGCTCTTGGTGGCGGCAATGTCTCTATTCCAGGCGGCGTACCTGGCGGTGGCGGTTATCCTGGCGTTTGGGCAAGTGCTCCACTTGACGCTTATATCGATCCGTGGGGATTATATACGCGTGAATGCGTGAGTTACGTGGCTTGGAAAATCCATAGCACTGGACGATATGTTCCGCATTTTGGTGGCGCAGGCAACGCAAATCAGTGGCCGTCAACTGCAGCGCGCTACGGTATTTCTAGCGGCTCAACGCCAAAAGCTGGCGCGGCAGCCGTGATGAATATTGGATATTACGGACACGTTATGTATGTTGAGTCTGTCAATGGCGATGGAACCATTACCGTCAGCGACTACAACTTTGCCTGGGACGGTTTATATAGGCATTACACGCGTTCGGCTTCAGGATTGACATACGTTTACTTCTAATCGGCATAGTGATACACAAAAAAACGCTCGTGTTAAACGGGCGTTTTGTAGTATAATAAGCATATGGTTACGGGAGAGAAAAGACAGCAATTAAGTTGGTTCTTGACGCTTGTTATTGTGGCTATTGTTAGCTTTGTGGCGGGAGCTCGCTCTGATGTGCTGTTTGCTAATGTGGCGTCGGTATTTGGCGTTAGAACTTCAAATAAGACGATTGACTTATCTAGCGTTCAAAAAACATATCAAGAACTGATTACTAATTATGACGGAAAATTGGATACTCAAAAGTTAATTTACGGCGCCAATCGCGGGCTGGTTGAAGCGGCTGGCGATCCGCATACGGCGTATATGGATCCTGACGAGACGAAGGAGTTTGATAAGTCATTAAGTGGTCAAATTGGTGGTGGAATTGGTGCGGAGATTGGTCTTAGAAATAATAAGCCGACTATCATAAAACCTCTGGAAAACAGTCCAGCTCAGAAGGCGGGAATTAAGGCTGGCGAGGTGATTGTTAAGGTTAATGACGAGGCTTCTTCTGACTGGTCAGTGGAAAAAGTTGTGAGTAAAATTCGCGGAGAAGTTGGTACGTCCGTTAAATTGACGTTATTAAGCGGTAGCCAAACGCGTGAGGTGTCGGTTGTGCGTCAGAATATAGTTTCTCCGGCAGTAGAGTCGGAAATTGATGGAGAAATTGGTATTTTGAAAGTTAACCGATTCGGTGACGATACGGTAAGCTTGTCCAGAAAATACGCTTCGGAGTTTGTTGAGAAAGGTGTTAAGAAGGTAATTTTGGACTTACGGAATAATCCTGGCGGAACAGTTGGAGCTGCTCAAGGGCTATTGGGTATTTGGCTAGACAATCAAATAGCTATGACCGAGCGTCGAGGTTCTGAAATTGTTAAAACGCTACGTACGACTGGAACGTCAATTCTGGGCAACATGAAGACAGTGGTGCTTATTAACGGCAACAGCGCCAGTGCTAGCGAAATTACAGCCGGAGCGCTTCGTGAATACGGAAAAGCCACGCTGGTTGGGCAGAAGAGTTATGGTAAGGGAAGTGTGCAGATCGTGCTTGGGCTGCCTGGCGGGTCGCAAATGAAGGTTACGGAAGCCAGATGGTACACACCAAAGGGTAAAAATATAGATAAAACTGGTATAGAACCTGATGTAAAAGTTGATCTTTCGTCGGACGATGTCAATAATAACGTAGATCCGCAGATGGATAAGGCGAAGTCATTATAAAGCTTGTGTTTTTGGGCTGGACAACATAAAATGGAGATAGTATGAACGGACAAAAAAAGAAGATTTTACTAGTTGAGGATGATATGGCTCTGTCTGCGGTTTATAGGTCGCGACTAGAGATTGAAGGATTTGACGTTAGAGAGGCAAATAATGGAGAAGACGCTTTGTCTGCCACTGTTGAATATCGTCCAGATTTGATTCTTTTGGATGTGATGATGCCAAAGATTAG
>UNSN01000036.1 GCA_900555675.1 Candidatus Saccharimonadota bacterium | reverse complement strand
GTGGGTCGTAAGCGTGGCTCTGGTATGGGTGGTGGTCATGACGAGCGTGAGCAAACCTTGAACCAGATTTTGGTAGAGATGGATGGTTTTGATGGCGAAACGAATGTTATTGTTTTGGCGGCAACCAACCGCGCGGACGTTTTGGACCCAGCTTTGCTTCGACCTGGACGATTTGACCGACGTGTGAATATTACATTGCCAGAACGTAAAGATCGTGAGGCAATTCTAAAAGTTCACTTTAAGAAAAAGCCAACTGACGAAACTGTTGATCTTGATAAATTGGCGGCAAAAACCGCTGGCTCATCTGGTGCGGACTTGGCAAATATGGCTAATGAAGCCGCGATCATTGCCGCGCGTCGCAATAAGAAGAAGATCTCAAATGACGAATTAACTGAGGCGTTTGAGCGTGTGGCAATTGGTCCAGAGCGCAAGACTAAGATAATGAACGATCACGAGAAAGAGTTGACTGCTTATCACGAAGCTGGCCACGCAATTGTTGGTCACGTCTTGCCTGATTCTGACCCGGTTCATAAGGTTACAATTATTCCGCGCGGCGGTACTGGTGGAGTAACATGGTTCTTGCCGCCAGAAGATAAGAGCTACACAAATGTTTACGAGTTTAAAGATATTTTGGCTCGGGCAATGGGCGGACGAATCGCTGAGCAATTGATTTACGGCGATGACGGAATCACTACTGGAGCTGGTTCGGATTTGCGAAAAGCGACTGAAATTGCCCGCGATATGGTGATCGAGCAAGGAATGGGCAAGGGCTTGCGCGATCAAGTGTTCCATGAAGATAACGGCGGCTTGATGTTCGATAAAATGACCAGAGAGCGTCCATATTCTGATGAGACTGCGAAGATGATTGATGAGGAGGTCGCGCAATTGATTACCGAAGCTAAGCATCGTGCGATGTTGGTATTGAAAGAGAATCGTTCGTTCCTTGATAAGTTGGCTGAGGCTTTACTGAAGGAAGAAACTCTGGAAGAATCTGAGGTTGACGAGATTCTTAAAGGCACTAAATTACCAAAAGAAGCTAAACTGCATTCGTAAAATACTATGGGGCGCGTTCGTAGTACGGTTACGAAAATAAATCAGCGGCTTAATGTGAAATTAGCCGCTACGATCCTGGCGGGCTCGACGTTGTTGTCGAGCTTGCTGGGGTTTTTCCGTGATCGTCTGCTGAACTCTGCCTATATGCCAAGCGAAAATGGAGCATTGGCGGGATACCCGGTTGGATTAGACGCTTATACGGCAGCTTTCATGGTGCCGGACTTTATGTTTGCAGTGTTGGTTTCTGGTGCGCTTAGCGTGACGTTCATCCCAGTTTTTAATGAGCGCTGGGCCAAGGGCAATAAGCAGTCGGCTTGGCAAATTAGCTCGAGCATGATTAATTTCATGGCGCTAATAACTATGACAGCGTCGGTGCTGATTATTATTTTCGCTGATCCATTGATGAAGTATTTAATCGCACCTGGTCTGAGCGAGTCTGGTCATGCTTTGGCGGTTAGTATGATGCAGGTGATTGCGGTTAATCCGTTTATTTTTGCGGTTGCGGCGGTGATTGCTAGTATTCAGCAAGCGGTCGGGCGATTTATGTTCTGTGCGCTGGCGCCAATGCTATATAACATCGGTATTATTATCGGTACAGTGTGGTTCACTGGCGGCGTCAATTTATTCGGCTGGCAGATTTTTGACGGCGGCATTATGGGTGTGGCGTTGGGTGTGGTTTTAGGATCATTTTTACAATTGATCGTCAGCGCGGTTGGCTTGGCTGGGCTTGGATTTGATTACAATTTCAAAATTTATTGGCGGAATAAGGGATTTAGGAAAGTTTTATCTTTACTGCCGGCGCGTTCTGTCGATCAAGGAATGGATTATGTGGTTAGCTTGGTTGAGGTCAATTTGGCTTCGCGCTTGGCTGATGGAACGGTTAGGGCGTACCAGCAGGCCTTAACTCTTCATATGATGCCGATCAATCTTATTGGCGTGGCGATTTCAAATGCCGCCTTTCCTCAATTGACTGAGCATTTGGGCGAAGGTCGAAATGACCTATTTCAAAAAGACCTACGTTCCCTGCTGAGAATTGTTTTTTGGATGGCACTTCCGGTGTCGGTGGTGATTTTCTTTACCAGGGGATACGTCGTGCATTTTATCCGCAATACTGGTGATCCACTAATCGCGGGAATTTTGGGCTGTTTGGTTGTGGCGATTTTGTTCCGAACTATTTACCACATAGCCGCACGAGCATTTTACGCCCGCCAAGATACGAAAACTCCGCTGTATATTTCAATTTTCTCGATTACTTTGAATATCATTTTAGCAATTGTTCTATCAATGGTCTTGAAAATGGGTGCATATGGATTGGCTTGGGCTCAATCAACGGTGGCGGTTTTGGAAGTAGTTGTTCTTTTGGCGGTTATGAATCGTCAAATGCCAAAATTATTCGACATGACATTCGTGCGGGCGATTTTTAAGATGATAATTGCGGGTACTATTACGGGCGTGGTTTGTTATATTGCCGTGCTAATTATGCCGTTTCGTTATCATGACGACAGTTTCTTTAGCGCTTTTCCGAAATTTGTTATCATTTCATTGGTCAGTTTTGGCGCGTATGCCGCGGCTTCAAAGTGGCTAAAATTGCCAGAAATTGACCCGATTCTTGCGCGATTGAAGAAAGTGTTATTTGGACGATTGGAGTTTAAGGGCTAATGGAAAATATTCGGAATTTTTGTATTATTGCTCACATTGATCATGGCAAGTCTACGCTGGCCGATCGAATGATGGAGATGACTGGGACGGTAGAAAAGCGTGAAATGAAATCGCAGCTGCTGGACTCAATGGATTTGGAACGGGAAAAAGGCATTACTATTAAGCTGGCGCCGGTGCGAATGCGATATAAAAATGTCGATCTGAATTTGATTGACACTCCGGGGCACGTTGACTTTAGTTATGAAGTTTCGCGTAGTTTGCAGGCTTGCGAGGGCGCGATATTGGTGGTAGATGCTAGTCAGGGAATTCAGGCGCAAACATTGTCGAATGTTTACTTGGCGATGGAGCAGGATTTGACAATTATTCCGGTGTTAAATAAGGTTGATTTGCCAGCCGCCGACATACCGCGCGTATCCAGACAAGTTATTAATTTGTTGGGCTGTGACGAGAGCGAGATTATTCATATTTCTGCTAAAACTGGTCAAAACGTAGATAAGGTTTTGGATGCGGTTGTTGACAAAATTCCGGCGCCAACTGGCGAGGTTGATGGTCCAACTAGGGCGCTGATTTTTGATAGTTATTATGATGACTATCGTGGCGTGATTTTATACGTGCGGGTGGTTGATGGGCGAATTAAAAAGGGTGAGTCTATCCGAATGATGGCGACTGGCGCAAATGGACTAGCTCTGGAAGTTGGTCATCTTAACCCAGCCATGCAGCCCGACCCTTCGCTTGAAACTGGCGAAATTGGCTATATTGTGACAAACCTGAAGACGACACGCGAGGCGCGGGTTGGCGATACTGTAACACTGGGGAGATATTTTAATTAAGATTAAAAAGGGAAACCACGAATCTACAAACAATAAGCTTAACTGAATTTTTTTGGCGTTGGTTCGTAGTATTGACGCGTATGATTGCTGAAATCAGTTTCCTTACCAGATTTGGCATAGCATTTATTCGACAAAACTCATTAAGTCTCTTAATAAAGAAATCAAACGTCAAACGAAATAGAAGGTTCTTTTTCCTAACGAGGAGGCTCTGGAACGTTACTTAGTTACTTTGTTTGAAGATTATCATTTCAAGCAAAGTCAACGCATCCATAATGGGTTTGGCCAATGTTCTGACACACTTGAAAGCTTATTTGATTTTTCAATGTTTACCATAAGAATGAAAACTAAAACTGATATTCAAGATAGAATTTATCAAAAATGGGAAAAACACTTCGTGGTCAAAAAAGACAACGAAGCATATATCAAAACTACTAATGACAAAGACAAAGACGTTGTTCTTTCCGAGTCACAATGTTACGGAATGCTAATCACCGTGCGAGCAGCTAAGAAAGGTTTAGCTAATCAAAAAGATTTTGAAAGACTCTACAAGTATTATTTGTCACATCGTATTGAAGGCAATCAAGTGATGTCTTGGGAATAGATTGTTCAAAAAAGTGCTAAAAATGTTGATGGTCACAATGCAACTGAAGGGGAGCTTTATATTGCCTATGCCTTGATTGAAGCCTCAAAACAATGGCCAAGCCATAAAGATGAGTATCAAACACAGGCCAAGGCCCTCTTGCAGGATATTCTCAAGTATAACTATAATGAAAATACTGGAATTTTGACTGTTGGGAACTGGGTGAACAAAGATTCCAAGTATTATAATCTTATGAGAGCTTCAGCTACTGTACCTAAGCAGTTCCAAGCTTTTTATGAAGTTACAAAAGATAAAAAATGGTTGGATATTAATAACAAGATGTTAAATAGTCTTGAAACGATCAGTTCTAAAACTAAGACTGGATTAATTCCATACTTTATCTGGGTGGATCAATCAGGGGCTTGTGTGGTTAAGCCTTACACCATCTCAAATCAGTTTGATTCAACGTATTCTTATAATGTTTGTCGTCTTCCATACAATCTTACTCAGAGTAACGATGAAAAGAGTCAGAAAGTCCTTAATAAGATGTTGCATTTCTTTATGACTCAGAAAAATTTCTTTTCAAGTTACAATTTGTCTGGTAAGTTTTTAGACGATCACCAAGCTGCAAGTTTTAAAGCACCAATTGCTTTTGCGACTGAGAAGGTCAAAAGTACTTGAAATTAGTTCAGCAGAATAAGATTGTCTTTATGCAGGATCTACCTGTTAAGAATTATTATGATTCTGCGATTATTACTTTAGTAGCCATAGAATTCTTCTAAGTAATAGTTAACTAATGATTGAAAGTAAATTAAATTTCAATCTCGAATGAGCACAGAAAATCTCATTTTGAAAGGTTCTTAGGTTGGTTAACAATTGCTCTTAATGGTGAAAACTAAAAAAGAAATCAAATGTAAAAAGTCGTATTTTTAATGATTCTTCTTATGTTTTATATAAGTCTTCTATGATATAATAGTTTGATGGCTATTTTAAGTGATATGGTTCCTCTAGCGAGCCACTTGGTTTTTATTGGTTTAACTTATCAGATGGTGAATACGCTTTTTGATTGGGAAAAATTAACCAAGAATGTTTTTGTTAACACTGGGAAATTGAGATTATTCTTGCTTTTTATTAGTATTGCAATTGGTTTTCTAGTAAGTTCATTCTTTATATATGTTTTAACGCTATGTCAATCGTTAGCAAGCTCAATGTCTTAAATTAGTGATTTTAAAAGACTTTTGATATAATACAAAAAGATGAAATTGACCCTTGAAAGGAATCCTTATGGATAAAATTATTGTACAGGGTGGCAACACTCGATTAAGTGGTGAGGTTGTCATTGAGGGTGCTAAAAATGCTGTTCTGCCATTATTGGCTGCGACTATTTTAGCCTCTGAAGGTCAGACAACCTTGACTAATGTTCCAATCTTGTCAGATGTTTACACCATGAATAATGTGGTTCGTGGCTTGGATATTGC
>UNSN01000035.1 GCA_900555675.1 Candidatus Saccharimonadota bacterium | reverse complement strand
CGTGAATGCTCGACCAGTAGTTGATAGAACATCAATTGCTGACGATATTTATGAAGTTTGATTTTCTCGTAATCAGCCGAACCTTTCCAGGAATGCGCCGGCTTGCCAGTTTTATAATCCGTTACGAAGATGGTTTTATTTTGCTTGTCGATGTCGACAACGTCAAGTTTACCAGTCAGTCTGGCATTATCTATAATTACGCCTTGGTTTGAAAAGTCTAGTTCCGCCAAGTCCGTGTCGTGAAAATCTGAAGATTTGGCGTTTAAGAACGCGGTCAAAGCCGACTTCCCTTTGTCCAAATACAATTGAAAATCGTCCGCTGGCAAATGCTGGCTCTCGAGGGATTTTTGGAAAAATTGGAGGATTTGTTCGATGCTTGGCAATTGGTGATCGGCGCTGAATGAGCAATGCGCTTGCTGAAGGCTGCTGTGAATCGCGGTTCCGTAAGCTGCGGCGGAATTTTTGGCGGATGGAAAATGCAGCAAATTGTTCAATAAGAAATTCTGCGGTCCGCCGCGCGAAACGTCGAGGAAATTATTCAAATGCGTCGCGGAAAGCTTGTATGTTTCCAGCGCTGGCGCCAATAAGTCCTTTAATTCTGGAGCAATCGGCGAAGTTAGTCGCGTCGTCCAGTCAGTTTCAGCCAGTTTAATTTGTTCAGCTGGATCGTCGCTGGTCGGAATGATGGTTGGTGTGCAATTCGTCAAGAAACTGGCGATTATCGTGTCGCTGCCAGAATCGTTGGTTTGGGAATAAGTCATGGTCAATGTGGTTTTGGCGCGAGTCATCGCCACGAAAAACAGCCGAAGTCGCTCGTCGTAAGTAGCGCCCGCTGGCTGAAGTTGGAGGTTTGCGGGATATCGGATAGCTCGACTGCGTGAACGAACTTTTTCGCCCCAAGCGCTGTCAATTGCCCCAATCACGAAAACGTGCGGGAATTCCAAACCTTTGGATTTATGAGCGGTCATCAAATTTATGGCGCCGCTGAGTGAACTTGCGTGCGTGCGAATTTGCGTTAAGCGAGTTTTTGTTGAAATATGCAGGTCAATAAATTCCAAAAAATCTTCCAGAGTCGGGTTTTTATCGGTGATTCGATCACGAAGTTTTTGACGCAAAGTGCGCAAACTTTCCAAAATTGTCAGATATGCTTCTGGGTTTTTATCTAGCTTTTCTGGCGAGAAATAGAAATTGGCGAGAGAATTGACCGGAAGATCGCCGCTTTCATCGTTAGTTAAGCCTAATAAATTGTCCAATTGCTCTTCCAGCGGCAGATTCGGCACGTCCTTAGCGCGCTCCAAAAGCCACTCCGCAAACTCCTTAAATACGCTATTCGCCAGCATACTTTCCAGCCACAATTGCCGATTTTTGTAAGCTTGAAGGCTTAATTTCCAGATGTCCAGCGCAGAAAATCCAAACGCTGGATGAGCCGTAATTTCCGGTAGTAGACTATTGGCAACATCCAAATTATTCTGGCTAATCGCCACGACAGTTCGCACTAATTTGTCCAGAATCTGAATTATATCTTGCTCCAGAATGTCGTCGTGACGCTCGTAATTAACAAAAAGATTTTCCTTATAAAGATGTGGAAGAATTTCAATGAGTTCTTTATGGTGGCGCGCAATAATCGTGATGTTTTCTGGCTTTTCACCGTTTTTTATTAGTTCGGCAATTTGTTTAGCAATTCCCGCTCGCTCTTCGCTAACAGATGAGAATTCTTGGATTTCGACTTTTGAACCTTCGCTATTTGCGTGTGCGGTCAATTGTTTTGATAGCCCATCAATTGTGTTTTCCAATCGATCCGCGCCTTGAGTGATGACGTCCCGCGCCGACGATAAAATGTTCTCGGCGGAACGATAATTGTCGGTCAAAACGATGATTTTTGGGTCGTTATAATGCTGACGGAAGCGCTGAATATTGCCCACGTCTGCGCCTTGGAAGCTGAAGATTGCTTGGTCGTCATCGCCGACCGCCATGATGTTTGGATTGTCGTCGTTCTCGCTGGTCAAATTGAACAGCAATCGTAATTGCGCCAAGTTTGTGTCCTGGAACTCGTCGACCATGATGAATTGGAATTGCTCTTGGAGGTTTGCGCGCAGTTCTGGGTGAGATTCGCAGGCTTGAATAACGGATAAAATCATGTCGTCGTAATCAAATAACGAGCGCTCGGACAGAATATTTACGTATTTTTCGTAAACGTCAATTGCGGCGGATAATTTTTCTGCGGCGGTAAAATCTTTCAGGACAAATTCGCCATTGGCGTTTTTTTCGCACCATTTATTTTTCCAAGCAGTCAGCGGCTTGGTTGAGTTTTCGTCAATTGCTTCCTGGGTGGCGTGCACGATACTCAGCGCCAAAACGTTGGCGTATGGCGTGATTGAGGCTGGTAATTTTGAGTTTTTCTCGTCAGGATTTTTGGTGGCTAAATTGGCAATTTTCTCAGCTATCGGCGCAAACAACTCGATTGTCTTTTTCGATATTTTGGCGGAAAATACTTGCTGAATATCTGGCGCGATTTCGGCGATTGTGTTTTGATTGTCCTCAATAATTGCCCGTAATTCCGACGGCGTTAAGCCGCTTTGCTTGAACTCGGAAATGATTCGGATGAGGTCTTTAATATAAACGAATTCCCCGTTATTTTTCGCGCTTAATGGATTTCGCCAATCAAGTCCTTCGAGTATTCCAGAGATAATTTGATATTGCGTCAATTCGTCAACCGGCTGAGCGTCGGCGCCACGGAAAAAATACTCGCGATGTTGATTGATGATTTCTGTGCCGAAGCTGTGGAATGTATGAATCGCAATTTTATACGCGTCCTCACCGATAATCTGGCGAAGTCGTTGGCGCATATTTGTGGCGCCGCTTTCAGTAAACGTCAAGCATAAAATACTGTTTGGCAAAGTGTCGGTTTGTCTCAGGATTTGGGCAGTGCGCATACTTAGAAGCTCGGTTTTTCCCGTTCCTGGCCCAGCAATTACCAAAAGCGATCCGTGAATGTAGTCGACTGCTTGTCGTTGATTATCGTTTAATTTAGCGTAACGAGTATTGAAATCCATAGTTTTATTTTACCATGTTGGCAATATTCAGAACGCGATATCAAAATTGCTATTTACAGAATTCCTCTAAGGTTGTAGATTCAGTATTACGAGGGTGAATGAAAAGCATCCAGAAGACACGTTTAAGGGTAAAAACCACTTGGATATTTCCCGTCAAGCAGTCAAATCGGCCATACAGGCTGGTTATTAGATTTCACATCTTTGCCATCTCGCGCACCTCATAAAAAAATGGTAAAATATTATCTATGAATAAGGCGACGTACGACGAGCTGGCGCTGGAGCGAATTGCTAAGGAAAAATTTGGTTTTCCAATTGATGTTCAATCGATAATTTTGTGGCACGCCGATGTTAGTCGCACGGCTAAGGCGTCGGTGTTTTTGACGAATAAAAAGCAGCTGATGATGTATTTAGAGGCGACTTCGCCGTTGATTTTGTCTGATGTTAAAAAGATAATTTCGCGAATGGGTATGCGGGCAGAATTATTTCTTCCACCAAAAGGTCAGCCGCGATATTTTGAAGACATTGGCAAACGCAAATTCCGCGAAGTTTTTCCTGGAAGAAAGCACGTTACGGATGAAGATTTGCATTTTTATAAAACTTTGGCGCCGTATAATCCTGCCTTGGTTTTGATTTCTGAAGTGAAAAATGGTGAGATATATCAATTCGATTCTGACGCGTACGGAAATTGGCGAGTTGGCGCAAGGTTCAGTTACAGAAGGATTCGGGCAATTTAATGCGTGACTATTTGGACATTATCAAGCGGAATCTGCTTTCCCCTATCGTCGTGGTGATTTTTCTGTTGGCTGGCGCACTGGTTTATGTTCGCGAATATCGTGATGCGTGGTTTATTTCGGTGGTGATTGTCGTGAATTCGACGATTGGCATTATTCAGGAGCTAAGGGCTAAGCGAGTTTTGCGGCAATTGGAGTTGATGAGCGCGCCGAAAGCTCGATTGTTAAAAGACGGAAATGTTGTCGAGGTTGGTTATGATGAGCTTAAGATTGGCGATGAGATTCTTATTCAGGCTGGCGACGAACTACCGGCGGACGCGAAAGTTATCGAGTCGAAAGGCTTGGAGCTGAATGAAAGTATGTTGACTGGCGAGTCCGCGTCGATTGAGAAAAAGGACGGCGATGTCGTGCTGGCGGCAACGACGGTTTTGGCTGGTGAGGGTACGGCGCGAGTAATTGCGATTGGTGACGACACAAAAGCTGGCGCGATTAGTCAAGTTTTGAAGCGTTACAAGCCAGAACTTACGCCTCTGCAATTAGCGATTTGGCGCGCAATTTACTTCTTGACTTACGGTGCAATTGTTCTGTCGCTACTTATTGCTATCGTCTATTATTTCTCTGGCGATAACGTCGTCGTCATCTTAAAAACCATCACTTCGGCAGCGGTTACAGTTGTGCCGGAAGGTTTATTGTTGGCGAGCTCTCTGCTTTTGGCGTTCGGCTCACTGCGATTAGCCCAGGCGAAAGTCTTGCCGCAAAAATTGTCAGCAATTGAAGCTATGGCGCTTTTGAATTTGCTGGCTGTAGATAAAACAGGCACCTTGACTAGCGATGAAGTTACGCTTGAAAAAGTCGTGGCGTTCAGTGATAAGATTGGCTATTCAGAAACTGACATTGCCAGTTTTGCGGCGTTAATTGCTCATGAAACCAGCGGCGGAAATATCACTGGTCGTGCAATTTTGGCGGAAGCTACGTCGCCAAAAAATGCGAAAGTTCTGGAAGTGATGGCGTTTTCGTCGGCACGTAAAATGGCGGGCGTGAGGGCTGATATTGACGGTGAAATTCGGACTTTGATGATGGGTGCGCCAGAGTTTGTGTCGAAGTTGGCGCCAGTAGATGAGGAGACCCAGAAAAAGCTGAATGATTGGGCTGACAATGGTTTGCGCGTGTTGATGCTGGCTGAATTTTTGGATGATAAAACCAAATTGAAAGACTTGAAAAACGGCTCTGGAACGGCAATTGGCGCGGTTGTTCTGCGCAATTCCCTGCGTCATGGCGTTGTTGAAACGGTGGATTTTTTGCAGCGCCAAGGCGTAACTATTCGCGTAATCTCTGGTGATAATCCGCGCACAGTTCAATACATCGCTAAGGAGGCTGGAATTAAACATCCAGAAAAGGCGATTTTAGGCGAAGATTTGGCGGCGCTTAGCGAAGATGAATTTAACAATACGGCCGACACTTACACGATTTTTGCCAGAGTTCTGCCGGATCAAAAAGAGCGATTGATAAATCGATTCCAGCAATCGGGAAAATTCACTGGTATGGTTGGCGACGGCGTAAACGACGCTCTGGCTCTGAAAAAGGCGGACCTCGGCGTGGCGATGTACGCTGGTGCGCCGGCTTCTCGTCGAGTTTCCGACATTATATTGCTCAACAATTCGTTCACTTCCCTTCCGATGGGAATGAAATTGGGCAATCAAATTATGCAAGCAATCGAAGTCATCGCTGTTCTATTTTTCCATAAAATTATTTACGGCGTGACGCTTCTTCTTGCGACGATTCTTATCGATATGAATTATCCGTATTCGCCGCGCCATATTACATTTATGAATATTTTTCTGGTGACTATGCCGACTCTCATGTGGACGCTGTTTCCTCCCACGCCGAAGCATCGAATAAATCCGAAGAGATTCTGGCATGATACTTTGCTGGCTGTTACGCCGATTGCCTTGATTACTGGCGCGACTGTCGCGTTCACCTATTGGATTACCTCTGTTATGTTCCCTGGTCACGCTGCAGAAGTCGCAACGATGACGGTGCTTACCGCGACTTTGTTTGG
>UNSN01000034.1 GCA_900555675.1 Candidatus Saccharimonadota bacterium | reverse complement strand
TTCCTTGCACTCTTTCAATCAAAATCTCGCCTAGCCAAATTTAGCCTATTTTTCACAACTCTCGCCATATCTTTAACATTTTCCCGTGGCGGATTTTTAGCAATTTTTATCGCCATAATAGCCTTATTTATAATCGCTTTTGTAAAACGAATTGACGTATCTTTTATTCGTAAAAAACTTCCAATCATCTTCGCTGGATTACTATTCGGATTCATCTTATTATTCTCATCAGCCAACATTAGATACGCCAATACACCTTTCATTGCGCACAATACCTTCGTCAGTATGGTCGATCAATTATCTCTCGGGAAAATTAAGATTCCGCAAAAATCCGTCACCAAAAATCCGTCACCAAAACCCGCCGAAAACATTCCGCCAAGCAACAATTCTTTCCAGCCTGCCGGTTTCGTTGAAGCTTCCGCCAACGACAGACTTAGCGCCAGTGACTTAGCCATAAAATCTTGGCTGTCATCGCCGCGAACGTTCTTCTTCGGCGTCGGACTCGGCAATCTCGGTAATTTCATCCAAAAACACCTTCACGTAAACGTCCCAGCGGACCAAACAGTCTACGTTTTTTACATATTATTACTCAGCGGCTTAGGAATCATCGGGCTATTCGCCCTTCTAATTGCCCCGTTGATAATCATATTTTTCGCCATAAAAAATATTCGTAAAATTAAAGCTCAATTTATCTTATCTCTAACTATCGCGATGTTTGTGCATTTCTGGTTTTTTGGCAGTTTTATAAATACGATTCATTGTTTTGCTATAATCGGCATATTTTTGTATAATTACCCCAGAGATTATGCGGAAAAAGTCTGATTTTTACTTCAAAATTGTTCTAGTCGTTCTTGATATCTTAGCTTTATTGAGCGCATTTACTATTGCCTATATTTTGCGAATTTCCCTGGATCCTAGACCATTTCATATCAGCATCAACGCTATAGATTTTATCACTTCCATCTTTATGACGTTGCCATTGTGGATTGTGATGTTCTATTTCTTTGGTCTATACGACCGAGAGATTTACACGCACCCATTGCGAAACTTTGGACGAATACTTTTGGCATCAATAACTGGAATTATGATAATGATTTCCGTGACGTTCTTTACCAACACTCCGTTATTCCCAGCCAAGCTTGTCGCTGGTTATGCCACTGGAATTGGCTTTGTTCTACTAATGATTTTCCGCAGCGCCGCCAATATTGTTCGTCTGAAGTTATTAAAGCGCGGCTTAGGAGCTCGCCGTGTTATATTAATTGGCAATTGTGATTTAACTCACGTTCTGGCTGATTTTATAGAAACTAATCCGTTAACTGGCTTTAAGATTAGCGGAATTGTTGCACAAACCCAGTTCATTCCTATTGAACTAAAAAAGCTTCGACGCTCGTCATTAGAATCGGCGCTCACCAGAGATAAAATTGACGTCATCATCCAAACCGACTCAAAAAACGTTAGTGAACATTATCAAATTGCCCAGAAACATTATCTGGATTTTTATCAAGCGCCGGAATTCGACGGAATTATGACCACCAAGCACACTATTGATATCATCGACTCCGTGCCGCTAATTCACACTCATCCGACGCCGTTAATGGGCTATGGGCGAATTGTTAAGCGGATTATGGATATTATCGGTGGAACAGCTGGGATTATTATCGCCTCGCCAATTATGCTTTTGGTGGCAATTGCCGTAAAAATCAGCGACCCAGCGGGACCGATTTTAATGCACGGCAAACAGCAAAAACGTCTCACTCGCTACAATCGACCGTTTAAGGTCTATAAGTTCCGCTCGCATTATGCAAAGTTTGATGGCAAAACTGACGAAGAAGTCTTTCGAATGGTTGGTAAGCCTGAGCTAATTGAAGAATACCGTAAAAACGGCGACAAGCTTGATCATGATTTTCGTGTGACGCCAGTTGGTCGATTTATTCGTCGCTTTAGCCTTGATGAATTACCGCAGTTATTCAACGTCGTTAAAGGAGATATCAGCCTAGTCGGACCGCGAGCGCTGGTACCGCACGAATTAAGCGCATACGATAAAAAACACGTTTTATTAGCGGTCAAATCTGGGTTAACTGGACTTGCTGTAGTGTCTGGCCGACGCAGCATCAGCTTTGAAGAACGGCGACGAATTGACTTATACTATGTCCAGAACTGGAGTATCTGGATGGACATCACGATTTTATTAAAAACCTGCTTGGTTATTTTCCAGAAAGATAATTAATGAGTAAGCCAAAAATTGCCATAGTTCACGACTGGATTTACGGCGGCGGAGCCGAAAAAGTTGTTTTGGAAATTCACAAATTGTACCCAGATGCGCCAATTTACACTTCTTTTTGTAGTGACGAATGGCGAGAAAGATTAGATAATAAAGTCGTTACCGGCTATTTACAGCGATGGCCGTTTTCAAAAATCCGACGATTATTGCCACTTCTTAGACAATGGTGGTTTGCTAAGCTTGATCTTAGCGAATTTGACATTATCATCTCCAGTTCGGGAAATGGCGAGGCAAAATTCGTCCGTAAATCCAGACCAGATCAACTTCATATTTGCTATTGCCACACACCGACGCATTTTTATTGGCGACATTATGACGAATATATCAAACGGCCAAGTTTTCGCCCACAATGGCTGGCGCGCCTAGGCTTAAAAACCTTAGTCCGACCACTGAAAAAACGAGATTTTAACGCCGCTCAGCAAGTCAATGTTTTTATCGCCAACTCTACGGGAATTCAGGCTGATATTGAAGAGTTTTACCAGCGAAAAAGTACGGTTATTTTTCCGCCGATCGATGTGTCGAGCTTTTCACCACTTGTTAAAAATCGCGAGCAAACGTCCATCCCCAAAAAACCTCGCTGTCTGATTTGGGGGCGAATTGTGCCAATGAAACGGCTTGATATCGCTATTAAGGCTTGTCAGAAACTTGGCTGGCAATTAGATATTATTGGAAAAGGTCCAGACGTTGACAACCTGAAGAATATCGCCGATAAACATACTAATTTCTTAGGATTTGTCGATAATGCCACGCGAGAAAAATATATTAAAAAAGCAGATTTGTTTATTTTTTGTTCGCACGAAGATTTTGGAATTGCGCCGGTTGAAGCGTTGGCATCTGGTATTCCAGTGGTTGCGTATGAAGCTGGCGGCGCACTTGATTATATAAAACCTGAAAAAAACGGCTGGTTCTTTTCTGAGCAAACAGATTCTTCATTGATAAAAACCTTAGATAAACTTCCTGGTAAAAAAGTTTCACCAACAAAAATCTCAGCCACGACAAACGAATTTTCAGCTGCAATTTTCCATAAAGCGATAAAAAATATAGTTGATAAATCATGGAAGGAACATTATCGTGAAAATCGTAATTGACGCCCGAACATTAAGGACTAGCACTGGTCGCTACATCGAACGGCTGATTCATTATTTGCAGAAAATTGATAATAAAAACGATTATGTTATTCTGCTCAAGCCAAAAGACTTCGATGGTTGGCAGCCAAGCAATCCAAGATTTCAGAAAGTTATTTGCCCATATAAAGAATACACTTTTGCTGAGCAAATCGGCTTTAAAAAACAACTTGAAAGTCTCCATCCAGACCTAGTTCATTTTGCGATGGTTCAGCAGCCTGTTTGGTACAATTCCAGCCCAGTCGTCACTACGATGCAAGATTTGACTACTGTCAGGTTTAGAAATCCAGATAAAAATCCTGTCGTTTTCTGGATTAAGCAGCAAATTTATAAATGGGTCAATAAAAAAGTTGCCAGAAAATCTTCACACATCATCACAATTTCTAACTTCGTAAAAAATGATTTGATTAAATTCACCGGCGTAAACCCAGAGAAAATTACTGTAACTTTGGAATCTGCAGACGAACTGCCAAAAGGCAACAAACCTGTTGACGAGTTGATTGGTAAAAAATTCATTATGTATATCGGTAGACCGACGCCACATAAAAACCTTCGACGGCTAATTGACGCTTTTGCCTTGTTGCGGAAAAAATATCCAGATTTAACACTGGCTTTGGCAGGTAAAAAAGATAGCAATTACGCTCGCCACGAGACATATGTAAATGAGCATGGAATTAAAAACGTCGTGTTTACCGGCTTTATATCAGACGAGCAATTGCGCTGGATGTACGAAAATACAGCAGTTTATTGCTTCCCTTCGCTCAGTGAAGGATTTGGTTTGCCAGGGCTAGAAGCAATGCTACACGGCGCACCGGTCGCTTCGAGCACAGCCACTTGTCTGCCAGAAACCCACGGCGATGCCGCTCACTATTTTGATCCTTTCAGCGTCGAGGATATAGCAAAATCAATTGACGACATCTTATCCAACGACAAGTTGCGCAATGAACTCGTTAAAAAAGGCAAGAAACACGTTAAGACATTTTCATGGCAGCGCATGGCCGAGCAAACTTTGGCTATATATGAAAAATATGGTCGGAAAAGTTGAAGTTAGCTTTCCTGTCCAGTAGCTTGATTAATTCGAGTAGACGAGTCTGCTTTATTTGAACCACCAACCCCATAGACCATTTCAATGTTATACTTTTCGCAAACATCACGCTCTGGAACAACTTCCGGTGCCGACCTATCGCCACCATTTGCAAACACTAATTGACATCCCGGATATTGCCGAGCAATCATCTCTAAGGTTTCTGTAACCGGAGGATTCTCATCAATAGAAAGCATCACCTGATCCACGCCTTTTAATGCTCGCATTAAGCGTAGTCGATTTTCTTCATTAAGGATAATTTTTCCTTTTTTTAGCAATTGCTGTTTGTCATTATTCACCACTACAATCAAATAATCACCCATTTTTGCAGCTGCCTCAATCATATCTAAATGTCCACCGTGTAATGGATTAAAATAGCCGCTAACAATTACAACTTTCATAACATCCTCCTCTATAACTTCTCTATTATACCTGATATACTATACTTATGACAAAGATGCTAGTCACGGGAGGCGCGGGATTCATTGGCTCGAATTTTGTGCATTATACCGTAAAACACAAGCCAGAATATGAAGTCACTGTTATCGACAAATTAACCTACGCCGGAAATCGTGCTAATTTGGAAACTGTAGCTGACCAAATTACATTCGTAGAGGGCGATATTTGTGACGCCGAATTAGTAGACAAATTAGTCGCTGAAAATGACATAGTTGTACACTTCGCAGCCGAAAGTCACAATGACAATTCTTTACGTAATCCATGGCCATTTGTTGAAACAAATATAATTGGTACGTATACCATTCTAGAGGCTATTCGAAAACATAATAAGAGACTACATCACATCTCAACTGATGAGGTTTTTGGTGATCTAGAGCTTGATGATCCAAATCGCTTCACAGAGGACACTCCATACAAACCTTCCAGTCCCTACTCTAGTACTAAAGCTTCCAGCGACATGCTAGTTCGCGCCTGGATTCGTAGTTTTGGTATTAAAGCAACTATCTCAAACTGCTCTAACAATTACGGGCCATACCAACATATTGAAAAATTTATTCCGCGTCAGATTACCAATATTTTAAGTGATATCAAGCCAAAACTTTATGGTACCGGTGAACAAGTACGCGACTGGATCCATGTTGATGACCATAACTCAGCGGTTCATTTAATCTTAGAAAAAGGCGTTCTAGGAGAAACCTACATCATTGGCGCGGATAATGATCACGTTAATAATAAGATGGTGATTGAATTGATTTGTGATCTAATGGGTAAAGGTAAAGATTGGTATGAACATGTCAACGATCGTCCAGGTCATGATATGCGCTACGCAATGGATTCCAGCAAGTTACGCCGCGAGTTAGGATGGCAACCGCAATACACAGATAATAAAACCGGCATGCACGATGGATTAATGCAAACTATTAACTGGTATCGCGAACACGAAGACTGGTGGCGCACCCAAAAAGACGCTGTTGAAGCA
Source organism: Candidatus Saccharimonadota bacterium (assembly GCA_900555675.1). GTDB lineage: Bacteria > Patescibacteriota > Saccharimonadia > Saccharimonadales > Saccharimonadaceae > Nanosynbacter. Next base: position 418 of record UNSN01000034.1, on the reverse strand, counting down.
GCTTATGCAAAACAAGGACAATAATTATGTTTGACCCAACCGACTACAATGAACTTACAGTCACCGAATCGTCAATTCCAGGGTTGTTTGTTATTAAATTACCCGTACATGGCGACAATCGCGGCTGGTTCAAAGAGAACTATCAAAAAGAAAAAATGGAAGCCTTAGGCTTACCGTCGTTCGATATCGTACAAAACAATATCAGCTTCAATGACAAAACTGGCGCCACACGCGGTCTTCATGCTGAGCCTTGGAACAAATTCATTTCAACAGCCAATGGGCGTGTTTTTGGGGCTTGGTGTGACCTTCGTAAAGGTGAGAGTTTCGGGCGAGTATTTACCCACGAGATTAATCCGGGTACAGCAATTTTCGTTCCTAAAGGCGTAGCTAACGGTTATCAAACACTTGATGATAATGT
>UNSN01000033.1 GCA_900555675.1 Candidatus Saccharimonadota bacterium | reverse complement strand
GTTAAAAATGCTAGGAATTTCTCATCTTCCCAAATCTTCCAAGATTTCATTTTTCCAGATACGATGTCGTCAAAAATTGTGTGATTCATAATTACTCCTTTTGAAGTAATTATAGCATTTTATGAAGTTTTCAAGTCGGACAATTTAAGCTCCATTCGACGACAAACCAGGACTAGCCACATCGTCGCAAAAATCCCCAATAAAACTTCTACTATCACAAACCAAAACTTGCCCATTGCGTAACCTTGTGCCGCTATAATTGCCGCAAAAATCGGAAAACTGAAAGACGAGATTCGCTCACGATGAGTTAAATAGCTCAAACTTGATGGTAAAAGAAACATCAAAAGTACCATCAATATCACGATGCCGCGCGAGAAAACAAAATGCGCCGCGTGCATTGTATCGTTCGGACAAAGCGCCACTCCTATCATACAAATCGCAAACAATGAAAGTATCCAGCCAGATATCCGAGCAGAGCGAATTTGACCAAGTTTAAGATAACCACGATTCATAAAAAACCCAATCGTCGCCATAATCAAACCAGATAAAAACACTCCTGAATTGAACGAAAATGCAGACAAACGATTCGAGGTGGTTTCGCCCAATCTGCTCAAGCTCCAGTTCGTCCACCGAGTATCATCAGAAAGCAGCATCGCCACAACCAAGCCCACAGCCAAAACGACACCATTAAGAATACAGAGCGCCTGAAGGCGATTCTTACATAAAAAATCCTTAATCTGTCGAAGTTTCATATCGCTAAAATTGTTCCAAAAAGTCCAACTTGCCACTTTCAAAATGACGGACATCTTCGATTCCATACTTCATCATAACCAAGCGGTCGATTCCGCAGCCAAAAGCAAATCCCGTATATTCATTCGGGTCAATTTGCGCCGCCCGAAGGACATTCGGATGAATCATTCCACAGCCCAATAACTCAATCCAACCCTCGCCAGAACAAACTTTACAATCAGGATTTTTACCTTCACAAAACGGACAACTTAATGCAAACTCGAAGCTCGGCTCGGTGAACGGAAAGTAAAATGGATTAACGCGGACGTCAAGTTTCTTGCCATAATATTCCTGCAAAAATTCTTGCAGCGTGGCAATCAAATTGCCAACATTAACCCGGCGTGAAACGTACACGCCTTCGACTTGATAAAACGTATGCTCGTGGCGCGCATCCAAATCTTCGTTGCGAAAAACGCGATCAGGAACGATAGCGGCAATAGCCTCGCCTTTTTCCAAATTGTCGCGATATTTCATCAACACGCGATTTTGCATAGTCGACGTATGTGCCGGCGCAATCAAACGATCGCCATTAGAATCAGTTTCCTCGGTCATAAACGTATCGTAATCGTCGCGCGCTGGATGACCTTTTGGAAAATTCAGACTCTCGAACATATGGAATTGATCGTCAATCTCTCTGGACTCTTCCGTGACAAATCCCATGCGATTAAAGATTTCAGAAATGCGCTCAATTTCAGCGCTAAGCGGATGAATCGTGCCTTGTTCGCTCGGCAAAAGTTCAGGCTTGGGCGAATTCACATCCATCGGCGCCGTAACGTCAATCGGTTTCAAGTCAACTTTTTCCAGCTCTTCCAGTCGCGCAGCAATAGCCTGCTCAATCGCCTGCTTCAGCTCGTTAATCTGCTTGCCGAACGGACCACGCTCAACTGGCGGCAATGATTTGATTTGATCGTACAATTCCCTAAGTCGTCGATCACGTAAAAACTCACGCGGAGACTTGGATTGCGAAACCGCCAAAACTATTTCTCTTCTCAATTCGTCTAAGTCAACCATTTTATCGTCCTTGCATTAAAAACATTACAATCACCGCACCAGCCATAATAGCAATTAAAATCCACGCCCACGCCAAAGTCGTCGTCTGTTTCGTGCCTTCCAAATATCTTATGTCGTCGACGCCGTCCATAGTTGCCTTTTCTTGCAAACTCGAAGCCTTCGCCTTCTCTCTTAATTCCGCCGCAATTCGCTCTTGCAATTCACTGCGCTGATCCTGCTGATTTACAAATAATCCCATAACTACAGTATAGCAAATTATGTTATAATAGTCGTGATATTACTTTAAGGAGGGAATATGGCTACGAAGAAAACTTCAAAGAAAGCCCCAGTTAAAGCCGCAGAAAAGAAAACCGCTGCCGCTAAGACTGAAACCAAAACGACCGTCAAGCGCGTCGTTGCTGAATCTACCGCTAAAAGCAAGCGTGTCAAACTAGATTCTAAATTACCAAACAACTTAATTAACATTGTTATTGCGGAAGTTATCGGCACGTTCATTTTGACACTTGCTGCATTATTCGCATCAGACATTTTGTCATCAATGTACGTCGGTTTTGCATTGATGTTTATCGTTGCAATTATCGGCAACATTTCTGGCGCACACGTAAACCCAGCTGTCACGTTTGGCCTATGGACAATGCGTAAACTAAAGACCGTACTTGTACCATTTTACTGGGGTGCACAATTCCTCGGTGCAATGGCGGCTATCGTACTTGTTGGCTCATTAACAAATGGCGGATTTGCCCTAAGCTTTGACCAATTCACCGCGTTCTCTTGGAACATCTTCGCAATGGAATTAGTCGGTACCGCTGTATTTGTATTTGGCGTCGCCGCAGTTTTGCAACGCAAAGAAATCAAAGCAGCTGGTCAAGCTTTTGGAATTGGCTTGGCATTGATGATTGGTCTTGTCGTATCTGGCTCAATCTCTTCGTACATTAAAAGTACTGCTATTGCAAAAATCCAAAAAGATCAAAGCACTGCTCAAACTGAGAAAAACGGTCGCACTTACCCACGCGAGATCTACATCTCAGGCGCAACTTTGAACCCAGCAGTTTCTTTGGCTGTTACAGAGAAAACCGACTCTCAACTACGCAGCAACGGAGTATTGCCAGCTGAAGGCGAAAAGAGCTATTCACGCTTTAGCCTGGAAGTAATTGCCGCTACCCTAATCGGCGCAGCATTAGGTGGCAACCTATTTCTACTCGTCAATTACCGAAACAAAGACGAAGAATAGATTATAACTTCACAATAAAATATCCCGCTTAATCGGCGGGGTATTTTTTATGTCAATCTTCCTGCGTCGGCCGATCAATCAGCTCCGGCTGCGCTTGGTTATCGCCACCAGAAATTCGCACAACATCCTTATCGATCTTCCCCAACTCCTTGTATGTATTGTTATAATGACCAACGGTCGTACTTAAACTCTTGCCCATTTTCGTCATCAACTCGTCAAACTTTTTAATATGAACGCCCAATTGACCAACTCGAACTTGAATGTCTTTGGCCTGCTCTTCAATCTGCAAACTACGAAGTCCCTGAAGAACGGTCTGCAGGTACGCCAGAAAACTAGTCGGACTAACAATAATCACTCGTTTATCTCGGAACGCATATTCAATCAAATCGCGACTCGAACCACCCTGACCGACATTGTTAATCAGAAGATCGTAATACAAAGATTCGCTAGGAATAAACATAAAGGCAAAGTCCATGGTGTTTTCGCGCGGACGAATATATTTACTAGTTTCGTCAATTCGCCCCTTAAGATCAGCTTTCACCTTATTTAGCCACATTTCACGCTCAGATTTTGTCTCGGCATTAATCATCCGATTGTAATTCTCCAAAGAAAACTTACTGTCCACCGGTAATATTTGACCCTTGTCCAGAAAAATAACCGCGTCAACAATTTCGCCATCCTTGAAGCGATATTGCATTTGATATTGCTTGGCTGGTAAAACGTTGTCCAACACACTTTCCAGATAAAACTCCCCAAAAACGCCACGCTGCTTTGGATTTTGTAACACGTTTTGCAAGGTTTTCAGATCGGTCGCCACATCGACCACACGCTTATTAGTCTCATCCAATTTCGCCAATCGCTGCGTCACGTCAGCCACCAACTTTGCGCTTTCTGATAATTGCTTCTGCACGGAAGTCTGAACTTGCGCGTTGCTTCGCTCCAACTTATCGCTAACGGATTCATTCAGTTTCGCAATAGTTCGCCCCAATTCCACGACATCGGTTTTAATTAGCTCGACGGATGATTGATTTTTTAGCTCGCTGATTTTTGATTGCAAGACAAATAAAGTCGCGCCCAAACCAATAGTAATAACAATTAAGAGAATAATGATAATGATTTCCATACACTTAGTGTACAGTGATTACAATGCTAAGACAACTCGTGCTAAGATTGCGAATAAAGTCATAAATAAAATTGCTGCGCCATTGCCACGAATTCTATTCAACCAGATTAACGACAAATATACCAAAACTGTCGCCAAAACTACCCATAGCAATGACAAAATCCAATATCCGCCAGCCCATAATGTAGCACCCCACAACGACACAGTTGCCGCGATTACTACCAACAGAGGTCGCTTAATACCAAATACCGCCAACACTGGAACTAACATAATTCCCGCCAAAACTAACGCAACGTAAGATGCGATGCTCGTGCTGTTTGCGCAAATAGAAATATGCTCAGCGTTCGCGCAAAATACGGGTGTAATCATAAATTTATCAAACGCAAGCGCCAGCAACCAGATAGTCACGCCACTAGCAACTAAAATCGCCAAAATCCTCAAGAAAACTCGCCTTGAAAATGGATATGTGTAATCTGATATTTCTTCACGGAAAATAGCTGACAATAATTTCATACGTAAATTGTAACGTAAACTTGTCAATATTGCAAATGTATATGATTAAATATTATGCTTTTTCAGGAGACTCATCGGTTTATACCAAACAATCCCTACGCAGGCAATCAATAATCCGCCAACAACGTCAAGTGGTGTATGTACCAATGCAATAACCCGACCGACACATATTAAGATCGTCATAACCAGACAAACAACAGCCAGCCGCCAACTCTTCGCTCCGAAAAATACCGCCAAAGTAATTGCCATTGTAAATAGCGCGTGATCGGACGGAAAACCCGGATTATTAAGGAATGACGCGCCGGCAGATACACCCAGAATCTCGAACGGACGCATCTGATCTGGTTGATAAACTGACCCGATGATTTTTGCCGCCACGTAAGCAGTCAATCCAGCCATCAACACCTGACTATAAACTTGATACTTCTCTTTATTTGGAACCAATTTTATCAGCGAGTACGCACCAATTAGCACGACTGGCACCACTAGCCCATCAGCAATTAGCTTCACGATCCATTGCAAATCCATATTACCAGTATATCGCGTCAACGCTGGCCAGTAAACGCTTGCGGAAATCATTTTTCTATAGTACAATTATGTTTGCCGTTGGGATGTCGCCAAGTGGTAAGGCAGCGGGTTCTGGTCCCGCCATTCGGGGGTTCGAATCCCTCCATCCCAGCCAAGTTTGAGATTTAGCAGCCAATTATTTGGCTGTTTTTTTCGTCGATAAATTTGCGCAAATCAACAAAATCCACATCATGAATACCAGAAAAATCGCAGCCACACTATTTACATTCTTTATCGTTGCACCAAATATCACCACCGCATGCCCATTCACAAACGCCAAAAAACTAATTACCGTCATAATCCCCAAACTCAAAAAACCAGCCATTCTGCTCGTCAGAGTGATTCTTTTTGACATATTCATATCAATTAAAAACGGTAATGACATAAGCTCAACAACCACCAATATTATCGCAATCGAAAGACTTAAAGATGACGAAATCCCCGCAGAAGTAATGACCGCAGAAAACTTCTCAAACGTAAATAATTGACATAATAATGACACCATTATTAATAGTCCTGTAATCAATTTAACAATTTTATTTACTTTTATAGACATAATTTCAGTATAGCTTGCGTGTCAAAAAAGCTCAAGCTTGTTGTATTTTTTACGAAAGCACTTGCACTTTTTATAAAAACGTCATAAAGTTAAATCAGCGAACGTTACAAAAATAAACACCACAAAATCGTATCTTTCGCTCTACGACAAATCCACCACAACTTAAAATACCCCGTCTCTATGGGGTATTTTTATTGGTCAATATCCGTGATTGTTCAGCGCGCCACTCGGCAATTTTTCCGTGATGTCCGCTCAATAAAACATCCGGCACACGTAAACCTTTAAACTCCTCAGGTCGTGTATATTGTGGAAATTCCAACGTTTCTCCATCTGAAAAACTTTCAATTTCCGCAGACTTTTCGCCGCCCAAAACTCCAGGAATCAACCTAACAATAGAATCAATCATCATCATCGCCGCCAGCTCTCCGCCCGTCAGCACAAAATCGCCAATACTCCATTGCTCGTCGACCAACTCCAAAATTCGCTCATCAACACCCTCGTATCGCCCGCAAATAAATATCACACCCCTGTCATCATCGGCTTCTTTCTGGGCTTTAGCCTGCTTCCAGCGTTGCCCTCGCGGACTCATTAATACCACTTTCGCTGTTTCATCCTGAGATTTCGCAAATTCTACCGCTTTCCATAACGGCTCAACCATAAGAAGCAT
>UNSN01000032.1 GCA_900555675.1 Candidatus Saccharimonadota bacterium | reverse complement strand
AAACCGTAAGCTTTTTGGTATAATTTTCATATGGACGAAGATAAAATTCAGGCGCGACGCCGTGAGCAGGATGAGGAAGCTACTCGTCGTCGAGCGTCAATTTTAGGACTTCAATATCTTGACGGGCGGGAATTTGAAGAGACTTTACCCTTGCTTAAGGATGTTTTAACGATAGAAGAGATGTATAAAGGCAGGCTGGTCCCGCTGGCGTTTAACGAGGAAGACCAATCTTATCGATTTGGTGTTACGTCACAAACTTCTGAATCGTTGATGAAACAGATGCGAGATCAATATGTTGAAAACGGCAAGCGAATCTTCTTCTTCTTAATTTCTGGTTCGGCGTTTCGGTCAATTATGCTTAGGTTTGATCCGCCAAAAAAAGTGATTTACGATAACATCGAAATTGCTAAGGAGGGCGATAGCGATACTCTGGCGCAGGTTACTCAGACTTTGGCCTCCGTGGGCACGAATGACGTATTTAATTATTTGATTGACCAGGCGGATTTGTTGGGCGCGTCGGATATTCACATTGAAAATCAGCGCGAATCGATTCGAATTCGTATGCGTGTTGACGGAGCCTTGCACACGGTGGCGGAGCTTAGCAGGGATAGATATCGAGTGATTATGGCTACCTTGGCGTCGCGTGCGAATATTTCTACCGCTTCCAGAGAGCCTCAATCTGGGCATATGCAGCAGGAAATTCATAGAGATGGCGTATCGCATGTGCTGAATTTGCGTGTGGAAGCCGTGATGACGGTGTACGGCTTGGATCTGGTGCTTCGATTGTTTAACTTTGATGAATCAATGTTAAACTTGGATCTATTGAGCATTTCAAAGAAAGAACGTGAGCAAATTGATGAAGTTATTTCTCATCCGCGAGGGATGTTGTTGATGGTTGGTCCTACTGGTTCGGGAAAGTCTACGACGTTATATAGCATTCTTAATGCTCTTAATACGCCAGATCGAAAGATTATCACGCTGGAAGATCCTGTAGAAAATACGATTCCTGGGATTGCTCAGATTCCAATTGATACGACAAATGGACAGAGGTTTGCTGATGGTTTGCGTAGTGTTTTGCGTCTTGATCCAGACGTGGTGATGGTTGGTGAGATTCGCGACAATGAAACTGCGAAGACTGCGATTCAGGCGTCAATTACGGGACATTTGGTGTTGTCTAGCTTTCACGCCAATTCGACTGCGGCGGCGTTTAGTCGCATGATCGATATGATTGGGCAAAACCCGATTTTTAGCTCGGCGGTTCGGCTGGTGATTGCTCAGCGACTGGTGAGGAGATTGTGGGATGATAGCAAGGAAGAATATGAGCCAGATGAGGCGACTCGCAAGTGGGTGAAAGAAGTCTTGAAGGATCTGCCAGAGAATGTTGATTGCCCAGATTTGGATACGTTTAAGCTTTGGCGTGCGGTGCCGACAGACGACGTGCCGTTCGGTTACAAGGGGCGAATTCCGGTAATGGAGCAGTTGGTTGTGAGCGAGAATATTCAGAAATTCTTGCGCGGTGACGTTGAGGATGTTCACACGGAAGCGATTGAAAAGGCTGCAAAAGAAGACGGTATGGTGACGCTACTTCAGGCTGGCGTGCTGGCGGCTCTTCGTGGCGAAACAACATTAGAAGAAGTTAACAGGGTAATATAATTGACTTTATAGCCATAAACTGATAAAATATTAGTTTATGAGCGAAATTCCGGAGCACTCTTATTACGATGGTGAACTTTCAGAGTCTGAGAAAGACTCTGTCTGTGAAATTTTTGGTACTGTTATCAATTTCCTTGAATGTATATATGAAGACGTTCCTAAAGACTCATCTATGTTTAAGGACTTGGTTGAGAAATATAAGCCTGTAATTGATATGCTTAAGCAGGCTAGGGATGTGTACGGCCAGTCTCCTGAGTATTTGGAGGTGTGCTATGATTTTGACGAAGTGAGCTCTCGGTTAAGAGAGGAATTTAATAAGGAATATAAAACCTCGCTCGATGCTTTTATATCGTCGTTAGATAAAATTTTTCCCGCTAAAATAGCGGAAGTTAATGTTCCGAAATACTGCAATCTTGAAGGATATAAAATTCCTACAGTAAAGAAATTTCAGAGGAATAACAATCTCAGCCCAGATGATGCCGACTCTGGATATATGCAACTCACATTAGAAACTAAGCGGTTTGTGATTGATAGGATTTATAAAAAAGACAGCACTTCTTCGTCTGTAGAATTTGGATTAAGCCGACCTGAATACGATCCAGTCTGCAAAAAGACACATCACTTGGTTGATCTATTGGCAAATTTTTCAATACTTAAAGCTGATGAGCTTGAGGCGATGTCTGGGAATGAAAGTGGTGCGCGTATGGAGCGCATTGAAGCCTTCTTTAATTATGAAAGAGACCTGGAGTTGGCGAAAACCATACTCGACTATGCAGACGGGATGAGAGATCTGGACGAGGAGTTGTTGGCTCGTGAATATACGGAAATTGTATTTGAGGAAAATCGTCCGAATGTACAGACTTTTGCCAAATCTGTGGTGGAAGAAAAAATGAAGTCAATTCTAGAAGGCGAGCTAAAGGTTCTTTCTGAAAAATTCACAACTTACAAAGTGGCGCCTGAAATTGCGAGTAAATCTTTGAGAAAAGCCACTAAGAAGAAAAGGTCAAATAAACCGAAGCCAACAATCGAAAATGGCGATTCTCAGCCGGTGAAAATTGGATTGAAGGCGGGAGATACTGTGGCGCTTGACGGCGAGACGTTTCCGTGGCTTAAAGAAAATTCTATTGTGAACGTACTGCATATTGAGCGTGGTGGTGACGGTACTGTGGTCGCAGTAGTTGACGCGCGCACTGAAGAGGCTAAAAAGGTCGAGCATAAAATGACTGGATACGAAAACGACGAGAAAAAGCGGGACATTCTACCTATTATTAAGGACAAATTAACTATGACTGCTAAATGTGTAGCAACTTCAGAAGATAAGTCTGTCGGTTTGCCAATTGGCTTAAATAACAGATTAAAAGAGCTTTATCCGTTTATAATTTACGCCTGGAAAGATCAAACACATAACGCCAAGAGGGTTTATATGTCAAAAGTCAGCATTGAAGATATGCCCAATGAAAGTGAGGCTAAAAAATCTCTTCAGGAAGTTGGGGTGACTGAAATAGTGCTATTTTTAGGAGCTTGTGACAAGCAAAACCAGGAGTCGTTAGTAGCTCTGTTTATAGATGGCGACTCTCGTGATGCAGCTAAATACGGTGCTGGTGTTTAGGCTTATCTAATGACATTCGCAACGGCTTCAACAACACCCTCATCAAATGCAGTTGGGACGACTTTATCGACGGTTGGATTTTCAACCAAGTTAGCTAGCGCTTCAGCGGCCGCCAATTTGTGCTGGTCGGTGATTTTCTTAACTCCGTGATCTAATGCGCCGCGGAAAATTCCAGGGAATGCCAGGGAGTTGTTGACTTGGTTTGGAAAATCGCTACGACCCGTGCCGATGATTGCGACACCGGCTTCTTTGGCGACATCTGGCATAATCTCTGGAATAGGATTTGCTAGTGCGAATACGATTGGATCTTTCGCCATTTTTTTGACTAATTCTGGAGTGAGAAGTCCTGCGCGTGATACGCCGATGAATACGTCCGCGTCGGTGATGGCGTCTTCAATTGAGCCAGATTGTGATGCATCGACGTATTCCAATAGCGCGGTTTTTTCAGCGTTCAAATCTGTGCGTGATTTTCCGACAATTCCTCGACTATCCACCGCTACGATGTTTTTTGCTCCGTAAAGATTTAACAATTTGATGATTGCTGTGCCAGCTGCGCCTGCGCCGATGACCACGAATTTGCAATCCGCCAGGTTTCGTCCTGTTAATTTTGCGGCGTTAATTAAGCCCGCCAACACAACGACAGCCGTGCCGTGTTGATCGTCGTGGAAGACTGGAATATCTAATTCTGCCTTCAATCGTTCTTCAATTTCAAAGCATTTTGGTGCGGCAATGTCTTCGAGGTTGATGGCGCCGAAGCTTGGCGCGATGGCTTTAACTGTGGCAATAATTTCTTCTGGCTCGTGAACGTCTAGCACAATTGGCACGGCGTCGACATCGGCGAAATGCTTAAATAGCAAAGCTTTTCCTTCCATAACTGGCATGGCGGCTTTTGGTCCCAAATTACCTAAGCCCAAAATTGCTGAGCCGTCTGAGATTACGGCGACTAAATTGTTTGTCCAAGTGTATTTTGGCAAATCGGCTGGATTTTCGGCAATTGCTTGGCTGACTGCGCCGACGCCAGGGCTGTAATAAGCGCTAAGCTTGTCGCGATTAAGCTCCTCTTTATCTCTGAGGCTAGTCGTAATTTTACCTTTGTATTTTTCGTGTAGTTCGAGTGCTAATTTATTGTAATCCATAACTATATTATACTCCAATTTTATTTAATTGATATTTCTTTAGATTTGTGTTATTATCTTATGTAATTGTACGAGAGTTAAATATTCGAGCCTTGTTTGATATGGAGCCGCAGAGGTACAACTGCGTGGCCAGTCGGAGCGAGTTCGGAAGATAGGAAAAATTATGAGTTTTGAGTTAATCAACAAAATCAACCAAGCACAAAAAAAGCAAGCAGTTGTCGATGCTCGTAGTGGTGACACAGTTCGTGTTTACCAGAAAATTAAGGAAGGTAACAAAGAGCGTATTCAGATGTTCGAGGGTGTTGTTATCCGCACTGACAATAAAAAATCACACACATCACGCATTACGGTTCGAAAAATCGCTTCAGGTGTTGGCGTTGAAAAATCATTTTTGATGCACAGTCCACTGATTGAGAAGATTGAGATTGTTCGTCGTGCTAAGGTTCGCCGCAAGTTCTTAAGCTTCCTTCGCCAGCGTAGCGGTAAGTCGGCTCGCTTGACGGCTAAGAATTTCGATCGCGCTGCTGTTAATGACATTCATGACGCTAAGGCAGAAGCGGAAGCTGAACGCTTGAAGGAAGAAGCTGCTCAGGCTGCTGCTGCAAAACAAGCTGAAAAAGATGCTGCTCAGGCTGAACTTGACGCTAAGGCTGCTGAAGTTGCAGCTCGCCACAAAGACGCGTAATTGTCAATTGGTTAATCATTAAAAACCGTCTCTTAATCTGAGGCGGTTTTCTCGTGTTATAATCTCAATATGGCAATATTTCATTATATATCCGTCTTTGCTCCGACGACTTTAGCTGTGGCGACGCCTTACGTTTTGAGAAGAAACGGCTTTGATAATGAGAAAAAATATCGCTGGCTACTTTACGTAGCGTGTTTGTCGTTTTTTATATCTTGGTATTTGCCATCGCCGTTAATTGACGGACAGGACACTAGTTTTACGACGCACTTTGTGGGCGGTGGGCTATTTACGGGGCTATTTTGGGTGTATTTGGTTTCGTCGATGAAATGGCGGGCGCATTGGTTGGTGATGGCGTTTTCGATCTTCGCTTTAGTTTCGGCGTTGGGTTGCATTAACGAATTGGCGGAATTATTTATGGTCAAGGTGGGCTTGGCGAGCATAAAATTGGACGACACGAATTGGGATATTTTGGCGAATACATTAGGCGCGGCAACAGTTTGGATTGGCTGGATTATTGCGGATTTTATGACGAAAAAGGGAAGATTGTTAGGTGATTCTGGGAATTGATGAAGTCGGGCGCGGCGCGTGGGCTGGACCGTTAGTGATTGGCGCGGTGGTTTTGGGTGGCGCTGAAATTGAAGGGCTTGATGATAGTAAAAAATTGACCAAAAAACGGCGTGAATTGCTTGACGAGGAAATTCGCGAGCAAGCGTCGGCTTGGGCGTTGGGCTGGGTTTCTGCTGAGGAGCTGGATGAAATAGGGATGAGCGCGGCGCTTAAGTTGGCAACGCGGCGTGCAGTTAAAGAAATCCAAGCGAAATGTCAGAAAAACGGCTCGACGTTTGATGAGATTATTATCGATGGGACGGTCAATTTTTTGGCGGGTACACCGCTAGAAAAGTATGTAACAATCATAGCGAAAGCCGACGGTCTGATTCCGAGCGTTTCGGCGGCGTCGATTATTGCTAAGGTGGCTCGCGATAAATTTATGGCGGAGCAGGATAATATTTATCCGGGGTATGATTTTTCTTCGCACGTTGGTTATGGTGTGGCGAAGCACCGAGCGGCTATTGATAATCTGGGCGTAACTCCGCTACATCGGCTGAGTTTTGCACCGTTGGCTAAATATGCTAATGTTGAGGCGAATTCGCAAAATGCGTCTGACGATAGAAAATCTAAAAATCAGCAAAAAGACACGACGCGTCAAATTGGTGATAAAGGTGAGCAAGCGGCGGCGGATTGGTTGGTGGCTGATGGTCATGAGATTATAGAACGGAATTGGCGAACGCGATATTGCGAAATTGATATTGTTAGTAAAAAAGATAATGTTTTATATTTTACAGAGGTCAAATATCGTAAAAATGACAATTTCGGCGATGGCTTGGCGGCAATTACAAATAAAAAACAGCAGCAAATGCGTTTTTCTGCAGAGATGTTCATTGCCAAAAATGCGCAATATGAAAGCTGCGATATGCAAATGCTGGCAATTTCTGTTGATGGAAATCCGCCTGTAGTCGAGGAGTGTGTGGTGTTGGAATAAATTGTTCGCTTTCGTCGTTTCCGACTCATCAGCATAGACACGCATCTATGGAGC
>UNSN01000031.1 GCA_900555675.1 Candidatus Saccharimonadota bacterium | reverse complement strand
GTAGACTCTTTGCCTTGCTGCCCATCCATAATGTACACTACGTTGTTATCAGAATCAGCGCCGAATTCTTCGCTATTAGCGTTTACCAAACCTCCCAAACGCGCCGCGGCAATAACTGCAACCTGCATTCCCAAACAAATACCCAAATATGGTTTATCTTTCATTAAGCAATACTTTGCAGCAGCAATCTTACCTTCTACACCACGAGATCCAAATCCTCCCGGAACAACAATAGCATCAACACTGTCAAAATCTGCTTCATTTGCAGTCTCAGCATTAATCCATTTTATAGATATCTCACTTTTGTTTGCCCAAGCCGCAGACTTAAGTGCCTCTGTTACAGATAAATATGTGTCAGAATTGTCTATATATTTAGCAACCAAACCTACCGTAACACGCTTAGCATACTCTGACGTATCTCGCTTGGCTAAATGTTGCCAACGTCGTAAATCTGGCTCAACTGAATTATTAGTAAATTCACCAAGTAGCTTGCCTAAGTCGCGGTACACCGTTAGTGGAACTTCATATACAGTATCGACATTTGGCATCATTACAATTCCTTCGCTGCGAATACCAGACGAAATAGAAATTTTCTCACCAATACTACGCGGCGGTTTATCGTGACCTTCCGTACGAACCGCCACAACATCAGGCATAATTCCAAAACCACGCAAATCAGCCAAGGCGTTTTGAGCAGGTTTTGTCTTATATTCATGTGACGCCTCTAAGAACGGCACATATACAACATGAACAAATAGACAATTTTCGCGACCAACATCTAAGGCGAATCCTCGAATAGCCTCAATAAAGCTAAGTCCTTCATAGTCACCGACCGTGCCGCCGATCTCTACGATATGAACATCACCTTCAGCAGCCAGATGAATAGCCTTCTTAATAGAATTAGTTAGGTGAGGAACCATTTGTACTGTTTGACCGCCAAATTTACCAGCTCTCTCATCTGCAATCAAATCACGCAATAATCGGCCGGATAATGTCGCATTTTTTTGCGTTAATTCCAAATCCAAAAAACGCTCATAATGACCCAAATCTAAATCAGTTTCAGCACCGTCTTTTGTCACAAAACATTCGCCGTGCTCTTTTGGATTCAATAGTCCAGCATCAACATTCAAATATGGATCACATTTTTGAACCGAAACAGAAACGCCCTTAGCTTGAAGGACAGCGCCAATACTAGCAGCAGTAATTCCCTTACCTACACCAGACAATACACCACCCGTAACAAATATATATTTGCGCGGTGACGACATATTATTCGCAACCGTCACAAATAGTCAAACTCGCTGGATCAACTGGTGTCGCAACAGTGCCGTTCGACTTTGCTTGATCATCAGCCGCTTCTTGCGCCGCTTTAAGAGCTGCGTCAATAGCGCTTAATTTTTCTTCCAAAGTCATGTCATCAGTAATAATCTGATTTGCGTTCATTTTCATTTTCCCCTATATTTAGTAGTTACTTAACTAATTTTACGCTAGATATAGTGCTTATGCAATAAAATGCAGCCAATTGCCCGTTGTAGTTTTTTCATCAAGTTCGCCAATTGGCGCAACGTATATTTGCGGATTTTGGCAACGCGGCATAAAATCAGCCAGCTTCTCTTTATAAGCCGCCATTGCCGCCTCTTTCTCAGATTCTGGAAGTTCAGTCACATTAGTTTTTAAGAAAACTGCTCGCTTTTTATCATCCCAAACCACAAATTCCGCCTTACCGTTTCGAAACGCATTTTCTGAATGATGCGCAGTCGGCCCTGATATCCAAATTATAGAATTACCAAAACGCGCAAAGTGCAGCGGCGTTATCAGAGGCGTTCTATTAACATTCACCGTCGCCAACGCACCAACTTCAACTGTATCTAATATTTCTTTCGCTAATTCGTTCATATCATCAACTCCCATTACTTCGTGGTATTAACTTCGTAACTAGTGTTTGTACTTTCAAAGAAATTCACCAATTCCAGCGTATCATTAGCGGCCGCCATCCATTTGGCTGGATTTGGCACGTTATATTCAGGCTCAAAACCCAACTCCTGCAAGCGTCGGTCAGTCATATGCATGACATACTGGTTGACATAATCAGCATTCAATCCCAAAATTCCCTTTGGCAGCATGTCCTTATTGTAAGCCTTCTCAAGTTCTACCGCTTGCAAAATCAAGTTGCGAATTTCCTCTGCGAATTCCTGTGTTTGCAATTCTGGATTCTCGTCCAAAATTGTCAAAAGCAAATTGATACCAAACGTCAAATGAAGATTTTCATCGCGAGTAATCCAATCCAACAGCGAGCCAACATTGCGCAACAAATTACGTTGACGGAAACTCATACCAACCATAAAGCCTGAATAGAACCAAATACCCTCAAGCACGATATTATACGCCACCAAAGACCTGACAAAGTCCTTCTTACCTTCCAGCGAATAAATATCCAAATTCGGATCAAGCATCACGTCCAAATGCTTATTCTGAAAGTCAGCCTTATCAGCCAATGATTTTTTGCCAAATCCCGCAGCGTAAATTTCCTCGCGATCAAACGGAAATGTCTCAATAATGTATTCAAACGTCATGAAGTGATTGGCTTCTTCCCACATCTGTTTTGACAAATATAGTTGAGCTTCCGCCGCGTTCACATATGGATAAATACCGAACGCCAATGATTTATTGATCAATAACTCGTTTGGGTTCAAATAGCTAATAACCGTTTTCAACGCGTGCTTTTCGTCGTCTGACAATTTTTCAAAATCCGCCAAATCTTGCACTAATTGAACTTCATTTGGAAACCACGTGTTAGCCACCGCTTGATTATAAAGATCATACGCCCAAGGGTAACGAATTGGGTGAAGCGACAATCCATCGCGTAATCCTGAACCTAAAATTCCCATCTTAATCTCCTCCTTTATTTATTAATTTTCGCAAATCCAAATCCGCGCACTTTACTATTTGTGCGGACTTTTTGTTCTGCAATTTTATCAACTGAAACTGTTGTCTGCTCCGACTGATGACGCGGCTTAACATGCAGATAGTATGTTGTTTTCAAGCCACGCTTCCACGCTTCCGAATAAATCTTCACATATTCATCAATGTCTCGCGTCTCCAGATACATATTTCGAGAAATCGCCTGATCGACCCACTTCTGAGCCCTGGCTGCCACCTCAATAAACGCATACGGACTGAGTTGGAAACTTGTTTTATAAACATCCTTGATATTCTGAGGAATACCGTCAATATCTTGAATATCGCCCTGAGCCGCAAAAATCTCATCCTTCAAATTGTCCCACAAACCAAGCTTCTTCAAGTCGCGAACTAAATTATGGTTCACTTCCAAAAACTTACCGTTCAAAGTCGAGCGACTGAAAATCTGCGCAAATTGCGGATCAATTCCAGGAGTCGTTCCCGCCACGTGACCAATGTTAGCCGTCGGCGCAATTGCCATAAGAGTCGCATTTCGCATTCCCTTCTTCACTTTCTTTCGCAAGCTATCCCAGTCCAATCGCGTCTTTTGGTCTATTTTCACCTTCACGCCGCGATCTTTCGACAATTTATCAACCGTATCAATTGGAAGGATTCCCTTGCTCCAGCCACTGCCCGCAAATGTTGGATAGCTGCCCAATTTTTCTGCCAAGTCAGCCGACTGATCGATGGCGTGATAGCTAATGAACTCCGTCAATTGATCAACCAAATCGTACGCTTCTTTTGACTCATAGCAATAACCCAACTTTTCCAGCACGTCAGAAAGACCCATAATCCCGAGGCCAATCGCTCGAGTTTGTTGATTTGAATGCATCGCTTCTGGAATTGGCGTTTGAGTGATATCACACAAATTGTCCAATTGTCGCACTGCCGCACGAGCCGCTTCTTTCAATCTATCCCAATCCCAAGTCTTATCCTCGCTAAGAAACGCCGACAAATTGATACTCACCAAGTTACACGTCGCAATGTTGTTTTTATCCTGCGGCAATGTAATTTCCGTACACAAGTTACTGAGGTGAATTGTGCCCGTATTGTTATTTAATGCTCGCACGTTAATCGTGTCTTTCCAAGTTAGCCACGGATGAGATGTCGCCTGCAAGCTGGTCAAAATGCGCTTAAATTGCTGACGAGCCGGAACTTTATCAAATGTTCGCAATTTCCCAGCTTCCGCCATCTTGATATATTCTTTATATCGCGCCGAAAACGCCTCGCCATATAATTCCGTCAAATCTGGAGTTTCCGCTGGATCAAACAAATACCAATCTTGGTCTTTTTCTACTCGCTTCATAAATTCGTCAGATATAAATACTGCGGTATTTGCAAATCTGGTTCGTAGATATGGGTCACCAGAGTTTTGACGAAGATCAACAAATTGATCAAAATTCAGGTGCCAGTTTTCCATGTAAATTGCAGCTGCACCAGCCTTTTTGCCCTTACGGGAAACCGCAAAAAGTGCCGTATCAATCATCTTCATAAATGGAATTGGGCCAGTCGATTCAGTATTGGTGGTTTTAACTGGACTACCCGCCGCACGTAACTTTGTAAAACCAATGCCAATTCCGCCCGTGCCTTTAGCGATCCACATTGTGTCGCGAACAGCCTTAGCAATTGATTCCATATCATCATCGACATTAAGCAAGAAACAGTTACTGAGCTGCGGGAAAGAACCGCCAGCGTTGACTCGCGTTGAGCCGCCTGGAACGTACTCCAAATTGCTCATGTGATTATAAAACTCAATCGCTGCAGTGGTCGGATCAGTCTCGTTGTAACTAAGCCCCATAGCAATTCGCATGTGCGTAAACTGAGGTGTTTCAATTGGCGAACCGTTTTGCTTACGAAGAGCATAGCGGTTTTTATTAGTCACCACACCCAAATATTTACTCAAATCATCACGCGCTGGATCAAGTTCCGCCGCCAGCTTTTTCAAGTCAAATCGACCGTCAGCCATGCGCTTATCCAACAAACCTTCTTTTACCGCTATCTTAATAAACTTCGGAAATTCGCGCGCATGAAGCTTTTTCAATTCTTCCGCCGTCTCATAATCGCCCAAAATCTGCTTATAGACAGTTTTCAGTAGCAATCGTGCCGCGATTTTATCGTAATCTGGATCGTCTTTAACGTTTTGGAGCACCGTTTGAATAACCGCCTCGTCCAATTGCTCGGTCGTAATTCCATCAAATAATGTCAATTGCAATTCGGTCGCCACCTGAACGACCTTAGAAATTTGGTCCGGCAAACCTTCGCACGCCTTTAAAATAGCCGTGTTAATTTTATTTGCATCAAACGGTTCTTTCGTTCCGTCGCGTTTGACTACGTTAATTTCTTTCACATACCCTCCTTAATTTCCCCTCTTAAAAACAAACCACCAACACCTCATCTGGTGGCTTATCTTTGTAGCTTGTGTTTTTGTTTATTTATGGGCTCGCTATATATATAGCGTACAATAATAACTATAGCCGCTATATCTAGTGTTTTGCAAGCTATTTAGTAAAAATTACAACCTATTTATTTCACGACCAGATGAGCCGCCCCTGTCTATGATTTTTCAATAAAAAATACCGACAAACTCCGCGCCCTATCATCAAAAACATCTCTGAGATAAAATACTACAGAGTAGAGCTAGAGATTAGAAGAACTGCTGTCTACTGTCTGGTATTTTACACAAGAAACCTAACAATAATCGACATTATCTCTTCGACGTCAAGTCACATGAGTATGAAGTGCGTAGCGTGATAACTAATAGTATATAATTATTACATGGTAACCTATCACACAGATGCGCCAATTAGATCATCTAGTGACGATCTGTTTGATCGTGAGAGATTCGCACAGTATATCGCCAACGCCATAGCAAATCAGTCGAATAGTGAGAAATATGTCATTGGTCTATATTCTCCATGGGGATATGGTAAAACTTCTATACTAAACATGATAGAAGAAATCTTAAAGAAAAAAGACAAGACAATCATCGTCAGATATAACCCGTGGGTATATTCAGACGTAAAATCTATGACAGCTGGTCTTTTATCTACTATTGGTAATAGAATTATAGAGACAGAAAGTCCTAATAGCGGCAAATTTAAGCGATTATGGCAAAGAAGAAAACTAGCCAGTGCTATCAGTCTTGCTAACGATCTGGTCGCTCTTGTTGACTCAATAAGTTTAGGACCTGAAAGCATAAAAGTTACTAGCAAGGTTCCGTCCAAAGTAACGAAATCCCTTGAGTCAAGATCTTTTGATGCTGTGCAAAGAAATATAGAAGAAAAAATCAGAAATATTGACAAGAAAGTTATCGTTGTAATAGATGACGTAGATCGACTTGATAAGGATGAAATATTTCAACTATTTAAACTTGTAAGGTCTGTAATTGGCTTCAGTGGCGTAACCTACATAATCGCCTTTGACGACATTGTTGTAGCAAAGGCTTTGAATGGAAGATTTTCTAATGATCCTGATAGTCGAGACGGCAAAGATTTTTTAGAAAAAATCATACAGATACCAATTAGATTACCCGTCATTACAGCAGATGAATTTCAAGTTATACTTACAGACAAGCTCAACAAATTAATTAACGAATATTGTCTAGACATCTCAGATGATGATCAGGTACGTTTATGGAATACTTTTCGTGAATACATATTGCCAAGTCTAAGTACGCCTCGCGCGATGAATAGGTATCTTAATGTTTTAACCTTTACTCTATCGTCAATCAAAAATGAGCTGAATATTGTTGATGTAATTTTGTTAACTGGCCTGCAAATAATCTATCCA
>UNSN01000030.1 GCA_900555675.1 Candidatus Saccharimonadota bacterium | reverse complement strand
ATTATTTGATTTTCTGTATTTTGCTCGGTAATGTCGGCGTGAATACCGCGATGTCGATTTTGCTTGGCAATATGACGAATGGCGTGGTTGGCGGTCTGATTGCGACGCTCCTCATTACGATGTTTGGCGAGATTTTGCCGCAGGCGATTTTCTCTCAACGTGGATATCGATTTGTGCGATATTTCTTTTGGCTACTTGATGTGATTTACGTGCTATTTTGGCCGCTTGCTCAGCCGATGTCGAAATTGCTGAATTGCTGGCTGGGCAAGGAAACGCCGCAATTATATTCTCATCAGGAGCTGGAGGAGATCATTCACGAGCACGCCGTTAGATCTGATAGTCCGGTTGATTATGACGAAAGCCGAATCGCGGCGGGAGCGTTGCAGTTTAGCAAAAAGACGGCTGGCGATTTGGTTACGCCGATGAGTGAGGTTTTTGTCGTGGATTTGGATGACGAGCTGGACGCGACTTTACTAGCTCAGATTAAGCACGCTGGGCATTCGCGAATTCCAGTTCAATCTGGCAGGGAATTGGTCGGAGTTTTATACGTGAAGGATGTCGTTGGGAAGGATTTGCCGTTGCCAATTAGCCAATTGTACCGCGATAAAATTTACGATATCGACAAGAGGTCGCGCCTGGACACAGTCTTAAGTCGATTCATTCAAACGCACAATCATCTGTTTGTGGTGATGGACGATGAGACGGAGTTGGGAATTATTACGCTGGAAGACGTGATTGAAGAGATTCTGGACCAAGAGATTGAAGATGAGTATGATGAGGAATAAGATTAAATTGAGGAGGTCATAAAATGTTTGAAGAATATAATAATGGAGTGCCTGATAGATTACGACAAGTTACAACCGAGACAATGTCTCCTGAAGTGCTATATACACTCGATACTTATCCGGACGTATCGCCGCAGGATGTGATGTATATTGATGAGTCTAGGGCAGAGGGAAGCGGTCGTCTAATTATCAGTAAAGGACAGTCTGTTAAGCTACTTGAGGAGGCTGATTTATCTACGTCTAATTTGGTAGTGCTGATGAGTGTGTGGCAGAGAAATGATCAAGGGGATCTGTGTCGTGGCATTATCGCCGATTGTCGATTTTATAGCGGACGCTTTGATGCTGAGTATGGCGATGAAGAGATTGATGATTACGATGGAATTGATGATGAAATCTACAATAAGGACGACGAGCAGGTTATTTCTGCAGTAGTTGATTACGGAGATGATGAAGAAGTCAAGATTTGGGGAGATCCGACGTTTTTTGATGCTGCTAGATATATGGCTGGTTTGGTGGATAATGAGTCGATAGAGAAAAACGGGGTTGTTGCGGGCAGTCACGAGATTCAGGACAGTGTGAACGACGGCGGGTTGCGGGAGCGTGTGAGTACTGAGCCTTTTTATAAGCGCGCGCTTAAGGGCTTGGCGAAGATAGTTAAAGCTAAGCGAAAATAGTGATACCTAAGCTGACAGAATCTGCGATTTTTTGAATATTATTTTCAAAAATACCTTGACTATTTAAGGTACCTTGTATAACATAGTACTATGTATAATAAATCAACAAGGAGTTTAATGTGAAAAGAATTGACATTATTAAACGCGCCGGTCGAAATTTGGGGCAATCAAAAGGCCGCACGATCTTAACCGCGCTGGCGATTTCAGTCGGAGCATTTACGATTGGATTGGCGCTGATGGCTGGAGAAGGCGGTCGGCTGTATACGAACAGCATGGTCGACGCGGCTGGCGATAAAAAATCTGTTTCGGTCTATAAAAAAGTGACCTCGTCGGGACCTGATAGTAATCTTCCGGAATATAGCGACTCGGAAGATACGGAAAATAGTCAATCTAAGGCGATAGAGAAATATTCGATGACTGATAACGACGTGAAAAAAATACAGAAAATCCCGCACGTGGAAAAAGTGACGCCAGCTTATTCCATGTCAGGAGTTTTATATGTCAAAAGTTCGGCAAGCGACAAGAAATTCGTGCCTAGCGTAACTGTGAAGTTTGATAAAACCCGAATGGAACTTGCGGCTGGTAGTTTGGATGATTTTATGCCGAAAAAGGGTGAAGTTGTTATTTCAGAATCTTACGTGAAAAAAATGGGATTCAGTGATGCAAAATCAGCAATTGGGCAAACGATTACACTAGGATTGCAAAAAGGAACTTCATCAAGCAAGGGTGCTGACAAGGAAATATCTCTGAAAGTCGCAGCAGTCGATAAACCTTCGGATACGATCCTGTTTTACCAGCCGACTGTGCGCGTTTCTGTGGACGACGCTAAGGATATTTACGACTTTAGTCACCCTAAAAATTTGCCTAATGAATATTCTTACGTAATTGCGTCAGTTGATGATGAGAAAAATGTTGAGGCAGTGAAGAATGAGCTTGGCAAGGATTATGAGTCGTATTCGATTCAGGACACGCAAAAAGTTATTTTAACTTTTGTGAATGTGGCTCAAATGGCGCTGATTGGGTTTGGCGGCTTGGCGCTGCTTGCGAGCGTGTTTGGAATTGTTAATACGATGTACATTTCTGTTCTGGAGCGAACTAGTCAGATTGGGCTGATGAAAGCTTTGGGTATGCGAGGTCGCGATATCGGTAAAATGTTCAGGTATGAAGCGGCGTGGGTTGGACTTCTTGGTGGCTTAATTGGTGTTGGATTAGCAAGTTTGATGTCACTACTTAATCCTATGATTGCTAGTTTACTGAAGTTGGAGCAAGGTACGAATCTATTAGTCGTTAATCCTCTGCAAATGGGACTTTTGATAATCGGGCTGATGATTATGGCGGTACTTTCTGGCTGGCTGCCGAGCCGCAAGGCAACAAAATTAGATCCAATTGAAGCGTTAAGGACGGAATAGGAGAATTGTTATGATTGAGCTTAAAAATGTGACGAAAATTTACGGCAAAAAGAAGAACCAATTTGTGGCGTTAAATGATGTGAGTTTGCAAATTCCGACGGGCGTGAGTGTGGCTATTTTGGGAAAATCTGGTTCAGGAAAATCGACGCTGATGCACGCAATTTCTGGCTTGGATCGACCGCAGCAAGGTCAAGTGATTATTGACGGTCAGGACATTCTGAAATTGAAACAGAAGCAAGTTGACGAATTCCGCGCGAGAAAAATAGGTTTTATTTTCCAGAGCTTCTTTGTTCAGGGCAATGAAAGCGTGGCGGATAATGTGAGTTTGCCACTGGAAATTGTGAAGATGCCAAGGGGCTTGAGGGAAAGTAAGATCAATGAGGCGCTGAAGGCGGTGGACTTGTACGAGAAGCGCAAGAATCGTGCGAAGGATTTGTCGGGCGGTCAGAAGCAACGTTTGGCGATCGCGCGGGCAATTGTCGGCAGTCCTCAGATTATTTTTGCGGACGAACCTACGGGAAATTTGGATAGCGAAACTGGCGCGAAGGTGGAAGAATTGCTATTCAATTACAATAAGCAAGAAGGCGCAACGCTGATTATCGTGACGCACGACGTTGACTTGGCCAAGAAATGCGATTATCAAATCCTGATCAAAGACGGCAAAATTAAGGGTTCTAACATACCGAAAGAAGGTAAAAGTGGACGTTGATAGCTATGCGGAAAGCTTGGCGGTCCAATTGCGAAAAGGTTTTTTGGTTTACTGCGTTTTACTGGTTTGTTCTAATAAAGCGCAGTACGCCGGCGACATCGTTAAGCAATTGAACGATTCGGATTTAACAGTGGTCGAAGGTACGATTTATCCGCTGCTGAATAGGCTGCAAAAAGACGGATATTTGCAACACGAATGGCAGGAAAGCGAGCAAGGCCCGCCGCGAAAATATTATTCATTGACAGATCACGGCGATCAATTGATTCACGAACTTAAAGATCGCATAAATATGTTAAATAATTCGCTTGATAACTTAGAGAAAGGAATAAAATAATGAAGGAAATAACCAGGATTCATCTGGCAAAAACAGCGTTTAGCGTGGAAATTGACGCTAAGAAATCGCTAGAAAAGTACCTTAATTCGATTCAGAAAAATATGCACGCCGACGCGGAAGCGATGAAGGAAATTGAGGCGCGAATGGTTGAGATTTTAGCCGAGCGTGGCGTGATGAAAGAGGGTGTTATTAGCGACGATGACGTTTTGGCGATTAAAAATCAAATGGGCGAGCCGCGTGATTTTTCAGATGATAGCGAGGACTCAGCTGACGAATTGACAGATGATAATGAGAAGCCGGAAAAGCAATTGATGCGCGACACGGACGGGGCTGTCATTGGCGGCGTGTGCGCGGGAATAGCGGCGTACTTTAATATCAATCCGTTGTGGGTGCGACTGATTGCAATTGTCTCGTCGTTCGTAACATTTGGTACGATGGTGCTGGTTTACCTCGCGATGTGGGTGTCAATGCCGCCAGCAAAAACCGCGTCGGACAAATTACGAATGCGCGGAAAGCCAGTAACTTTGGCTGCGCTTAAGGAGGCTTCCGCTGATGGAAATTCAATTACGTCTGTCAGAAAAACTCCAATTGCGAAATTTTTCCAATATTTTGTCGGCGCCGTGGTGCTGCTCACGACGCTAGCGATACTGTTTGGGCTGATTGTTGGCGGGGCGCTTGGCGTTTCCATGGTTGATATGCTCGGCGGTTTGGGGATGCAAATGTGGGCGTGGGGAGTGTGGACTTCCTTGGCAATTGGCGGAATCGCGATGGTTATATTTGGCGCAATTGTAACGCGTAGCATATTCGCTTGGAAGGTCAATCGAATGTCTGTAATCACAATGATCGTGGCGGCATCCGTTGTTTTCATGAGTTTGGCAAGCGCCGCAATATTTAGCGCGCACGCTGGCTTGGAATATGCGCGTGAATCGCAGCAACTCACGAAGAAAGTGAATATCGATATTCCAGATACGACAAACGCTAATTCAATTTTTATTGATATGCCAGTGGGGAATGTTTCGCGAATAAATTCTGACAAATTTAAGGTGGAAGCGGAGTTTGTGGATTTACCAAAGGCGAATAAGCCAGAAATTAACGTGCGCCGCGATGGCGATAAAATCGTGCTATCTGTTTCTGAAAAGTGCAACGCGATATTCTTTGACGGCTGCCTGAAGTTTTATAAGCCGATAACTGGCTTGAAAATTTATGCTCCTGCTGGCGTGAATGTTAGCGGCTTGTTCTATCAAAACTCGATTGAAGCAGAAAATTCCGAATCTTAGGCCCACGCATTTGAATGATTTTACCGCTAATGCTACACTTGAAGGATGAAAGGTAATTTTTAAGCATGGCTTGGTGGCAAGCAATTATTCTCGGCGTAATCGAGGGAATTACGGAATTCTTACCGATTTCTTCGACTGGACATTTGACGATTGCTGAGAAATTGATGGGAATGCGAATTGACGATCCGAGTGTCGTGGCTTTTACGGCGATAATCCAGATCGGAGCAATTTTGGCGGCAGTGATTTATTTCTGGAGCGACATTTGGCGAATTTTACAGGCTTGGTGGCGCGGTTTATGGTGGAAGCGAGCGCGTCGAAAGTTTGATTATAAATATGGCTGGGCAATTATTATCGGTTCAATTCCTATTGCGATTGTCGGATTATTATTTAAGCACGAAGTTGAAACGGTTCTGCGCAGTTTGTGGTTTGTGGCGTTTGGGCTTATTGGTTGGAGCGTTGTTATGTGGCTGGCTGACAATCGTGCGGTAAATAACAAGCGTGGCGAAACTGAGACAAGCTGGAAAGACACGCTGGCTATTGGCGCGGGGCAATGTTTGTCGCTCATTCCGGGAATTAGTCGCTCTGGCGCAACGATTTCAGTCGGTTTATTCCGTGGATTTGACCGCGTGTCGGTTACGAAATTGAGTTTCTTCTTGGGTATTCCAGCGCTAGTCGCGGCGGGGTTGTTGGAAGTCGCTACCAAATATAAACACATTTCTGGCGGCGTTGGCTGGACTCCAACTATAATCGCCACGGTAATTTCATTCGGCGTCGGTTATTTGGCTGTGTCGTGGCTGTTAAAATTTATTCAGAGCAATAATTTCCGACCGTTTATAATTTATCGATTCGTATTAGGTCTGGTGTTGTTGATATTGCTTGGTTTGGGCGTTATTTCTCATGTTTAATGAGATTGATTTTTCATATTGCTACATGTAAAATAAAAGCATAATTAATATCAAATAAAGCTTAAAGGAACATTTTAAGTGGAGCGAGAAAGCATAAGAAAACCCGCGTCAAGATCTTTTGTACTGAGTCTTTTTGTAATTACGATAATACTCATAATATTATTATTTTTTATTAAGATTTCACCACGCGGAGTAATTGATCCGAATGCGGTTTCTATTCGTCAAGATTCGGGCGAAATCCAATATAAGTATGCTGACGGCAATTGGCAGAAAATAGTTTCGCTTGAGGATTTGAAGAATAAGGATAGCAGCGCCAATAAGGAAGGCAATAAGACTGAGTCCGGTAAAGTTGATGGCCGCGAAATTGAGATTCAGAAGAGCTCTTTATATATACAATGGCGATATGCTGGAGATTCAGAATGGAAGAATGTAATAGCTTATTCTGATCTCAAGGGGAAAGATGGTCAAGACGGTAGAGACGGGCTTGATGGTCAAAATGGCAGGAACGGTCGAGATTGGCAAGGATGGTCTTAATGGTCAGAATGGTAGAGATGGTCAAAAAGGCGACAAAGGCGACACTGGTGCGGCGGGTCCCGCTGGGGTAGCTGGAGCCACGGGAGCTACAGGTGCAACGGGTGCAACTGGTGCTACAGGAGCGGCTGGCCGAAATGCTACTATTTCTGTAACCAATAGTACTCAGCCTTGCTCGACTGGATTGACTATTACCGGAAATGGTACAAGCA
>UNSN01000029.1 GCA_900555675.1 Candidatus Saccharimonadota bacterium | reverse complement strand
TTCATAAGAAAAATCTCCTTTCGAGACAAAAGGAGATTTGGGGTTTGTGCTATATGCTATGTGCTAATTAGGGTATACAGAAGTGTTGTACTGCCACTAAGCTCGTATTGTTGGTACTAACACCAAAACCAGTCTTTTTATATTTCGGATTTTGTATAGCCTCCCTATGTGGCTTAGAGCTCATCCAACCCTTAAATGCCTCTCTACTAGTTGATACAAAAGCATCAGACTTTGGATAGTATGCACCAGTATAGTAGTTTTCGCTACTCATAGTACATTTAGCTTGCTGGTATATCAGATAGCGCATTTCTTGTGTATACATGTCGCCCAGCCCGGGTATGTCATGCTGCCTGTAGCCTTTGGCAATCATATCATCTGCCTTTAGCTGCGCGCTCTTTTGTACGTTCTCGTCCATAACTAATGGTGCTACACCTATACGCTGACGTTCGGCATTAACCAGCTCTAATAGCTCGGTCGGATCTGCGGGACCGTTGTCGTATTTGCTCTTCGGTTGCTCCTGTTTCTGCACCTGAGCTACTTCAGTAACTGCTTGAGCGTTTAGACGGGTCTTTAGCCATAAGCCTCCACCAGCGCCTGCTATGAGCAGTAAAACAGCAGTGATAATTACGGCTTTTTTCATGGTTGCATTGTAGCATAACAGGGGTAATTTGTTAAAGTCTACTTATTTTATTGTAAATGTTCCCATTACATCACCATATATTTGATCAACTAAGTTTCCTGGCGCAATTACATAGACCATACATATCTGGTTTCGTCTTGTGCCAATATAGTATCGAAGTGTATTTTGGCTGCCGCTTCTCTCTAAAGATGTCTCCAGAAATCCCGAAATCAAACCTCCAGTAGTATCATCGTACTTTCGCGAGGTTTCAGTAACCGTATAGCTTTGATCTCTTAGTTCTTTTATCTCACCGTTAAAAACATTGTCTATTGTTTCTCTTTTTGCTATCGATAACTCACTGCCATTCTGCGTATAAGCGATACAACCAACCTTAACCATAGCTTTATTATTCGCCAATATATCAGAATAGATTGACCCTGATGTCGTTACGCCATTTTCACCCTGTATGTCTTTGTCTTTCCTGGCGTTTTCAGATAGTTTTACACTAAATTGATCGTCCCCATATACAGTATTAAAAGTCGATGAGCTGTACTCTGACTCCCTGCTTTGAATATAGCTATAGGAAACATTCCCGAGCATAAAAAGCAGGGAGAGCGCCAACAAACTAGCTAGAATGGCAACCGTTTGCTTCTCATTGGCATCAATCTTTTTTACAGAAATCATCTGCTCGTAACTCAAGTGATTTAGCTCCATCGGCTTATAATCATTGATTCGCTTTAAAGCTTTCACGCATCGAGTCAAGTACCAGATACCAACAAGAGACGGACTAATGAGCACCCCTAACACAACACTAATCCACGCAGATACCTTTGCGTTACTCCCTAGCCTTCTCATACCCATAGAGGGAAGGTATAATATTACGACGGAAAGAATAGGAATAACAACAATATATCCAAAGCCTTCCTGGTCTCCATATAAAAGACCCAAAACACCTCTAAAGATACCCACTACAGAGAATACTATGGTTAGCCACTTACCGAGCATACCAGCCTTCCAGACGGCATATGCAGCTTCTCTTTGAGATTTTTTCCTGTAGTACTTATTAATAACGCTATAGATATTAGCATTATTGCGATCCTTCTTTGCTTTTTCCATCCGTCTTCTCCTGCAAGGTTAAATGATTTACTGTCATTATAGCATTTATAATACGCTCTTGGTTTGTTGATCATTGATATCTTGAGGATTGTTTGGTATACTAGAGTTGTCAATCGACTGGTCAAGCGCATCTGCGCTAATAGCGGAACCATCGAGTCCGCGCCCAGTCGATTTTCTTGTTGTGGTGTGATCATTCTCATCATTGACATTCTGGACTTCTTGTGCTATATTTTCACTAGAAAAGTCACCCAGTCTCCGTTCGGATTGTCCACGGGGCGCACCATTAAGGTCGCCTGGGTGGCTTTTTTCTTGGCTTCGCACATTGCCTTCATAAAGAGTATTTCGCCCTATTGTCTGTCTTCTAAGAAATTTACAGGCTATTTGATCGTTGGCATTTTGAGGATTGTTTGCTATAGTGGAGTTATCAATATCCCCTCCCTTTAAGAGGTTCATCCTCTGAGGGGATGTTTCCAGAAGAATCCCCACTTAAATCCCGGTAATGGGATTCGGGGATTTTTTCTGTATTATTTGGTTATAATGCCCCAACGACCTAAATACCGATATTCCCTAAGAGTCACGTTTCACCTTTACTCCTGACGCTCCAGAGGTGATATAATTACTATAATATGCATGCCGCGGTCCAATCTATAACCATAAAGGTGAGCGAAGTTGATTCTGCTTTGCTTAATGACGCGGATGAGCTGCAGAAAATGTTAAGAAATGTTACGGAATTGGCGGACTTGCATTCTTTGGAATCGGTAACGCATCAATTTTCTCCGCAAGGAATCAGCGCTGCCCTGCTTTTGTCGGAGTCGCACATCGCGATTCATACGTGGCCGGAAAGCGGCGTAGCGTATATAGCAATGACAACTTGTAAAATGCTGGATGATGATAAATTGCAACAAATAAAAGAGTTGGTTGCGCGGATGCTGGGCGCGGAAAACATAATTATGAAAGAAATGGTATTGTAACATGAAACGAACCAAGGCGCGACTTAAAATTAACCAGATATTGACTGGAAAGAAAACTAATTTACGGGTTGTTGGCTGTTTGCTTTTTCGCGAATGGGATAAGAAAGATAAGCAATTTTACTACTGGGAAGAGTGGGAGATTACAGGGCTAGCTGATTATGATAGCTGGGTGGAATATGACCATAGCGATCAAACCGTTTCTCTGTATGAGCCGATTCGTTTCACTCAGGCAATTGACCCAACGCAATTGAGAAAAGGTCAATCATTCACCGTTTCTGAACAGGACGGCAAGGATCACGTTGTGGTGGTTGACGAGGTTGGAATTGGTGAAATTATGAATATCAAGGGCAAAAACACGTATCAAGTTTTCCCGAAAGAACTGATGGCGTACGCTACTTTGAGAGACACTGGTGCGCCGAAAAACCGTCAGTTGATCACGATTGAGAAGTATAATAATCGCGAATACGACGCTTACCGTAAGGTTCAATTGAGCGATAAAGAACAAAAGGAGCTGTTCGGCAGAACCATTAAACCGATTGACTGGACGACGATTATATTTATTGTCATATTTATCGCCATTATTTTGTTTGCATTCATCTTTGACAACAATTCCGACAATAGTAATGGCGGAGGTCACGGCGGATCGCGCAGTGTTTACGGCGGCAGCAGTGGCGGGCTTGGTAAATAAAAGGAGTTATAATGTCACAATCAAGTACGAAAAAACGGGAGCAAGTTGCTTTATTTGCGGCGGCAATTTTGGTAGCAATTGGCGGAATTATTTATGAGCTGATTTTAGGTGCAGCTGCGTCGTATCTGGTGGGCGATTCGATTTTGAGCTTTAGTCTGGCGACGGGCGTGACGCTGTTCGGTATGGGAATTGGCTCATTGCTGGTCAATTACATCAAGCTTCATCCAGCAACCAGCTTCGCAGCGAACGAAATTATTCTGGGATTAATTGGCGGAAATTCGGTGATGCTGATGTATTTGGGATTCGTTTTTACGCGTTCGCATTGGCTGATTTTTGCCGTCATAAGTTTGGCAATTGGTATTTGTATCGGGTTGGAAATTCCGCTTTTAATGAAGATGTTTCAGGAATTCGGGCGCAAGTCTTCGGTGAAATTATTTAGTAAGATTTTAGCACTCGATTATTTTGGGGCGTTAATTGCGTCGCTATTATTCCCGCTCGTTATGCTTCCATATCTTGGCTTAATGCGTAGCGCATACCTGGTGGCAGCTTTGAATATTGGCGTTGCGGTTCTGATTCTTAAGCAAATGAAAGCGTCGAAAATTGTAATGACAATTAGCGTTATTGCAACAATGTTGCTTTTGGGATTCTTTATTTATGCGACGGAAATTGAGCACGGAATTGACAAACGAACGTATAAAGATCCGGTGATGTGGCAGCAGCAGACGCCGTATCAGAAAATTGTCCTGACTAGATATAATAATGACACGAGGTTGTTTTTGAATCGCAATCTGCAGTTTTCCAGTCTTGACGAAGCACGTTATCACGAAACACTGTCCACTTCTGCTCTGTCTTCAGTCACCAATCCGAAGCGCGTGCTGATTATGGGCGGCGGCGATGGCTTGCTGGCTCGGGACGTTTTGAAATATCCAAGCGTTGAGCATATTACGTTGGTTGATATCGATGAGGTGATGACTAATCTGGCGAAAACTAATCATCTTCTCACCGATATAAATCAGCGTTCTCTGCATGATCCGCGCGTTTCCATTATCAATCAAGATGCTTTCCAATTCGCCTTCTCTACCAAGGATAAATATGATGTTGTATTGATTGATCTGGTGGATCCGTCGAATGAGAAATTAGCCAAATTGTATTCTGAGCAATTATATCGTCGAATTGGCAATATTTTAACGGAGCGTGGCGTTATGGTGACGCAAGCGACGTCATCATTTTTCTCTCCGCATGCTTTTTATATGGTGGCAAACACCGTCAAATCATCTCATCCAGAGCGATATGTGACGGCGTTTTCGGTTAATGTGCCGTCATTTGGCGAGTGGGGTTTTGTGATGTCTACGCCGCAAGCTGAGGTTGTAGCTAGCCAGCCATTGCCGAAAAACCTACGATATCAAAACCAGAAATTACTCACCTTCCTGACTAAACAAAACGCCGTATCGGTTCCATCTGGGCCGACTTCCACGTTGGTTTCTCCGCGAATCACTGACGTTTACAATTCCGATATGCGTCAGTGGCGATACGAATAGTTTTTTAGGCGGCGGTAGTGCTCTTTTTTCGTCGGCGGCGTCGTCTTTTTGGCGTGGCTGAAACTAGCGGTGTAACTGTATTGATTGCGGTTTCTGTGGGTGCATTATCATTACCGCGAATTTGCAAAACAACTTCGCCATCGTTTGCTGCGGGTTGCTGCTTTTCCGGTTGGCTATTGACCACTGG
This sequence comes from Candidatus Saccharimonadota bacterium, assembly GCA_900555675.1. Taxonomy (GTDB): domain Bacteria; phylum Patescibacteriota; class Saccharimonadia; order Saccharimonadales; family Saccharimonadaceae; genus Nanosynbacter. The sequence continues at coordinate 2,197 of UNSN01000029.1, read as the reverse complement.
AGCGTTGTTTGCGGACTGCGGTTGAGGTTTGGCGGGCTGCTTTTTTTGGCTGCGAACAGGCTTTATTGCGGCATCAATTTCCTTCTCGACATCTTCCCTGTTTCGCGAATACATGCGACGCGAATGTTCAATAATGTGCGGCGTGTTGTCGGCTTGGCTTGGCGGAAGTTCCAGTGTGCGAGCAGAAAACGCAGGAGTTTTTTCGCCGCCAATAACCATATTGACAACGAAATTACGATTGTGCATTTGAAGCAGGTCGATTGCCTCGAAGTTCGGCTCGAATTGCTTGGCAAGAATCGGTGCATCGTCGGCGGAAACTCGGAAGGAAATCATGGTGCCGACGTTGCCGAAAACCGCGTCGCGAACCGTGTCGCTCATCTGGGAAATGTACTGGTTAGCAACGGTCAAGTTAAGGCCATATTTTCGAGCCTCAGACAGAATGGTCGCAAACGAATCGGTGGCGAAGTTCTGGAACTCGTCGACGTAAAGATAGAATGGACGGCGGTCGCGCACGTCAGGAATGTCGCTTCGAGACATGGCGGCAAGCTGAATTTTCGTGACCAAGAACGAACCGAGGATGGCGGCATTATCTTCACCGATAAGACCTTTGGACAGATTGACAATTAGAATCTTTCCTTCGTCCATAATTTGGCGAATATTGAACGTGGATTTCGGCTGGCCGATGATATTGCGAATGATTGGATTGGCAGTGAAAGCCCCGACTTTATTTAAGACTGGCGCAATTGCCTCGGCGACAAACTTGTCATTCCAGCTGGCAAATTCAACATTCCAGAATTGTAGAACCACGGTGTCGCGACAATAAGTCAGCGTTTCTTTTCGGAATTCCTTATCTGTTAGCATGCGAGTAATGTCAAGCATCGTCGCTTCTGGTCGGTCCAGCAAAGCCAGAATTGTGTACCGCAAAATATATTCAAGTCGCGGTCCCCACGAATCGCCGAAAATACGCTTTAAAACACCAATGATCTCTGACGAAATGTTGGTCTTTTGGTTCGGGTTCGTGACTTCCAGCGGGTTGAATCCCAGAGGATACGCGGTGTCGGCTGGATTGAAATAGATCACGTCGTTCAATCGGCTGCCGGGGATAAATTTCATGTTGTTGATCGCGAAGTCGCCGTGCGGGTCGATGATGGCATATCCTTGATTATGGAAAATGTCGCTTAAGGCAAAGAGCTCTAATAGTCCACTTTTTCCGGCGCCCGTTTGCCCGATTATGTAAACGTGGCGTGAGCGGTCATAGCGTAACATGCCGAATTGGTGGCTGATGCCGCGGAAGTTGGTGACGCCAAAGGCGGAAATTTGGTCGTCGTTGACATCTTCGCCAGTTAAGACTGGCAAATTGGACGGCGGTTCTGCGGTCTTGGAGTTCGCCCAGACTATATTTGGCGTTTCAACGTTGGTGTGTGGCAAGTGAAAAACTGACGCCAATTCTTCTATGTTTAAGATGAAACCGTCGCCGATGAACGAACGCTTGCGATATTTATCAATAAATTCTTTACCAAACGCGCCTTTGACAGCGTGAAATCCGTTGAGATTTGTCGAGTTGAACTGCTTAAATGTACCGACAAGCGCCTGCATACGAAGCTTAGCGTTCGTCTGACTTTCGCCCATATAAACCAAGCGAATTTTTACCTCGTAGCCGAGCTTGGTTGCTTTTTTCTCTGCTTCAGAAATGCGAGTTTTATCGCGATCTGACAGCTCGATTTTGGTTGATTGCCCAACTCCCTGCTCTGGCGGTTGCCATAACGCGCCAAGTATGCCGATTAACCACTGCATGCTGCCGCCAAACCCCGGCAAGGAGAATATTCGTCCATTTTTTATGCTATTGATATATCGGTCAGCGGCGTTTTGCCAGTCGTCAGGAATTGGTCTGACTAGCACCTGAATCCACAATTCTTCACCGGTGGTTTCCAATTTCGCCAGCGTGCCCGTAATGCCTGCCAGCGGGTCGACTTCAAAGTTTTGGAAGGTGCGAATCGGGAGAAATTCATCTGTGGTTAATGTCAATTCTGTCGAGTAAGCAACTTCGTGGTTGCGCTCGTGCTCGGTGTAATCTTCGTCGGCTTGGTGAATTTGAACGGTTGGATATTGAGAATAAATCTGTCCTTCGACAAAGCTCTGCAAGGTTTTTGGCACCCAAACGTAAAAGCGAATTTGCCCATTGACTGAGGCGATTTCA
>UNSN01000028.1 GCA_900555675.1 Candidatus Saccharimonadota bacterium | reverse complement strand
AATAGTACTCAGCCTTGCTCGACTGGATTGACTATTACCGGAAATGGTACAAGCAACCTAGGTTTACAATTTACAGGCAAGAATCTTCCTGCGGGTGGTAAAACAAATCAAGTGCTCGGCAAGAAAACTGATGATGACTGCGACGTAGAATGGAAAGATACGTACGAAATTCGCGGGACTGGTATGCCTGAAGGAAATGTTAAGGCTAGTGTTGGTACGTACTATACCGATACAGCTGCTACAAACGGTGCCGTTCGCTGGATTAAAACTCGTGGTAGTGATAAAACAGGTTGGAAGGTTGTATATGGCGACACTGGCTGGAGAAGTGTTCCTCAGATTCTCTCAACATCCATGAAAGCTAGCGTGGTTAAGGTTCGACGAATTAACAATACTGTTTATCTATATGCAGCTCTTACAGGCTGGGCTAACAGCTGGAACGGTGGTGGTGCTGCGTTGCCAGATGGGCTGCGCCCTAGTGGCCAGATGCAAGGTCCTTCTGCTGGACGATGGGGTGGCTCGTATTTGACTTGGATCGTTCAAACTTTCGGGATGATTAACGCTGAAGCAGCTAGCGCTCAGAATCCAACGCCAACACTTCCCCCGATTGTTAGTGTATCGTATGTGCCAAACGACAATGTTCCATGGCCAACAACGTTACCTGGCACAGCTATGTAAGTAAATTATTTAAACTTATCTAAAAATCCCCGTCTGTTAAATCCGGCGGGGTTTATTTATATATAGTCTATGTTGTTATATAATTGATACATGTTAGACATTAAGTTCATCCGAGAAAATGTCGATTTGGTACAAAAGTCGGCAAACGATAAAGGCTATAAAGTTGATATTGCGGTGTTGTTGCAATTAGACGATGAGCGCCGCGATTTACAGAAGCAGGTTGAAGTGCTACGCGAACAGCGGAATGTTATTTCAGCGAAAATGAAAGGCGGCCGACCAGACCAAGAACTGATTGATCAGGGCAAACAATTGAAGATTGAGTTGGCGGAGCGTGAGGGTTATTTGAAGTCGACCGAGGAAAAAGTTGCGGCAATTCTTAAAAACGTCCCGAATATCACTTTTGACGACGTGCCTTTGGGTGGCGAAGAAGATTCTGTTGAAGTAAAAGTTTATGGCGATTGCAAAACTGGCGCAAAAGACCATTTGGATTACGCTGTAAGTCGCGGCTGGGTGGACTTTGAGCGCGGCGCTAAGGTGGCTGGCGCGAAGTTTTATTATTTGAAGGGCGATTTGGCTTTGCTGGAAAATGCAGTAACTCAATTTGCCTTGGATTATGTAACAAAGCAGGGCTTCACATTTATGACCGTGCCGCATATGGTCAATTTACGAACAGCTGAGGGCGCAGGTTTCACTCCAAAGGGCGAAGGTAGTAATGAATATGTAGTTGACGGCGAAGATTTGACGCTAATTGGTACGGCGGAAATGCCATTAACCGGCTATCACGCGGATGAGATTTTGGATGAAAAAGATTTGCCATCGCTATACGTTGGATATAGTCCTTGCTATCGAAAAGAGGCGGGAACATACGGAAAGCACACGCGTGGTCTGTTCCGAGTTCACCAATTTAATAAGTTGGAGATGTACGCGTTTTGTTTGCCTGAGCAATCTAAAGAGATTCATGAGAGAATTCTTAGCGTTGAAGAGGCACTTTGGCAGCAAATTGGGATTTCTTATCACGTGGTTAATATTGCGGCGGGCGATTTGGGTGCGCCGGCTGCAAAGAAGTACGACATTGAATATTGGTCGCCAGTTGACCAAACTTACCGTGAGCTGACGAGTTGTTCGAACTGTACTGATTATCAAGCTCGTGGTTTGAATATTCGAGTTCGTCGAGAAAACGGCACGATTGAATCTGTTCACACTTTGAACGGAACTGCGGTGTCGCTGGCTCGCTCATTGGTGGTGATTTTGGAGAATTTCCAGAATCCAGATGGAACTTTGACTGTCCCTAAAGTACTTCGTCCGTATATGAATGGTCGTGACGTGATATAATAGAGAGCATACTAGTTAGTAGGAGGAAAAATGATTAAGGATATTACAATTACTGGCGTTAAATATGAGCTGAACGCCACAACAAAAAAATACGTTGAGCGAAAAATTGGTTCTCTGGGAAAATACTTGCCACGCCACGCGCGAAAAAGTGCGTCTGCAGACGTTAAGATTAAGCAGATTGACAATCCTGGCGGCAACAAGTACGAAGTTGAAGTTATCATCAATGTGCCAGATAAGAAAATTATAGCTAAGGATTCAACCATGAACGTTTTGGCTGCAGTGGATATTGTTGAAGCTAGGTTGAATGGTCAAGTTCGTAAGTACAAAGACGATGTGCTGGCTCACGTTGGCGGAAGTCGTGGGGTTTTGGCGAAGCTAAAGCAAACTTTCGGCCGAAAATAATTGATAGATGAAATTAGCAGGAAAGCGTTCAGATTCTGGGCGCTTTTTCTTTTCAAATTGCCCGAAAAAAGTTATAATAAAAGAAGTTTTTGAAAATGCCTGAAAGTGAGGGAGTTTTAAGGTTTATGGCAATTACACAACAAAAAGCGCTGAGTAAGATTTTTGGCGATCCACAGAAGAAGATTTTGAAACGATTGCGTAAGCAAGTTGACGTTATTAACGGTCTGAATGACAAATATGAAAAGATGTCCGATAAGGAGCTTCGGGCGCAAACTGATGAGCTGAAAAAGCGTTTGTCGAAGAAGAGCGTGACGCTTGATACGATTTTGCCAGATGCGTTTGCCGTGGCTAGGGAAGCCGCTAAGCGTGTGATTGGTGAACGTCCGTATGATGTGCAGTTGATTGGTGGTATGGTTCTTCATGAGGGTAACGTTGCCGAGATGAAAACTGGTGAAGGTAAGACTCTTGTGGCGACGCTGCCGACTTATCTGAATGCTTTGGAGGGCAAGGGTGTTCATGTGGTGACGGTTAACGATTATTTGGCGCAGCGCGACGCTGGTTGGATGGGTCAAGTGTATGATTTCCTAGGCCTGACTACTGGTGTGATTATTAACGAAGCGTCATTTGTTTATGATAAAGATTACGACAATGAGCATCACGACGATCCTCGAATGCGAAAACTTCGTCCAGTTTCGCGTAAAGAGGCTTACGCTGCGGATATTACTTACGGCACGAATAACGAGTTTGGCTTTGACTATTTGCGCGACAACATGGTTAATGATGTCGATTTGCTCAGGCAGCGTGAATTGAACTTCGCAATCGTTGACGAGGTTGACTCAATTCTGATTGACGAGGCTCGTACGCCACTTATTATCTCTGCTCCAGCGGCTGAAAATCCTGACAATTATTACACGTTTGCTAAAATCGCTGCGAAGTTGGTTCCGGAAGATTACGTTTTGGATGAGAAGCGCCGAAGTGTTGCTTTGACTGACGAGGGCGTTGAAAAAGTTCAGAAATTGTTGGGAATAAAAAACTTGTACACACCAGATCACGTGCGTAGTGTTTATCATATAGACCAAGCATTAAGGGCACAGACATTGTTCAAGCGCGACAAAGATTACGTTGTAACCAACGACGGTGAAGTGATTATTGTTGACGAACATACTGGTCGTTTGATGCAGGGTCGCCGTTACAACGAAGGCTTACATCAGGCAATTGAGGCTAAAGAAGGCGTTCCTGTGCTGGAAGAGAGCATGACCTTGGCGACAATTTCATTCCAGAATTACTTCCGTTTGTACAATAAATTGAGCGGTATGACTGGTACGGCATTTACCGAAGCTGAGGAGTTCCAGCAAATTTATTCACTTGATGTTATCCAAATTCCACCGAACAAACCAGTTATTCGCGAGGATAAGGAAGACTTGATTTTCAAGACTGAAAAGGCCAAATTGAAAGCTGTTGCTGAGGCGATTAAGGATTACCACAAGCAAGGTCGTCCTGTTCTGGTTGGCTCTGGTTCTATTGAAAAGAATGAGCAAATTGCCAAATATTTGGAAAAAGAAGGTATTAAGTTTGAGATTTTGAACGCCAAGAACAATGAGCGTGAGGCTGCAATTGTTGCGAAAGCCGGCGAAAAAGGCGCGATTACTTTGGCTACGAATATTGCTGGTCGTGGTACGGACATTAAGCTTGGCGAGGGTGTTAAGGAATTGGGCGGATTGGTTGTTATCGGTTCAGAGCGACACGAATCACGTCGAATTGACAATCAGTTGCGCGGTCGTGGCGGACGTCAGGGCGACCCAGGCGAGACTCAGTTTTACGTTTCGACCGAAGATGATTTGATGCGAATTTTCCAGGGTGAGCGAATTGCATCGTTGATGGATAGACTGGGTGTTGATAATGATACACCAATCAGAACTCGCGCCGTATCGAAAACATTGGAAGCAGCACAGAAACGAGTTGAGGGCTATAACTTTGATACGCGCAAAAATGTTGTTCAATACGACAATGTGATTAACCGTCATCGTCGCGTCGTTTATGTCATGCGACGTAGGATTTTGGAAGGCGATAATATCAAGCCAGAAATTGAGCGATTGCTGCGAGCTAAAGTTCACGAATTGACAACTCTTCCATCAAAGAATAACCCAAAGTTTGTCGAGGATTTCTCAGTTATTTTCCCAATTGATAAGGAAAAAATTGAAAAGGTTGGCAAGGAGAAGAAAGATCGTTTGCGCTATGAGAAGGCGCTGGAGCTGGCTGAAGAAGCTTACGCGGAGAAAGAGCGTGAGATTGGCGCTGATGATTTGCGCGGAGTTGAGCGCGAAGTTTATATGGCGGTGTTGGATACATTGTGGATGCAGCATTTGGAAAATATGCAACATTTGCGCGAGGGCATTCACTGGCGAAGTGTTGGACAGCGTGACCCTTTGGTGGAATATCGATCAGAATCCCAGAAGTTGTTTGAGAGTTTGCAAGCTAATCTCCGCGATGAAGTTCTAGCAACGATATTTAATATCCATAAAGCCGACGCTACAGTTCGTCAATCTCAAGACGACGAATATGACACTGAGCTAACTAGGTTGGCAGAAAATGCCGTTGAGCGTGGCGTAAATGAAATTGGTTCGGGCGAGGAAAATCGTGACGATGACTTCTCTGTGAAAAAGGGTAAGACTAGCGCGGAATCAAATCGTGCGAAGAATCAAGCTCGAAAGAAGAAAAAGGCTCAGCGACAGAACCGTAAGAAAAATCGTAAATAATCAGAGAACTAGGCAATGAAACATACAGTTGAGGAAATTAGACTGAAGAATGGTGCGCGCGGCTTGTTGATTGACGTTCCAGATGCTACGGTAATGAGTTTTCAGGTGCAGTTCAGGGCGGGAAATCGCTACGTTCTGAATAAAGATATTTATGAAACTGCTCACATTATGGAGCATATGGCGTTCGGTGCGAATGAAAAGTTTCGTTCGGAGCACAATTACGAGCAGGAATTTACCAAGAACGGCGCCTATCACAACGCTTACACTTCTGACTATTCAATGGTTTATGAAGCGATTTGTGCGGATTTTGAGTGGGACAGGATTTTGGAGCTTCAGAGATTGGCTATTACAACGCCGCGATTCAACGCTGATGAGCTTGAGGCGGAAAAGGGCAATGTTCGCTCTGAATTGACTGGCTATCTCAACAATCATAACCGCGTGATGTGGCCGCGCATTCAGCAGGCGCTGGGTGAAGATATTTTGACGTATAATCAGCGCTTAAAAACAATTGCTAATATTGAGCTGAAAGACATTAAAAATCATCACAAGCGAACGCATACCTTGAAGAATATGCGGTTTGTGGTGGCTGGAAAAATGGCTGGACGAAAAGCGGCTATTAAAGAACATCTTGAGGGATGGCAATTAGAGACGGGCGAGCGGTTCGTTATTCCGCGCGATGAACCACGCAGGGCTAACCCAGTCTTAGTTAAGCGAAAAGAGGCGACGAATTTGACGTTTGGCTGGTCAATGATGATTCCGCGCGAGTTAAGTGATGAAGAAGTCACGGCCATGAACGCATTGAATCACATTCTGACCGGCACGATGAGCTCGAGGATTTTTGGCGCGGCTCGTAAAAAAGGCTTGGCGTATGGTATTTTTAGTGATACGTCGATTGGTTTTTACGATTCGGCTTGGGATTTTGGTGGACAAGTAAATGTTGAAACTGCAGAAAAGCTCTTTGATATTATCGTGAGAGAATTGAAGAAAGTTTTGGCTGGATCTATTTCCGAAGAGGATTTGGAAAGTGTGAAGTCATATTCGTTGGGTCGTTATCAAATGGGCGCTCAAACTGTTGGGCAAGTAAGTAATTTTTACGTAGGACGATATTTTGCTGATGATTTCGTGAGAGATTATGCCGCCGTTCCAGATTCTATCTTGGCGGTAACTCCCGATCAGTTGATTGAAACGGCTCGTCAATTTTTTGCATCCAACACATGGACGTTGGCAGCAGTTACTTCGGAAGAAAAAGAGCTATTAACGAAGCTGTACGACAAGCTCGACAAGCTGTTCTAGGGTGTAATCGTAAATTGCTCGTGATATAATCAGGTTATGAAAATTGTTATTGCTGGTTTTGGTGTTGAAGGTCAATCTAATTTGCGGTATTTTCGGGAGAAGTTTCCGGAAGCTGATTTTTTGGTGGCGGACGAACGCGAAAAAGTAGATAATTTGCCGGAGAATGTGGCTTATCAGACGGGATTTTCGGGGCTGGATGACGCGGATTTAATCGTTAGATCGCCAAGTCTTCCGCCAAAAAAGATAAAGACTAGCGGTCAAATTTGGTCGGCGACAAATGAGTTTTTTGCTAATTGCCCAGCGACTATAATTGGCGTGACTGGCACAAAAGGCAAGGGTACGACGTGTAGTTTTATCTCGTCGATTTTACGCGCCGCAGGTAAAACCGTGCATTTGGTGGGGAATATTGGCGTGCCAGCTTTGGATATTTTACCGAAAATTAAGAAAAATGACATTGTCGTTTATGAATTATCCAGTTTTCAATTGTGGGATTTGCAGCAATCTCCGCACGTTGCCGTGGTACTGATGATTGAACCTGACCACTTGAACGTCCACGTTGATTTTAATGATTATTTGGCGGCAAAAGCGAATATTGCCAAGTCTCAAACCGCGGACGATTATGTTGTCTATAATTCTCAAAATGAGTTTAGCTCGTCGATTGCAGATACGAGTTCGGCGCAGAAAAAGGAATATCCATTTGTTCTATCGGACGATATAACTTCTGCGATTCGCTTGCCAGGGAAGCATAATATTGACAATGCGTGCGCGGCGATAGCGGCGGTGAAGTTGATTTTGCCGAACGTGTCGGATGATGAAATAAAGAAGGGACTTAGCGAGTTTACGGGGTTACCGCATCGACTGAAGTTTGTTGCTGAAAAATACGGCGTGAAATATTACGATGACAGCATTTCGACAACTCCAGGTAGTGCGATTGCGGCATTAAAAGCTTTTGCGGAGCCGAAAATTTTGATTTTGGGCGGATCGGATAAAGGCGCGGATTATTCTGAGTTAGCGAAAGAAATTGCCCGACAAAACGTGCGATTGATAATTATCAATGGTGCCAACTCTGATGAAATTAGGGAAGTCTTAATGGAAGAGAAAATTGATTGTGAAATTGTCCAATTAGATATGGCGACAATGAAAGAGGTTGCCAAATCAACCAAAAATAAAGCGCAATCTGGCGACGTGGTGATTCTTAGTCCAGCGGCCGCCAGCTTTGATATGTTTAAGAGTTATTCTGATCGTGGCGAGCAATTCGTCGCCGCCGTAGAAGAACTTTAATCTTGATAGACTTCTGGTTTTAAGACGCCGATGTATGGTAAGTTGCGATATTGCTGGCGAAAATCCAGTCCGTAGCCAACGACAAATTCATTCGGCGTATCAATACCTACATAGTCGGCTTTTGCGTCAACTTCGCGCCGCGCTGGTTTGTCTAATAGCGAACATATTTTTACCGACGCAGCATTTTTTGCGGCAAATAATTCTCTTAGCGCCTGGGCGGTTCGACCACTGTCAATTATGTCCTCAACTATCAACACGTGTCTATCCGTCACGTCGGTATCCAAATCTTTGATGATTTTTACAGATCCAGAAGATTTTGTGTCGTCGCCGTAGCTGGAAACCGCCATGAAATCAATTTCCATATAGCAATCCATCGCCTGTATCAAGTCGATCATAAACGGCGCCGCGCCGCGTAAAATACCCACGACAACAGGATTTTTATCGTGATAATTCTCAGTCAATTTTTTCCCAAGTTTTTGAACTGCCGTTTTTATTTCTTCGTTCGTAAATAAAATTTTCTCAATATCTTTATCCATCTTTTTATTTTAACAGAGAATTGAGCG
>UNSN01000027.1 GCA_900555675.1 Candidatus Saccharimonadota bacterium | reverse complement strand
GACAGGACGTGAAAATCCTTGCCGAGATATTTCTCGATGGTTTTAGCTTTGGCTGGTGACTCGACGATAACGAGATTTTTCATAACTTTATATTATAACAAATCACTATCTGGCTACAACCGCAAAGTGAATTATTACGAGCGACCGCTGAGGCGACCGAGCATTGCCATTGATCCGAGGGTGCGATTGACATCTGCTATTTGGCGTGGTTTTTCTTTTTCCGCGTTGCCGTTAATCGCTCGTTCTATGTAGGTGCATGTTGCGTGTGCAGCGGGCAGAAGCGAAGCGGCGAATGCTCCAGCTCCTAGTTTGCGTAGAATCTCGGCGGGCTTTGGATTGTCGGTTCGCTTGTCTACTAATTCGGCGGCGGCATAAGCGACTAAGGCTGCTGTCTCCATAGCTAGCCCCACCTTCCCTGATTTAGTCGGTCGAGTTTCGGTTTTCTCGTCACTACGTAAATTAGCGATTCCCGTAGCTAGGGCGTTTATCAAGTTTAGCACCGCAACAATGTCAATAACTTTCTTTGGAGCCAACTTTTTTTTATCCATTTCATAGAGGATTTTTGCCATAACTATTTTGTCTGTTATGGCATCTAAGGCTGCTCCAAAATTGCTAGTTTGCCCTGTCATGCGCGCTACTTTGCCGTCCAAGACGTCAGCTAATCGCCCGACCACGCATTCCGCCAGCCCTTCGGGTGTATCGATTTTCTCAGATCCGTGCATCGCTAAAGCGGCGCCAGTCACGCTTATCAAATTAGGGATGGTAAAAACGTCTTTGGCGACTTTACGGACGGTAGGAGATGTTTCTCGGGCTTTTTTCATAGTTCGTATAATAACATCAATTTGTCAAAGTAGCAATATTATCGTAATGTCCAGTTGTTCGCCCCGAGAGGTTTGATAACACCGTTGATTTCCAGCATAGTTAACGCCGTGGCAAAATCTGACGCGGATAATCCTGATTTTTGTTGGATTTCGTCGCCGTCACGAAGTCCTTCTGAGATGAGTTTTATGATAATAGCTTCTTCAATTGTTGCGCTGGTTGCTAATTCTTGGCCGTTGTCTTTTTGCAATTTTTCTGGCGCGATGATTGACAAAACGTCGTCGGCGTCCGTCACCAAATACGCCCCTTGCTTTAATAAAGTGTTACAACCTGCCGACAACGGGCTGGTTATGTTTCCGGGAACTACAAACAAATCTCTTCCCTGATTCAGTGCATGCGAGGCTGTGTTTAATGTGCCGCTTCGCTCGGCGGCTTCAGTGATAATAATTCCGTCAGCTAGCCCGCTAACCAGCCGATTACGCTCCAGAAAGCTCCAACGATTGACTATTTTATTATCGCCCTTCATCCATTCCGAAACGACCGCGCCACCTTGCTCTATGATGCTCATGGCTAATTGATAATTGGTCCGCGGTGAAATATCAGGAAGCTCGTTTGGAACGACCGCCACGACCGTTCCGCCAGCTTCAATCGCAGCTTTTTGGGCAATGCAGTCCACTCCTAGCGCCAGCCCGCTCACGATTACACACCCAGCTTTTGCCAGATCTGTTGCCAATCGCTCGGTGACTTCTTTTCCGTAGGCAGACGGCTTGCGGGATCCGACGATTGATACGACGGGTGCGCTTGTTTCCGGCAACTTTCCCATATAACATAAGCTTTTTGGTGGATTGGCAATATGCGCTAATCTCTGGGAGAAAATATGCTCATCTGGTGTAATTCTATTGATTTCCATAAAAAATGTGGTAAAAAGTATTGACACTTTGTCAAATGTTTGCTATAATCAAGGACGATTGGTTAAGTAATCATTAACCAAACGCACCTTATACCCCCTATTCTAACTATATGTTAGGTTGCGCGCAATGGCATTAAGTATTCTTACCCTCCACTTTTTGCGGTTCAACGTTACGCGCATACTAACCCCTTTAACTGCCCTTTTTCAAAGGCGACATCCGTTGAGGCGAGCACTAATTGGTGTTGATAATAGTCAGGCGCGGACTTTTGGAGTTTTAGTCGCGACGCTTCGCTGATACGGTAGCTCGGGTGGGTTGAAGGGTAAAAAAGCGTCAGGTGATGCCCACCCTTACCTGGCGCTTTTTTGTTGGGAAAAATTATTTATTTTCTATAATATGTCGGCATTTTTCGCAAATACCTTCCAGCTCAAAGTGGTGTTTTGTGACTATGAAATTATGTTTTTTACCGATGAGATCTATGAGTTTTTCGAGTTCTTGTGATTGTATGGGTTCGGCATTTTGACAATTGATGCAGTATAGATGGTGATGATGTGGTATAAAAGGTTCCGCCAACTCGTAATAATTCTTCCAGCCAATAGTTATAGTGTTTATAATGTTCAGAGTATCGAACATTAGCAGCGTACGGTAAATGCTGGCACGGTTAATGTTTTTGCGGTTTTTCGCAATATCGCCGACCGTAAGAGGCACATCTGAATTTCGCAGGATATCAAATACTTGCTGGCGTGGTTTTGTCAGGCGAAGACTGTGGCGTTCAAATATTTCATTTAGCATAGTGTTATCAATAGTTTATAACTTATTGCAACAAGTGTGCAATAGACTTACAGCCCGAGCAATTCATAAGGATATTTGGGTTGGTTGATTTTTGTGATGTGTGCGTCGGTTATGACGTATTCGGCTTGGCTATTAACAATTTTCTGTGACAATTTGCCTTTGACGATTAGCCATGTTCCATCTGGGTAATCTGTCGAAAAGTTTTTCTCGATCAGGATTTTCATAGGCACGCTGTCAACAGTGCAGCAACTTATGACGTATCTGGCAATATTGAAGTAATTATAGCCGTAGTTTTTTAACAGATCATTTGAAACGAAGCCAGTAACGGTGATATCTTTGCCGTTAAAATAAGAGGCTTCTTTACAGGAATTTATTGCGGTTTTCCAGCGGTTTATTGAGATTGTAGAAGAGCCTTCTTTTGGTTGAGGTGCTTCGCAGCGGCTTTCAGGTTCAATAATCGCAGGACTTTCTTTTTGCGCGAGACTGCTTGGAGAGAGTGGCTTTGGTGGTAATATATATCCGACTGATAATATAATTATTGCAAAATAAGATATCGGGGTAATTTTTTTCAAGCCAATTCTAGTTTTGTCTTTTGCGGATTTATTTTTTAATTGCAACATTATATCAATAAGCAAAAGTATAACGCCGATTACGCTAATTATGACCGCGAATGTGTGATAGCGTGGATGAACATAAAAGCCGAGTTGGTCACGCCAAGCTAATAGCAAAATATATGCGCAAACGACAATTCCGCCAATTGATCTTGCAAGGTTAGCGTACATATAAATTAACTCCCAGTCCGACAATTAGCGATAAGGCGAATACGGTTAAGGTAATTGTTGCAATAAATTTCCAGCGAAAAGTCGTTTTTAATAGCGTAATCATTTTTATGTCTATCATCGGTCCGAATAGCAAGAAAGATAAAATTGAGCCTGTCGTGAAATTTCGCACGTAAGCCAGTGCGAAGAACGCGTCGATGCTGGAGCATATCGAAATGATGAAACTTAGCGTGATCATGGATATGACAGATAAGAAGATGTCGCCACCGACAGCGTTTATGATGAATCGCGGAACGAAGATTTGCGTGGCGGCTGCGATGCTGGCACCTAAGACCAACATAGTAAATAATTGCCAGAATTCATTGCGTGATGAGCTGAATATGTTTGACAATTTTGAACCGTGATTATGAGGGTGGCAAAGTTTTTCAAACTCTGGATTGACAATGGAATCTTCCTTAAAAAAGCTGACGATAAAAGCGGTTATTTGTACGATAATTAGCGCAAAAATAATTCGCCACCAAACCATTCGGGTGTCAAAACTGAAGGCGGTCATGGTTGAGATTATGGTTATCGGGTTTAAGATTGGCGCGGCGAAAAGAAAGCTAATAACGTCGGCGGGTTTCAGCCCATTTGCTATTAAGCTGCGTGCAATTGGTACGTTGCCGCATTCGCATACAGGTAAAATTAGCCCGATCATAGAGAGCGCAATTCGTCGAAGAAAGGCGTTTTTTGGCAATATTTTGAAGACATCTTTTGATGATAAAAAGTACCTGATAAGCGCGGATATGATAATTCCTAAAATTAAGAATGGGACCGCCTCGACAATTACGCTTAGCGTCAGCGTGATGAAATCTTGTAATGACGGAAGTAATTTATTGCACCATTCTGCAAATTCTCCGTTTAATAACATAACGCCGAATCGTGAGCTGAATTGATAAATAGAAATTATAAGGACGCCAAAAACCACCCAACCGATCAATTCGCTGTTGGCTGATAAAAACTTTTTTATGCGACCATCTGGCGATTTTTGTGCCATATATAAAATTATACTCCATGCTTATGCTATACTAAATCAATATGAAGCATCTTTTACATTCACATCATCCGTTTCGGATTTTCTGGTTTTCAGTCCTATTGACCTTAGGTCTGGGTAGTTTGATTTTTAGCCATATGGGCGTTAGCGGTCTTTGGCTATTTACTATTTTGGTGGTTTTGGAAGTTACATTTAGCTTCGACAACGCGGTGATAAATAGCAAGGTTTTGGCGGGAATGAGCCAAGTCTGGCAGAAAGTCTTCCTGACGGCTGGCATATTTGTGGCAGTGTTTGTCGTTCGATTTATATTGCCAATTGCTATTGTGATGATTGCGAGCGGCCACGGGTTTATGGATGTTGTCAATCTGGCGCTACATAAACCTGTTGAGTACGGCAAAATCCTGCACGAGGCGTCGCCGATGATTGACGCGTTTGGTGGTGCGTTTTTGATTATGATTGGGCTTAGCTATTTCATCGATTACAACAAACGTGTCCACTGGATGCGACATGTTGAGCCGATTTTGGCGAAGGCTGGGCGATTTGAGAATTTTAAGGTGTGCATAATGCTTAGCGTGGCGGCTGTTTTGTATTTTACGGTCGAGGCGCCGCATAAATCTCTGGTGCTGATTTCGGCAGTGCTTGGAATTGTGCTGCATATCGGATTGGAGCTATTTGGGTCATTTTTCCATGAAGATGACGCAAAATCCGTTAAGATTAAAACTGGCTGGGCGGCGTTCGCTAGCTTGTTATATTTGGAAATTTTGGACGCCAGCTTTAGTTTTGACGGTGTGATTGGTGCGTTCGCCATTACCAACAGCGTGCTATTAATCGTGGCTGGACTGGGCGCTGGAGCGATTTGGGTTCGATCACTAACCGTATATTTATTGCGAACAGGCGCGCTTAGTAAATATAAATATCTGGAAAATGGCGCTCACTGGGCAATTATGGCGCTCGGCGTGATGATGATTGCTAAATTATTCCACTTGGAATTGCCGGAATGGGCGACGGGCGGCTTGGGCTTATTGTTCGTGAGTTTGGCGGTCGGTAGCAGCATATTGGAAGCCCGATCGATCAATCTACAAGAAGCTGCGGCCGCAAAATTACATCAAGCCGAAGAGCAATTGAAGAACGGCGCTTCAAAAATTGTGCTGCGAAAACGACGCTAGAATCTGTTTAATATTTTATACTGAACGGCTCGATAGTTCCGTTAATAAACTTCTCGATCAAATTAATTGATTCGGGTAATATCCAGCTTTGGAGAATTTTCTGCTCATCTGGGTTGAATTTACTTAGGACAAAATCTACGTCACCGACTTGACGCCTAAGCAAATTATCTGTGCCAATGCGAATATGCCAAAAGTCTGATCCGATGTGAGAATGCAGAGATTTCAATCCGTTGCTGCCCGCGTCTCGTCCGCCCTTGCGGGTTCGAATTTTACCAAAATCCAGTGTCGTGTCGTCGTGAATAATTAGTAAATCGTCCAATGTCAATTTATAAAAATCTAAGATTGCTCGGGCGGAAATTCCGACCTCGTTGTAAAAAGTAGTTGGCTTAACTAGCAGGATTTTCTCTCCAAAAATATTCGATTCGGCAATATCCGCGAAAAACTTTGGCTTGTTCGAAAAGGTTTTTCCCTGCTCTGACACAAATTTATCAATAATTAAAAACCCAGCATTATGCCGCGTGTTTGTGTATTTTTCGCCTGGATTTCCCAACGCTAAGATGACTTTCATAGACTTAGTATATCACCTTGTGAAAATGACGTATAATAAGCATATGGCAAAACGCGACGATGATTTGGAATTTAGCATTAATGCGCCGTTTGATGATGGGCGAGCGGTTATCGATAAAGTTCCGCTATATTTGGTGAACGGCTCGTTGGGTGCTGGGAAAACTAGTGTTCTTGAGTTCTTATTGCAACAAAGCGACTATAAGGGTTCTCGGGTGATTGAGAATGAATATGCTAATGAAAACGTTGACGGTTATCGATTGGAGAAGCTGGCGGATATCGTGACGACTTTGGCTGGCGATTGTGTTTGTTGCTCGTCGAAGCATGCGTTGACGCGAATGTTACTTGACTTTTGTCGCAATTCCCCCGCCCCAGTGTTTATTGAGGCGACTGGTGTGGCGCGAACGATGAATTTGGTTGAGAAATTAATTAATGCACAAATATTCAATAAGTACGAGTTGGCGCAGAGTTTTTATGTTATTGACGCGCATGAGATTTTACATGGAATTGAGCCGGCGCATGAAATTGAGTTGCAGGCGGCGGATATGATTTTAGTGACCAAAGAAGATTTGCTAAGTGACGACGAGCGATTGCAATACGAATCCAAGCTAAACTCCCTGCCTTACGGAAAAATACTGAGCGCGCCACGAGGTAAATTTGATATCAATAAAATGTCGACGTCGTCTGGCTTGTTGGCGTTTTTTGATACGTACGATGGCGAGTTGGTCGTACCGGATAATCCGACATATGCCGTGCTGGATGTTTCTGGTATGAAAATTGCTGCGGCGACTCTGGAGAAAATTTGGCCGGAACTTTTTGATGCTTATAAACTCAGGCGAATGAAGGGTTGTTTTATTGATGATAATGGCGCGCGACATCATTTGGAGGCAACGGAAAATCAGATTCAAATAGCTAATTCTGCGGCGGAAGAGCCAGCAAAAATTGTGCTAATTGGTGAACGTGCGGACGAAATTACGCGTGAGGTTTTGTCGGCACAATTGATGATGTTTGAATAAAGTTCGCTTTCGTCGTTTTCGACTCATCAGCACAGATACGCATCTATGGAGCGAACTGACAAGCAGAAGAATTGTTGGCGGGAGATTATGAACCGCCAAGTAAATTATTCTAACTTGTCAGTTCAATGGAGCGCTACTCGCCCTTAGTTAGGGCACGGATCAGATCCTGGCTTGGGACGAATCCCGACTTAGGCTGTCCATCGTTATACCATTCGGCAAACTCGCATTGACGCGCCCAAAAGTAGGCTAGCCAGCGCGATGCGCAATAGAATCCGTATCCGGACATGCCAATGGTGTCTGCGATCGAGACAGCCCAAGGGATGATTTCCTTGATGGGCTGATTTTTGTCTACGTATACCGCGGCTTGCGTGAGCCGCGCCACCCTAACGGAGAACCTGATCACCTCCCCGAGGAGGGAGTCTTCATCCTTGTGCTCCATTTGTTCCTGCCACTTCGCGACAGGAACGTTGGGTGCTACCTCGAAATCGGGGAGCGCATCGAAATTGACGGCGAATTTTGTGTTTGTCGTTTCCATTTCAAGTCTGCCTTTCTGACCAAACTCTCTCGTATCCGGTTGATACAAGATGAGGTGTCGTAGTATTTTCTTAAATGCTACGACACCTCATCTTGTATCTAAGGTATATTCTTCCACTTGTCAAAGTGCGCTTTCGGACAAGGAATAAATCTCAACTTGTCAACAAAAGCTAATATATATATATCACTAATAGTATAAAATGTCAATAGATTTTGTCAAAATTGTGGTATTATATACCTTTTTCGGCGTTCTTGGCCTGCTTGTAGGCTTTGGTGACTGGCGCCAGACCGCGCGCAACGCGTTCGCGATTGGCTTTTAATTGCTTTTCATCGCGGAAAGACATTTTAATTGGCGTTCCTGCAAAATTGAAAGCTTCACGTAAAGTTCGCTCCAAATAGCGTTTATAGCTCCAGTGGACAAATTTTAGATTGCTGCCGTATACAACAAACCACGGCGGAGCAACGTCCGTCTGGACAATGTAGCGCAGTTTCGGGTGTGAATTTTTCAGACCAGCTGGCGGATGTGCGGCGATGGCTTTCTGTAAAATGTCGTTTAAGGCACGAGTTTTACATTCTTGGCGACGACGCTTATAGATATCAAGCGCTAGGTCGAATAACTTAGCGACATTCTGCCCAGTGACGGAAGAGGTGAATATCAGTGGAGCGTATGGGGTAAATTTGAAGTTATAGCTGATTTGTGGCGCAATTTCATCGTGTGTGTAAGCATCTTTACCTTCGACGGAGTCCCATTTGCTGACGACCAGAACAAGCCCCTTACCCGCCTCGTCAATAATTCCAGCTAGGCGCTGGTCCAATTGAACGTTAAGCTCATTGACGTCCATAAGAAGCAGACAAACGTCGGCTTCGTTGATGGCTTGCATGGTGCGAAGAACTGAAAACTTTTCAATTCCCGTTTCTTGCTTTCCTTGGCGGCGAACTCCAGCGGTGTCGAGCAGCTCAATCGTCTGACCGTGATAACGAACTTGAACGCGGTTTACGTCGCGAGTTGTGCCGGCGACGTTGGCGACGATGGCTTGCTGCTTGCCCGCCAAAGTGTTGAACAGATTACTCTTTCCTACGTTTGGGCGACCAATTAGCGCGACACGAATGATATCGTCAGGTGCGGTTTCGGTGGCTGGCGGAATAAGTTCGGCAATGCTATCAAGAAGCTCCGAAATGCCGATGCTGTGCTCGGCGGAAGTTTTTATGATGGTTTTTATGCCGAGTCGTTTGAACTCGTCGATAGAAAGAGAGTCTTTTAAGTCTGCTTTATTGGCGATTAGAATGACTGACTTGCCACTTTTTAGGGCTTTTTTGGCTAATTGTCGATCAGCGTCGGAAGGATATGCGGTGGAGTCGACAGTTACGAGGATTACGTCAGCGGCGGCAGATGCGTCAGCGATTTGGTCCTGAATGGTCGCTTCAAATTCGTCCTCGGCAGTTTTCAGCCCAGCCGTGTCGATGAGCCAAAATTGCGAATAGTCATCTGACGGCGCAGAATCTACGCTGCGTCGTTTGTACGAGACTTTACCAACGACATTGTCGCGAGTTGTTCCAGCTTCTCTGGCGACTATGGCTGTGCGAGAGCGCGTCAAGCGATTGAATAATGAGCTTTTGCCGACGTTGGCTTGCCCGATGATGGCGACTGTTGGTAATTTAGACATGATT
>UNSN01000026.1 GCA_900555675.1 Candidatus Saccharimonadota bacterium | reverse complement strand
GATTTGGTTTAACAGCGCGTTTTGTTTGGTTCATCGCGTGAGAGCGGTTGTTTCCAGATACAGTCTTACGACCTGTAAAGTAACATACTTTAGCCATTAGTGTGTTTCCTCCTATTAGATCTAATATTACGGATGTGCTAGCACCACATACCGTACTATATTATCAAAAAACTTAGCTTTTGGCAAGTAAATTTTCCCAAACTTTGCAATTTCTGACCAATAATCCGTTTTCTTAAATGTAAACAATCTTCAAAGATCCAAAGGCGACGTTACCGCGCACATATAAAGTCTTGTCTTTCTCATTGACATTATGCGGATTGACCACTGTACCGAAAGCATTGTCCACATTTAGCTCTACTTGCCAGTTACTTGGGATGTAAAGCACCGCACTACCGAAAGATACTTCCACATCAAAACTAGCAGAATCACCTAAAATTCTGGCATTATCAAAATAGACGGCCGCACTGCCAAAAGCACACTCTACTTTATCATGGATAAAATTATCCGAGTTGATATAGCGAGTGCCGCTACCAAAGGAAATCTCTCCTTCCGTTGTAGACAAGCCCTTGCCAGACAAATAACGGACACCCCAGATCCTTCTTGGCTTGAAAATCATGTTAAGGCCAATGCAGGCCAAAATACCACCCATTATCAAGGTGCCTGTGGAGATAGCCAAGAAGTGGTAGACAGAATTAGCAATTATCAGAGCAATAATCGTCATGATCAGAGCAGCCCCAAAATCTCGCTCCAAGAAATTTTCCAAAGCAAAATACACAAACATGCCGACCAAAAGCAGAGGCCAGATATTAAAATTGAACATAGGAATACCAAAGTTTCCCTGAAGCAAAATCCAGCCGGCTAAAACCAAAAAACCGACGCCTAGAATTGTTTTTTTCATGATGATTACCTCACTTCACTTAACTTTTCTTTTAGTAGTTGATAATAATGCCTTGAAACATGCACTTTCTTATGTGTTTCAGAAAACTGGACGGAACTGGTACCCGAGAAAGACTTTTCTAGAGAATAAATCGCCCTAGCATTAGCAATGGTTGACTTGGAAATTCTGCAAAAATAACGGGGCAGCAACTCCTCCAGCTCGTAGAGCTTCAACTTGACCTCATAGGCATCATTGCGCGCGTGGGCAAAGATTTTGGCTCCATCGGTCTCAAAAAAGAGAATCTCCGCCAAATCCACAAAATACTCACTATTTTCCTTGTAAAAGAGAATAGCTGGAGCAGTCGCTTCATTCAAAGCATCTTGAATCTTTTGAATCCTCTCATCAATCCGCGATACTCGAATCACCAATTCTGTATCAGCCAAACGATCGTCTAGCTCAATCCGAACCTTCATAAGCACTCCTCCCCTCTTTCTATCTTCATTATAACAATTTCTTGAAAAGAAACAAGGGACTTTCAGTAAGTGGTCAATATGGGCTGGTAAGTGGTTATTTTAAAAGATTAAAATGAAATAAAAAATCTTGAATTTTCCAAATATAAGGCTTCAAAGAAATTGATCATTACCTATTTTTTTCAACACGACAATACTGATTTACTACTATTTCCACGATCATAAGCTCTCTATCCAGCCTAGTAATGGATAAATCAGGTTTGAACAATTCTAACGCTACTTCTCAAACCACACTTGGCTCTTTCGCTTAGTTTTAGATAAAAACTAAAACTTATTCTCCATACTGGCTTATGTCTCATTTGACAATTTTTTCCGTTTTGATATAATGGACGCTCAGGAGGTATCGTATGTCAAAACAAAAAATTAATCGTTTCGTCGGATCTATTGGAGCTTTTATTGGAATTCTTGTATTCGTCGCTTATATTCCACAAATTATCGCAAACTTACAAGGATCCAAAGCTCAACCTTTCCAACCACTATTCGCAGCAGTTTCTTGCCTGATTTGGGTTATCTACGGTTGGACAAAAGAACCTAAAAAAGACTGGATCCTCATCATTCCCAATGCAGCGGGAGTGATATTAGGCGGTTTAACTTTTATTACTTCTTTATAAAAGTTATATAAACAAAACCAGCAACTTCATAAAAAAGTTGCTGGTAGAGATTTTGGACTATCACAGGAAAAAATATTTAACCAAAGTGATATATTGTTTGATAAATCAGAGTATAATAGTAATTAAAAATAGGATTGGATAGCGAGCAGATTCTTGCTTCCTGCTATGTTTATATTCCATCAAGTGTAAGTTAATTAAGATTAAAGAAGGAAAAATCATGAATCCACAAACAATCAGCTTAACTGAATTACAAAAACACCTCGATCAAACATGTAAAGAGAAGGGGTGGGATAAAAATTCTGTCACTGAAGTGTTCTTATTGTTTACTGAGGAAGTTGGCGAGCTGGCAAAAGCAGTTCGCAAAGAGACAGGATTTAAGGGTGAGAAAAAACCTGACAATCATGACAATCTGCGCGAGGAGTTTGCGGACGTGCTGAACTATTTGATGGAATTGGCAAATCGGTTTGACGTCAATTTGGCGGAAGTGTATTTTGAGAAGCACAAGATCAACCAGACGCGACAGTGGAAATAGTATATACTAGTATTGAAAAGCGTAGATGTAATAGAATGCACGAAATAGGTATTGATATATCTGTTGTTGGCAATTATGAGTAACTTCAAAAACTTTACAGAGAAAATTAGATGTCGCGTAATTCCAGTAACACGCGACCGCCGTGTGTGGCTAGATGAGAAAATTGTCGACGATGATTCGTATAGTATTTTTATGAATGGACGATCATACGAAATCGGTGAAGAATACGATGACTTTTTGTGTGTCACTGCTGACAACTTTGCTGAGCTAGCAAACGTTATTCTCCGCGAGTTGTATGCGCGCGGATTTTCATCGTCAGGCTATAAACTGATCAACGAAAATTATGTTCATCTAGATTATAGCTTTTTGAGCGATGACATGCCTTGGGTCGCTTGGCGTAATGTTGATGTGATAGTTAAGGGCGATATTACTGATGAGAAGGACTATCGTCGCGACAAAGCTAAGCGCGGTCGGTGGATGAGTTACGCTGAACTGGTTCAGGCTATTGGCAAGAATCAAGCTCATAAGATTTTTGAGCAGTTATAGGTTAGACCTCAGTGTGTAAGTAATAATTTGCTGAGAATAAGTAGGCATGCAAGGAGCGATTTACTGTGCGTTTATATAAAAACATTGAGCTGATATAATAATAAATAGTTATGACTGAAAAAATTACCGTCCAGCCACTTCCAGGTTATAAAGAAGTTAAGCCGTTTGTTTATGCGGGGTTTTTCCCAGTGTCCAATGAAGACTACAATGACCTGAAAGAGGCAATTGAAAAGTTGAGCCTCAGCGATTCAGCGCTGCAATTCGAGCCGGAAAATTCGCCAGTGCTGGGCTATGGTGTGCGAATTGGATTTTTGGGTCTGCTTCATATGGACATTATTCGCGAGCGATTGGAGCGTGAATATAATTTGGATTTGATTGTTACGAATCCGAGTACTGATTACCAAGTTAGTTTGACGAATGGCGAGGAGTTGGATATTAAATCTGCTAGTGAATTGCCCGACCCAGCGCAAATAAAAGAGATTCGCGAGCCGTGGATTGACGGCGAAATTGTTGTGCCACAGGATTACATCGGTGCGGTGATTCAGCTGATTGTGAGTAAGCGTGGTCGCCAGAAAAACCTGAGTTACATCGACGAGCGGGCGCTGATTTCATTTGCGGCGCCACTTGCGAATTTGTTGACGGATTTTTATGACCAATTGAAATCTATTACCAGCGGCTACGGTTCGTTTAATTATGAGTTGGCAGATTATCAAGTGGAAGATTTGGTGCGCGTCGATTTTTATGTGGCGGGCGAAATGGTTGATTCGCTGAGCGTGATGTGTCATCGGTCGGAATCACAGCATTTGGGGCGTGAGATTGTTAAGAAATTGAAAGAAGTCGTGCCGCGTCAGAGTTTTGAGGTTTCATTGCAAGCGGCAATTGGCGGTAAATTTATTGCCAGGGAAAATATCGGCGCTTATCGAAAAGATGTTACGGGCTATCTTTACGGTGGCGATGTCAGTCGTAAAAAGAAGCTTCTCGCCAAGCAAGCGCGCGGTAAAAAACGAATGAAACGCTTTGGTAAAGTTGATATACCGAGCGAAGCATTTATGGTGATGCTAAAAAGGGATTAACTATGAAAAAACCTATTGTTTATATTGATATGGATGGTGTTTTGGCGGATTTCAAATCTGCTTTAACGAAGGTATCGCCTGAGTTGATTGATGAGTTTGCTGGTCGGTACGATAATATTCCAGGAATTTTTTCTTTGATGGATCCAGTGCCTGGAGCTATCGAGGCTGTTTACGCCCTAAGAGACAAATATGATTTATATATTTTATCTTCTTCTCCGTGGCAAAATCCGACGGCTTTGGGCGATAAGTTGGCGTGGGTAAAAAAGTATTTTGGCGGCGAAGGTTCGGATAATGTTTTCTTCCGTAAGGTTATTTTTTCGTCAGCAAAGAATTTGAGTCGAGGCGATATTTTGATTGACGATCGGACGGCGAACGGCGCGGGCGAGTTTACTGGTCGGCTTATTCGTTTTGGAAGTTCTGAATTTCCCAATTGGCAATCTGTACTTGATGAGTTATTATAGGTAAATATTATGCCAAGTATTGAAGATCTTATTACAAATTATCAGCCAACCGAGTCGACAATTGAGTTGGTCAAAAGTACGAAAATTGCGCTGCTTGCGGGAATTTCTGGTGCGGGCAAAGACACGATAAAAAAACAATTGCTGAAGTCGCCCGAGTTTCGCGATATTGTTTCTCACACTACGCGCGCTCCACGCACGAATAACGGGTGTGCCGAACAAGATGGAATTGACTATCATTTTATTGATTCGCAAACTGCCGAAAACATGCTACAAAATAATGAATTTATTGAGGCGAAGTTTGTTCACGGTACAGTTTATGGAACGTCGGTGGCTGAGCTGAAGTTGGCGCATGACCAGAACCGCGTAGCAATTACCGACATTGACGTTCAGGGCGTGGAGGAATATGAGCGACTGGCGCCAGATAGCATTGCGATTTTCATTGTGCCGCCAAATAGTCAAACTTGGATTGAGCGATTAAAAAAGCGTTACGCGACTGAAGAAGATTTTCAAGCGGAGTGGCCAAAGCGTCATGCCTCGGCGATAAAAGAGTTGGCTTACGCGCTTGAAGTTCCGTATTATCACGTGATTATTAATGACGATTTGGAGCGAGCAATTCGAGTGACCGAGGAAATTATTTTGCGCGGCGACGTGTTTAAGCGTCAAGATGACGAGGCGCGTTTGGTGGCTCGAAATCTCCTCAATGATATAATTAATCTATGAGTTCAGTAAAAATTCCAAAAAAAATAGCAGCCAGACAAGATCGTTCTTCGAAGACCTTGACTACATTGTTAGACCAGTCCTTCTTTATCTTTGCAGGTTTGGCGTCGTTTTGGTTGGCGTGGTTGGTACTTAGAGAAGGTTGGGCGACGGGCGGCTGGTGGCTGGTTGGCTTGTTCTTTGTTGTGTGGATAATTGTGGCGTATTTGGCGTTGCCTAGGCTCCATCGAATTTTGAGCAATATGTACGTGCCGAACTATTTTATTGGCAGGACGCGAACAGCGGACGGAGTATTAAGCGACCCTGTCAATTTGAGTGTGCGCGGCTCGGAAGAAAAGCTCCATAAAGCAATGACTGAGGCTGGCTGGGTTCTAGCGGATGACATAACTCCAAGGTCAGCTTGGAAAATGGTGCTTACGGTACTGAGTGGTCGTAGTTATCCAAATGCGCCAGTGTCGCCAGCATTTTTGTTTGGTAGACGGCAGGACTTTGCTTATCAACAAGAGGTTGACGGCAACCCAAGGCGTCGTCATCATGTTAGGTTTTGGCGATGCCCAAATGGCTGGCTTCTTCCTGGTGGTCATCGAGTTGATTGGTTGGCGGCTGGTACGTACGATAAGAGTATCGGCTTTTCTTTATTTACTTTTCAGTTCACACATAAAATTGACGAGAATATTGATATTGAACGAGATTATATCATTGAGTCGGTTAAAAGTAACAATAAAAATGTTAGAGTGACGATATTAAAGGATTTCTCAACGGGCTATCATTCGCGCAACGGTTTCGGGGATTCCATTCGCACTGATGGTGATTTGCCGATTTTGGAAGTCGGTCGGATAAAGACTGACGATAATGTCACGGCTTCAACGCGGCTCGGGGTGATTATGGACGGCACAATTTATGATCGTCATCCGCGAAATCACGAAACCCTATTGGAAGAGCTTTGGGGCCGCCGACCGCCGCAGATTTTAATTGGCGGCGGACTAATGATTCTGGCGTCGTTATTCACAATCGGGCAAATGCTGGTGGACTTTTCTAGCTGGCCGACGACTTTGGTGCAAGTTGCGAATATTGACGGAATTGATATAAATGCCGCGAATACCATGTTGTCAATGATGGCTGGTTTTAATGTGTTGTTGGTTGTGGCGGAAATCGTGCTGGTTGGGCTACTACTTCGAGGAAGTAGCCGAGCGCGAATCTCACTGCTTTCTGTGGCGACACTAGCTATTGTCACCGAATCTTTATCCGTGACAATTGGGCGAATTAATGCGTCGATTATGCTGCTTTTGATCTCAATTGGCGTGCATATTATGATCATGATGTTGTTCTCTTCGGATGCAGCGCGCTACTTTACGGAAAGACGATAAGGCTTGGCACTCTGCTTGTATGAGTGCTAGATTTGCGATATAATTGGACTATGACCGAACGTCAACAAGCAATCCTTGTCGCTATTATTGAGCAATACGCTGAAATTGCGGCGCCAGTTGGTAGTGTAACGCTAGCCAAACTGTTTGGCGTGAGCAGTGCCACGATTCGCAGTGAAATGGCAAAGCTTGAGGAGATGGGATTTATTGAGGCGCCCCACACGAGCGCAGGTCGAATTCCGACAGACAAGGGATATCGTTTTTATGTCAATGGAATCACGGCAGCGCAAATGACGGAATTGCCGAGCGGTATTGATAGCAGCACGAAGGCAATTGAAGCGCACGTCAATTCAAATGTTGATACTTCAGACAAAGCGATTCGCCGAGCGGTTGATGGTTTGGTGGAAATGACTGGCAATTTTGGTTTTGCGTCATTTGGTTCGAGTTTGTATATGAACGGAATGACTCAGTTATTCAGTCAACCAGAGTTTGGCGATGGCGATCACATTCAGGCGGTTGCTAAATTGATTGACAATATCGAGCCGTGGCTGCGCGAAGCGGCACCGGACGAACCGCTAAATGTGTTTATTGGTAGCGAAAATCCAATTGGCAAAAGCAGTGGTGCTACGTTGATTATAAGTAAATTTAAGTCATCGTCTGGTGGCGATAATTACATCGGTGTGATTGGTCCGACGCGACAGAATTATCGTCGAACGATGGAGCTGGTGCGTCGTACGGGCGCGATGTTGGAAGAAGTCTTATAGTGGCTAAAAGGAGGAAAAATGACGAAGAATAAAAAAGCTGAAGATTTAGAGAAAGAAATTGCTGAGCTGACGTCGGATCTGCAGCGGACTCGAGCGGATTTTGAGAATTATCGTAAGCGCGTGGAGGCAGAAAAACAGTCAGCGCATCAAATGGGTCAGACTAAGTCGGTGATGAAATTATTGCCAGTTATTGATACAATTGAGCGAGCTGTTGCTAACGTCCCAGAGGAGATTCAAGATAATGCGTGGGTTAAGGGTGTGGCTGGTCTGAGCAAGCAGCTTGACAAGCAGTTGAAGGAGATTGGTTTGGAAAAAATTGACGCCAAATCCGGAACTTTGTTTAATCCTGAATTCCATCAGGCTGTTCAATTTGACGAATCGACGGATGGCGATAAGGAAGTTATTGCCGAGGAGCTTCGCGCTGGCTATACTTTGAACGGCTCAGTTATTCGCGACGCAATGGTAAAAGTTACTCGTCAGTAATAGACGTTTATAATGAAACAAGTGCGCTACTTGTTTTTGGAGTGGCGCTTTTTATTTATCAATAGAATAATTGCAATAACGATCAGAGATATGCCGATTGCAAGACCTATAAATAAAGATTCTCCGGTGTTTTCGAGGAGATTACCAGATTGTGTAACCGTCTGATATGAAGTACTACTTCCTTGATGGCTTTCTTGGTGACCAGTAGTAGTACATGGCTGACCGTTAGTATAACTGCCTGCGCCGTAGCTACTACAGTTATAGGTGGCAGAAAAATTGTGAAATATAATTCGATTACTCATCATAACTCTATTGATTTTATAAGCATTACTACTATAATAGAGGAGTAATACTATAAAAACAAGGGGGATGTGTTATGCCACAGATTGGCGTTCCGGAGCTGGTTGTAATACTAGTTATTTTACTTATATTGTTTGGTGCAAAAAGATTGCCCGAGTTGGCGCGAAGTATCGGTTCATCAGCAAGAGAGCTAAAGACAGCGTTCAAGGAGGATGATGAAAAGAGTAGTGCATCGCAATCCGGCGAAGCGAAAGATAAGTAATTCGTCGCAAGTTTCTGGTTCATCGCCAGTATTTATGGATCACATTCGAGAGTTGCAATGGCGACTTGCTATTGTTGCGCTTGCTTTTTTGGCAACTGGTGCGGCGGTGTATCCATTTTTCGATAAAATTGTAGCGTTATTACTTAAGCCGCTTGGAAATAATCTATCTTTGGTATATTTAACGCCAGGGGGTGCTTTTAATTTTGCCGTACAAGTGTGCATTTATGCTGCGATGATTGGAGCGTTACCTGTTGCGCTATATCATATATATCGCTTTGTTATGCCTGCGGTCGAGAAAACGACGTTACGAGGAGTGCTTGGATATTCCCTAAGTTCTTTATTGCTGGCAGCTGTTGGCGTTGCTTTCTCGTACTTTCTAGCATTGCCGGCAGCTATTCAATTCTTGACTAGTTTTGACTTAAAAAACATCAGCCCTATGCTGACGGTTGAGTCGTATCTTTCGTTTGTAATGACATACTTGCTAGCCGGGGCGTTGTTATTTCAATTACCGCTATTTATGACAATCATAAATCGCATAAAGCCAATGACTCCGCGGATGTTAATGTCTGGCCAGCGGCATGTTATTCTTTGGTCTGTAGTGTTTGCTGCGGTTATCTCTCCAACTCCAGATGCTGTAAATCAATTGCTATTAGCGGCTCCGATAATTGTGATGTATCAAGTGGGTATAGTAATTATCCTATTGAAAAACCGTAAGCGAGCGGATAAAAAATCGAAAGACGGTTTGTTGATTCGTTCGGTCGCCGTAGATAATGAGTCGGCAAATCATACTGCAAAAGATATCAAACCTCGTCCTATGGAGGCGAAGAAAGTGTCTGTTTGTCCCGAGTCAGAGACGCCAATTCTAGTGAAGAAGCCAGTGTCGAATCGTACATTAGTTAATCGTCGCTCGCTTGATGGATTCGTGGCAATGAAGACAGAAAAACCATCTCCAGTAGCAAATAAGAAGGTGGTTATTCCGAAGAAAACAGTCTCAAAACCTGTACCGATAAGAAGATCTTTGTCTCGATCGGTGGATGGATTTTCTATACCATCTCGGTCTGTTTCGGTATCTGTTCCTTCTAGATCTGTAAAGCTTGTATAGAATATATTTGCATACTTCAATATGTGGTGATATAATTTACCACAACAATAGAAAAAACAAAAAAAGAGGAAACTATGAACACACCAATTCAAGTTAACGAATTATTAGAGAAACCGATGGACCGTCGGGAATTTCTTAAAAACGTTGGAATTGCAGGACTGTTTGTTATGGGTGGCGGAACGATTGTGCGATCGATAGTCGATTTTATGTATCAGCAAAAGCAGCCTCGTCAGGTTGCTATTGCTAAAACTTCTGCGTATGGCGCAAGTCGTTATGGCGGCATGTAATTTGATAATATTTTGCAATTTTTACAGTAATTATATATTATAGAGTAAAAGCTAAAGGTTAGTTTGCATACAGGGAG
>UNSN01000025.1 GCA_900555675.1 Candidatus Saccharimonadota bacterium | reverse complement strand
GAAAAAAGTAGGTAAATTATGAATGAATTTATTTTAGTAGCAATAAAATTATTGATCGGATTTTTTGCGCTGACGATAATAATTAACATCACAGGAAAAGGTAATCTGGCGCCATCTTCCGCTAGCGATCAAGTTCAGAATTACGTACTTGGTGGTATTATTGGTGGTGTTATTTATAACAATGATATTAAGATTTTGGACTATGTTGGGATTTTGTGTATATGGTGCGTGCTGGTGCTTACGCTGAAGTGGATAAAGAAACATAGTGTTAAGGCTAAGCAGCTGATTGATGGGAAGGCTTTGATAATTATAGATAATGGAAAGATAAATATCGAAAATTGTGAGAAGGTCGGCTTAAGTGCTCATGACGTTTCTTTCAAGCTTCGAACCCATAATATTTACTCGACGAAAGATGTGAAAAGAGCTGTTGTTGAGCAAGATGGCGAGCTTATTATTTCGCATAAAGGTGAGGAAAATCCGAAATTCCCGTTGATAACGGACGGTCAATTGCAAGCTGATATTTTGGAAGTAATCGGAAAAGATGAAAAGTGGCTGCTTGGCGAGCTTAAAAAACGAGGCTTGGAATCCTACAGAGATGTATTTTTAGGCGAGTATGTCGACGGTGATTTGATTCTGACTGCTTATAATTAAAGGTGAATTAACTGGGCGAGATGAAAAACGTCGTTGTTTGATAGTGTTGTGAAGTTAACTCTATCACTACATCTGGTGGTGTCGTATAATGGTTTATAGACAAAGTAAAAAGAGGAGGAGTGTAGAGAAATGCTGTACGATGGTCATGTTAATTGTGGGGCAGATATTCTGAGTGAAGATACTTCTGACGAATCGGATAAATATAAATATTACGAAGAAATTGCAAATGATGAAGATTTGCAAAGAAGTGTCGGCAGCGAAGAGCTAGGGGGTGATACGACAGAATCTAGCCAAAACAGTGATGATTGCTATCTAGACTTAGAAGCTCTCACCGAGGCTGCTAATGACAAGGAAATTAAAGAGAATATGGCTAGGTTGGCGACTGAATGCGCGGGTCTCTATCCCATAGAGGAGTGCGATACTAAAGATGGAACCTTATTCTAGTTGAGTGTTTTTATTACTGGACAATAAGTAAAACTCCGCAATATCCTGGAATTATCATTTGGAGATTTTCTGCGGTAATTGAATCGACAGAGTGAGTTGAGGCAATGATCTTGGCGTTTTCTGGAGTGGAAAAGCTTTGTTTCTCGTCTGCGAAATTGATGAAAATATAAGCACGTTGACCAGCCAGCTCTTTTTTTAACCCGAGAATAAATCCGTTGCCCATGTTTTGCACGATGCTCAAATTGCCATTTTTAAGAATTGGGAAGGTTTGGCGTAATTTTAGCAGCTTTCGGTGCATATTAAGCAGAGAATCGTTTGTGATTTTTTCGCTATCAACGTTAATTTTCGTGCGATTTTCATTAACGGGAAGCCAAGGTTTTGCACTTGAAAAGCCCGCAAATTGCGAATCATTCCATTGCATCGGCGTGCGTTCCAAATCTCGGCTATCAACAACAGAATTGGCAGGACTAAAATTATCTTGAATGTCATCAGCGGTCAATTCTCCGTTTGTCATGCCAATTTCGTCGCCGTAATACACTACGCTAATTCCTGGAGTGAGGAGATTTAAGAAGCTGAGAGCGCGGGCACGTTCTTCGCCCAATCTGGAGGCGACTCGCGGCTGGTCATGATTTCCGATGCAAAAAAATGGCGTGGTTGAGTTCGCTGATTGTAGGTAATTATCGATTTTTTTCTCAATATTTTTAGCGTGCCATTCGTTGTCGCGATATTCCATAAAAAACGCCGAGGCTTTTGGGTGGACTGTCAGGATCTGGCTGTATTGATGATAAATATCGCCCAGCTTATCGTCGGGATAAAATTCAAACACCATTTGCTTGTCGTCATATTTGTCGCAGACTGACGCCAATTCTTGCAAATATTCCTGAAAATGCGGTCCCATTTTACAGTGGTCGTGGATAAACGCTCCGTAATCGTTTGGATTGCCATAAAAATCAGGATTTGGAGAATCATCTTTAAAGTCGGGGTCTTTGGAAATTCCCCAAATTGCATCGACGCGCATTCCATCGACGCCCATATCAAACCAAAATCGCACTATGTTTTTCATTTCAGCACGCACTGCGGGATTGTCCCAATTCAGATCTGGCTGCGTTTTTAAGAACGAATGCAGGTAAAATTGCCCGGTGAGTTCGTCAAACTCCCAAGAACTGCCGCCAGACAAACTTCGCCAATTGTTAGGCTCGCTATTATCTTTTCCATCACGCCAGACATAATAATTACGCTTGGGGTTATCGCGTGAAGATCTGGATTCTTGAAACCACGGATGTTGGTCTGAAGTGTGGCAGGGAACGAGGTCGATCATAACTTTAATGTCGAAATCGTGGGCTTTTTTAAGAAGCGCTTGGAAATCGTGCATTTTTCCGAAAGTCGGATCAATAGCTCGATAATTTGCGATATCATAACCAAAGTCGGTCAGCGGTGATACGAAGAATGGGGAAATCCAAATCGAATCGATGCCCAGCCATGATAAATAATTCAGCTTCTCGGTAATGCCGTTCAAATCGCCAATTCCATCGCCATTCGTATCTAGAAAACTGCGCGGATAAATTTGATAAAGAGAGGCGACATCTTGCCAAGTTTTCATAGTTTAAGTATAAGCGAGATGATAGGGAAAATCAAAACAAATAAATTACATGTGATGATAATGATGAGTCAATGCGTGACCTTTGCCTCGGCGTAACAAATATAGATTGACGGGATATGATACGGCAAACGCGGCGAACATACAAATTAGCCGACTAACCCAATAAATCGGATGAGCTAAGTTCTTATCCATGGCGCCCGGAATGATTAGCATAATTATGTTGTCTACGATAGTCATTGACAGTATGGACAATGTGTCGGCGGCGAAAACTAACTTTAAGGATTTTATGAGCGATAATTTGGCGCGTACTAATGGTATGATTGACGCGGTGTAGCCGGAAATGAAAGCTAAGACTGATGCTAGAATGACCGTAGTATGTGGCGCAAAGCCAGCGTGCGTGCCGATGGTAACGCCAACCATCTCACCAATCATACATCCCGCCAGACAGTGTAAACTTGCCGCTAGCGCCATGCGTTTGATTGAATTTTTTGTATTGCAATGATTATGAGATTCGTGATTCATTATTTTGTCCTTATATTATTTAATTCATATAGATTGAGTAATTCTTCTATCGCTTTACTTTGTTGAGCTTCGGCGCCGGACGCCATTTTATCGGCAATGTGTGTGCGGAGATGTCGCTCCAGAATAAGTTTATTAAGCGACGCTAATGACTTTTGTATTGCTAGACTTTGGGTCAAAACGTCCATGCAATACGCATCGTCGGTAATTTGTTTCTCGAGTCCGCGCATTTGTCCTAATATGATCTTTGTGCGGTGCAGGGCTCGTCGTTTGATGTCTGCTGTATCCATAAAACAATCATATACCCCCTGGGGGTATTATGTCAAATATAATTAGCTATCTAAGGACTAACATACGAAAAAACCACCCGTTCGGATGGCTAAATATCTAATTGGTGCGGGTAAGGAGACTCTAACTCCTGGCCTCTTCCATGGCAAGGAAGCGCTCTAACAACTGAGCTATACCCGCATGTTGTTCACGATTTATTGTAACAAAGTCGTGAATGAAATGCAATATTTGGTGGCTCCTCCCAGACTTGAACTGGGGACACAAGGCTCTTCAGGCCTCTGCTCTACCAACTGAGCTAAAGAGCCACAAACTTGCTATTTAATTGTACTAAAGTTGTCGCTATCTGACAAGGGTGTTATAATTTTATCGAGCGCGGGTGTCGTATAGCGGCTATTATGTGACCTTCCCAAGGTTGAGATGGGAGTTCGACTCTCCCCATCCGCACCAGAAATCATAAAGCACTCTGTAAAATTACAGAGTGCTTATTTTATTGATAAGTGGTTTATTTTTTACCGCCACGAATCGCGTCGATGAGTTCGATAGGGAATAACATCATCGTCTTTTGGCTTGGCTCCGTGGAGATTCGCTCTAAGGTGTTCAATGTTCGCAGATTGATGGCGCCTTGAGTTTTTGCTAGGATTTCTGCGGCTTGGGCTAATGTTTCAGCTGCAGCTTTTTCACCGTCAGCGTTGATGATGTTGGCGCGGCGCTCGCGCTCTGCCTCGGCTTGTTTGGCCATAGCACGTTTCATATCGCCAGGAAGCTCGATATTCTGAATCTTAACGTTCTCGACATCGATGCCCCATTTGTCAGTTTCGGCGTCAACAATTTCCTTGATCTGCTGAGAAATCTCTTCGCGCTTGGCGAGCAAATCGTCCATATCGACATTTCCAGTGACGTCGCGTAGTGCCGCTTGGGCAAATTGGCTAGTCGCGTAAATATAGTTCGTGGTTTCTAGCACGGCTTTTGGCGCGTTGATAACTCGGAAATAAACCACCGCATCAACGCCGACAGTGACGTTGTCTTTAGTGATGACTTCTTGTTTTGGAACGTCAATTGGAGTTGAACGAATATCGACCAGCATCATCGTCTGCAATCCTGGAATAACAACTCTTAATCCTGGTTCGCGAACACCAGTAAATTTACCGAGCGTCAAAACCACGCCGCGCTGATATTGATTAACGATTTTAATGCCGCTTAGCACATAAAGCCCGATAAACGACAAGATTATTATTACGAATGCTTCCATTTTTCCTCCTATTTAGATAGATCTATTGTAGCATTTTGTGCGAGGAAAGTGTAAACGACGGACGACTTTTTGGCTTTATGGAATTCGCGATATAATGGAAGTATGAGTGATAGTAGGCAGCCGCTGGCTGAACAGATGAGACCGCAGACGCTGGACGAGGTGATAGGACAGAGTCATTTGCTTGGTGAGGGCGAGTTATTGAGGCGGATTGTTAAGAATGGCGAGCCGGTCAGTTTGATATTATGGGGTCCGCCGGGAACTGGAAAAACAACATTGGCACGAATTATTGCGCGTGAAGTGAAGGCGGAGTTCATTGAGCTGTCGGCAGTTACAAGCGGAAAAAAGGACGTTGAACAAGTGATTGAGCACGCCCGCCAAAACTGGAATCTGGGACTTAGGACAATTCTATTCGTTGACGAAATCCACCGATTTAATAAAGCTCAACAAGACGCGTTTTTGCCGCACGTTGAGAGTGGGCTAATTACGTTAATCGGTGCGACGACCGAGAATCCGAGCTTTGAAGTCATCACGCCGCTACTGTCGCGTTCTCGAGTTTTAGTTCTTCAGCGATTGACAAAAGACGAAATTATATCGGTATTAAAAAGAGCGCTGAAAGTCCTGAAAAAGTCCAAGCAAGTTTCGCCCAAAGCTCTGGACTATTTGGCGGAATTATCGGATGGCGATGCAAGGGTGGCTCTGGGCAATTTGGAATTGGCGCTGAGTTTTAACGAAAAAGTAACGCCGGAAGTAGTTAAGGCGGCAGCTCAGAAGCGGCTTCCGGGCTATGATAAAAAAGGCGATTCGCATTACGACGTGATTTCCGCTTTTATCAAGTCGCTAAGAGGCGGTGATGCGACGGCTGCGACGTATTATTTGGCGCGAATGATTGACGCGGGCGAAGATCCGAAGTTTATTGCTCGGCGAATGGTAATTTTTGCGTCGGAAGATATTGGGCTGGCGGGTAATGGTGCGCTGAGCTTGGCAATTGCAACATTTGAGGCTGTCGAGCGCGTCGGTCTTCCAGAGGCGAAGTATAATTTATTCCATTGCGCTATTGCGTTGGCTCGCAGCCAGAAGTCGCGTGAAATTACCGATTTAATGCACGGCGCTTTTGAATTGGCGCATAAATATCCGAATTCTCCCGTGCCGTTGCATCTCAGGAATGCTCCGACCAAATTGATGAAAGATTTGGGCTATAACAAGGGTTACAAGTGGCAAGCTGGCTTTAAGCATGACAAAGGATTTTTACCAGAGGAAATAAAGGATGTGATATAATTGGCATATCAATATTCTTAAAAGGAGAAGTTAATATGCCAAAACAAGAACCTCAGCAGCCGCAATATGCGCCACAGCCTGATCCAAACGCACAGTACGGTCCTGCACCACAACCGCAGAACACACCGTATGAGCAGCAACCGGTCAGTCAGCAATATTTTGCACAACCTCAAGCAGCGCCTGTGCAATATGTCGTGATGGCGGAATCCCTGAAGGGTGTTAAGGGTTGGTTAATGTTCTTTGTGGTTTGTTTCGTTATCGGTAGCCTTGTCAATACAGCAGTGTTTTTCCAGGCAATAATGAATCTTAGCCAGCCTGAAAACGTCATTTCTTTGATATTTTCACCTGTACTAGTAGTCTTGGCTATTTGTGCAGTTGTGTTCATAACGATGCAGAAGCGTCTTGGTAAATGGCTAGCTGTTGCTACGATCGCCACAGCTGGATTGGGTAATGTTGCGAATGCGGTAGTTATATATGCATCCGGAAGATCGGGAGTAGAGGTTCCGGCATTTATCACCGGAATCGTTACAATGCTAATAGTAGAAGGATTGGTAATCTTGTACTTCTTTGCTTCCCGCCGAGTCAAAGAAACTCTTGTCAACTAATTCCTTTCTGCGTATAAAAATAAACCGCTCCATTACGGGGCGGTTTTGTGGTTTACACGACTATTGTTTCGCGGCGCGTTTTCGTTCGTTTGCGTCCAGATATCGCTTGCGAAGTCGTAATGATTTTGGCGTAACTTCCAGAAGCTCGTCATCTTCGATAAAGTCGATACATTGCTCCAAGCTAAATTGCGTAAATGGCGTCAATTGCACAGTTCCGTCTGACGATTTGGAACGCATGTTGGTCAAATGCTTGGCTTTACAAACGTTGATTTCGATGTCTTCTTGGCGATTATAGATTCCGACAATCATTCCGGCGTAAACTTCCGTTCCTGGCCCGACCAATAGTTCACCGCGCGCCTCAGCTGCTTGCAGGGCGTAAGGTGTTGTTGTGCCAGCCTCAAACGCGATCAAAACTCCATTGCGGGTTTTTGGCAATTTTCCGCCAAGCGGTTGATATCCGTGAGGCAGGGAATTCATAATCACCGTACCTCTGGTGGCGGTCAATAAAATGTTGCGCAGACCAATCAACGCCCTCGTCGGCAAAATGTAAGTCAGGCGAGCAGCGCCAGCGGTGGTCGTTTCTTGGGATTTCATTTCGGCATGCCGCGCACCAAGCTCTTGACTAATCGCGCCGATAAATTCGCTTCCGACTTCAATTTGCAATTCTTCAATCGGTTCTTTTTCAACGCCATCTTCGGTAATTGTAACAACTTGCGGTCGTCCAACTTCAAACTCAAATCCTTCACGTCGCATGGTTTCAATCAAAACACTCAAGTGCAATTCGCCGCGTCCAGAAATCGTAAAGCCAATTCCGTTTTCCTCGACTCGTAGCGCCACGTTGGTTTCAAGCTCTCGCTTCAATCGGTCGCCAATTTGCCTAGATGTCGTAAACTCGCCCTCGCGTCCCTTCATTGGACTGGTGTTTGGGCCGAGGTACATGCTCAGAGTTGGCGCTTCAATGTCAATTGTTGGCAGCGCTTCAGGTTGTTCTTTATCGGCAATCGTATCGCCAATATGCGCATCAGCCACGCCAACCAACGCCACAATGTCGCCAGCAAAAGCTTCGTCAAGTTCTTCACGATTCAAACCGCGATAGCCAAAAACTTTCTCAATTCGTGCAGAACCCGCAACTTCGCCATTTTTCATCAAACTGACCTGCAAGCCACGCTTAACAGATCCGCGAGCAATTCGCCCAATCGCATATTTCCCCTGGAACGTGTCGTATTGTAAGCTGGTAACAAGCAATTGAAACGCGCCATCTTCCGTCACGTCTGGCGCTGGAATGTCGTTGATAATCGCGTCAAAAATTGGCGTCAAATCTGCGTCTTCGTCGGTGTTTGCAGGAATTTCTTTCCATGATTTTCCGTCGCGTCCGATTGCGTAATAAATTGGATATTGCAATTGAGAATCGTCGGTCGCTAGCTCCAAAAACAGATCGCTCAACTCATCTTCAACTTCGGCAATTCGCCTGGCTGGCTTGTCAATCTTATTGATAATCACGACAGGCTTCAGTCCCAGCTCAAGTGCCTTCGCTAATACGAATTTGGTCTGAGGCATCGGACCTTCCTGTGCGTCCACGATCAGCAGAACGCCATCTGCCATATTCAAGGTTCGCTCAACTTCGCCAGAGAAATCGGCGTGTCCTGGTGTGTCAATGATGTTTATTTTGTAGTAGCCGTAAAAAATTGACGTTTGTTTGGCGGTGATGGTGATGCCGCGCTCGTGCTCTTGATCGCCGGAATCCATAATCAATTCCTGGCTCATCTCGGCTTGGTTGTCGCGGAATGTTCGCGACTGCTTTAATAGCCCGTCAACCATGGTCGTTTTGCCGTGGTCGACGTGGGCAATAATGGCAATGTTTCGAATCTTGCTAGCGTCCTTCATAAAAATATGGTCTGATATTAACACAGACCTTCCTCTTAATATAAAATTTTACCACGATAAGGGGAAAATAAAAAGAGTGAAAGTTGTGTTTAATACTTTAATATACTGTAATTTGCTGTTCGTCAAGTTGGTCTTTTGGGAAATTTATCAGCCGAGTTTTGCCGTCGGCTCTATGTAAAATATCCAGATCAGCCATTACTATACCGAGGGCTTGCGTTGCCAATTTAACTTGCGTCGGGTCTACTCCTAATTCTTGGCGGGCTAATTTCTTCGCTTTTCTATTATTCGTACAAGCTATTAGTAGGTCGGGATAGCCCAGTATGTCGTCTGACTGGGGTATATACATTCCATAAGCAGGTTCTGTTCGGGTGAAGTAATTCACGATCTTATCTTGTCGAATATTTATCCCCCAACGTTCACGTTCTGCTACTAAAGCTTCATTTCTTTCAAGGTAATCACAGTATATATCCGTATGATGGTTCTCGGGAGATATTATTATGTGTCCAGCCGACTCTCCGTTTGCAGATAATTCTCGCGAGAATATGACTAATCCAGACGGATGAGGTTCAGTCGTCATATCTATGTCAAGATGAGTTGACGTAACGTAAAAAGATTCCATATTTATACCTAACGTGAAATGGTGGGAAATACAGGGCTCGAACCTGTGACCTCACGAATGTGAATCGTGCGCTCTAGCCAACTGAGCTAATTTCCCGTAATTACACCTGTCGTTTTATTTAACGAACTCATGATGTGAGCTAATTATAGTTCAGGTTTCAAGTCCTGACAAGTTACGTTGAGTGTATTCTATTGACTTTTTTACACAAGTGTGGTATAAATAAAAGTAGCTTTCGTTGATGAGTTGAGTAAATCCTCGTCCGAAAGTGAACTTTGACAGGCAATCGAATACAAGATGAGTTTTAATTTCTTTCTTAAGAATCATTGAGAGGAATGAAATCTCATCTTGTGTTGTTAAAGAACGACACGCTGCAATCCTGCGGATGAGAAAAACATCAGGAAGGTGAAGGGTATGTGCCCCAAAAACTACATGCACGAGATTACAGAGAGTGCTAAGACAGTCAGGGTAGTCTGGGAGGTTCTTAGAGACCTCATCGATGGCAAATTCTATTCTGAAGATCCCGACAAGAGGCGCCGTTTCGAAACTGCGATCAAGTCCGTAGAGGATGGCACAAGTCGCCTTGTGTGTATCCTCGATGAGCACAACGAAGGGGAAGCTGGCGAAAAGAGGCTTATGCAAGAAGTCTCTATCGAGGCTGGCTCAATAGCATTGGAATTCAATGTTATTAAGAAGGCCTTAAGGGGCGCCCCCCCGGAAAGCAGCAAGGAAGAGGCACAGCTAAGGACCAAGTCTCGGACTATTATCAACGACTGTCTTTTCTACATCTCGGTAGCCTCTATTGTGCAGTTCTAGTAGCTTCTATCTATATGACAGGTGATTGTTCTTTTACGATTGCCTGTCGTGTAGACTCTGAATTTATGACATTAAAAATCACCCATGCTCAGGGTGATTTTCTTATGGTGAAAAATTTCAGTTCTTGGTGCGGATGAAAGGACTTGAACCTTCACGCCGTGAGGCACATGCTCCTAAGGCATGCGTGTCTACCAATTCCACCACATCCGCATAACCCGATTATATCAAAACAAATTCTACTTATCAACTGTCCGCGCTTATGCTAAAATTGAAGTAACATACTAAGGAGGATTGATGAATAAAGTTGCGAAATATTTGAATGAACATCTTAGTGGCGAAGTCGCGTCGC
>UNSN01000024.1 GCA_900555675.1 Candidatus Saccharimonadota bacterium | reverse complement strand
GTTAATATCAAATCACACGAAAGGTGAGTAATGAGTCTGAGTCGAATCGGAAAACTGCCGGTGGTTATTCCGGCCGGTGTGACAATCACGGTTGACTCTGGTGATGTGGTCGTAAAGGGCCCGAAAGGTGAATTGACACAATTCATCACACCAGCAGTTGAGGTGAAAGTCGAAGACGGACAAGTCACGGTTCATCCTAAGGACGAGTCCAAAGTAGCCCGTAGTCAGCATGGTCTGATGCGCGCGCTAATCAACAACATGGTAATCGGTGTAACCAAAGGCTATGAAAAACGCCTAGAGGTTAACGGTGTCGGTTTCCGTGTTAGCTCAAGCAACAACGAGCTAGAAATGGCACTTGGATTTTCACATCCAGTCAAATACAAAGCCCCAGAAGGCGTAACTGTTACCAACGAAAAAATGATTATCGTTGTTAGCGGTATCAATAAACAACAAGTCGGCCAAGTTGCAGCGGAAATCCGCGCATTGAAGAAGCCTGAACCATACAAGGGCAAGGGTATCAAGTACGTCGACGAGCAGATTTTGCGTAAAGCAGGAAAGACAGGTAAGTAATCATGGCTGAAAATAAGAAGCTACTCAACCGCGCTCTTCGCAAAAACCGCGTTCGCGCCAAGGTTTCAGGCACGGCAGAGCGTCCACGCTTGACAGTTACTATTAGCAATTTGCACGTTAGCGCGCAATTGATTGACGATGTAGCTGGTAAAACATTGGCTGCAGCAACTACAGTTGGCACAAAAGCGACTGGCACGATGACTGAAAAAAGTGCCGCTATCGGTACTGAAATCGCTAAGAAAGCAAAGAAAATTAAGATTAGCGCAGTAGTGTTTGACCGAAATGGTCGTCAATACTCTGGTCGCCTAAAGGCTTTGGCTGATGCTGCGCGCCAAGAAGGATTGGAGTTTTAGTATGGCAGAGCAAGCTGCAAATACTACCCCACGTGCAGAAGGTCGTCGACCTCGAAATCCACGTGGTGGTCGCCGCGATGACCGGCGAAATGTGCGCGATGACGCACCAAAAGAGTTTGAAGAATTGGTAATCAACATTGACCGCGTTTCTCGCGTGGTTAAAGGTGGTCGCCGTTTCCGATTTAAGGCTTTGGTGGTTGTTGGTAACCGCAAAGATAAAGTTGGTGTCGGTGTTGCCAAGGGTGCAGACGTTCAAGCTGCGGTCGCTAAGGCTACATCAGTCGCTAAAAAGCACTTGATTACATTGCCATTAAACGGCGAAACAATTCCACACGACAGCGAAGTTAAATTCTCTGGCGCACGCGTGTTGATCAAGCCAGCCGCTCCTGGTACTGGTATTATCGCTGGTGGTGTGGTTCGTCAGATTATCGGCGTAACAGGTGTTCGTAACCTATTGACCAAATCTCTTGGCTCAACCAACAAGGTTAACATTGCTTACGCTACTATCGAAGCTCTAAAGTCATTAGTTCCACGCGATCAATGGCTAAGCGCTCAGCCTGTAAAAAAGGTTGCTAAAAAGGAGGCTAAATAATGAAGTACAATGATCTCCAAGTTTCAGCAAACAAGAATAAAAAGCGCGTTGGTCGCGGTATTGCTGCCGGTCAAGGTAAAACTGCTGGTCGCGGTACTAAAGGTCAGAACGCCCGAACAGGTAAGAAACTTCGTGTAATGTTCCAAGGTGGTCAGCGTCCACTAGCTCAAGCTGTACCAAAGGCTCGCGGATTCAAGAGTTTGCGAACTCCAGCACAAGTTGTGTATATGGATCACTTGAACGCATTTGACGGCAAGACCGTTGACAACGCTTTGTTGTTCACTGAAGGCTACATTGCAACTCCTTTCCACACTGTTAAGGTGATTGCTCGTGGTGAATTGAAGGCTAAGGTTGACTTGAAAGTACAAGCTGCCTCAGCTTCAGTTGTTGCCGCTATCGAAAAAGCTGGTGGCTCATTCGAAAAAGTGGCTACACCTCTACGCCAAAGTGCGAAAGAAGCTGAAGAGAAATAATCTTTCTCAGTAATAATAAATCCCCTTCAAAAGAGAAGGGGATTTTCTTTTGTTCTGATTTTTGGGCTATTTTTCGCTACACTCTTGCGGCACGACTAGATAAATAGTCACATTCCTGTCGGCGGTGTCGTCGCTACTGTCATGATTGGCAATTTTCGGTTCAGAGATAATAATTTTATTCTCAGGAAAACCTTGCGAAACTAAGCCTTGCTTGACTTTATCGGCACGCTCCATGGCTAATTTTGTGCCAGCGCTTGTCTTTGAACTTTCATATGTTTGACCGACTAGCTCAATTGAAAATTCCTTTTGGCTATTTGATTTGTATAGCGACCCCAGTTTAGCCAGTTCGTCGACAGTAACTCCTTCATATGTATATTGCGTCGAATCTGCATTGAAGAAAACATTTTTAAAATTATATTTACCGTCGCTAAGCGTAAAAGAGCCGTCTTTCATATGGCCATAGCCGGCTTTTCGAAAATCAGCAGACGTCAAACATTTTGAATTTGATTTAGCTAAATTCTGTTCTTTGTCTTCGCTTTTCTTCTCGTCCTTAGGTTTGATCGCCTCTTTGCGCGAAATATTCGTGTCTTTTGAAGGAGCGGTTTTATTTGACACAAGAACAATTGCTAGCACTATTCCGATTGTCGCCAGCACTCCCACAATTGCCAATGTAACCCATAGCCATAATTTACTTTTCTTTGGTGGATAATTTTGGGGAAATTCTGGGTTTGGCGGTGGCGTAATTGGCGGAGTTGATGGGATTTCAGGTTGCTGTTGCATATAATACCTCATTTACATTATGTTATTGATTCAATTATAACGCATACGCTTTTATGTTTTTAGTATGGAAATATCCGCTAAGGTAATGTATAATTAACAGAGTTAAGAATTGTTAGTGACTATGAGGGGCTAAAACATGAATTGGAGAATAATTTTCCGCTCGCTGAAAAATAAAGATATGCAAAAACGACTATTCATCGTCGTGGGAATAATCGTTGTTTATCGATTATTGGCGCACATTCCAGTGCCATTGGCGGAACCAACACAACTGCGTAACGCGATTTCGTCGGTGCTTGGGCAATCTGACCTCGGTGGAATTTTGAACTTGCTATCTGGTGGCGCGTTGTCGAGCTTTTCTCTGGTGTTGGTCGGACTTAGTCCATTTATTACCGCCAGTATTATCATTCAGCTTCTGACCAAAGCCATTCCAAGGCTTGAGGAGCTACACAAAGACGGCGAATCTGGACGTCGGAAAATTCAGCAATGGACGCGTGTTATTACCGTGCCGCTTGCTATTGTCCAGTCAATCGCTTTCATCTTCATCTTAA
Source organism: Candidatus Saccharimonadota bacterium (assembly GCA_900555675.1). Taxonomy (GTDB): domain Bacteria; phylum Patescibacteriota; class Saccharimonadia; order Saccharimonadales; family Saccharimonadaceae; genus Nanosynbacter. The sequence goes on along the minus strand of UNSN01000024.1, from coordinate 7,080 downwards.
GGCAAACAGTTCTTCAAGGCGGCAGCACGACATTAGCCGACCCTACGATGATGGAATGGATCGTTTCAATCACTTCAATGACGGCAGGCTCTGTTCTTCTGATGTGGCTCGGCGAGTTGATCACTGAGCAGGGAATCGGCAACGGTATTTCTATCGTAATCTTCGCTGGTATCATCAGCCAATTACCGCAAATGCTCGCGTCATTAATCTCCTCGCTGTTCAATACTTCATCTGGCAGCTTAAACGTCTTCAACTGGTTTACTCTCCCTGTAAACCCAGTTATGTTCTGGACGATATTAATCATGTCAATCGCCGGACTCATCGTCCTTTACTTCCTAGTTAAAATCAACGAAGCTCAACGCGTCATTACAATTAACTACGCAAAGCGCGTTCACGGAAACAGTAATTACGGCGACGTAAAGAGCATTTTGCCAGTTAAATTGATTGCTGCGGGAGTTATTCCAGTCATCTTCGCGGTTGCGTTCCTGAGCTTGCCTCAATTTGTTGGTCAAGTTATGAAAGCGTCTGGTAACGCCAATCTTCTACCGACCGCCAATAAATTGATCACTTGGTTCCAAGCTCCAAATGCGGGTTCGTTCACGGGAAGCACGGCCGAGGCGTTTATTTACCCAACGCTGTATTTTATCTTGGTTATCGCCTTTACGTATTTCTACACTGGAATCGTCTTTAACGCTAACGAAATTGCCGAAAATCTGCAGAAGCAAGGCGGATTTATTGAAGGCGTGCGTCCGGGTGTTCAGACTGAAAAATACCTTATGAGGACTGTTAATCGCTTGATTTTGTTCGGCTCAATTGTCCTAGGAATCGTGGCTATTTTGCCATTCGTCGCGGAATATCTCACGTACAATTTGACAGGCTTGCAGGGTTTGCGTTTGTCAATCGGCGGTACTGGAATCTTGATTGTCGTATCAGTCGCCCTTGAGACTCTGCGACAAGTCAACTCTCGTGCGCTGATGGTTACGTATGACGACTTTGATCCAGACGAGCTGCTTGATAGTGACAAAAAGAAGAGTAAGAAGCGTCGTTTGTTTAAGAAAAAATAATTGATATTAAAAATCCCCGCCGAAAAGCGGGGAATTCTTTTTTTGCGAATGGATTATCGTATTTTGTAATCGTAAGATAAATTGTCGCCAACTTTTTTCTCATTTTGACAGACTGGCGCAATTTCATTACTAATGTTATTTTCATCAACCATCTTGCAGCTTGGAATTTCAAATAGGTTGAATTGGTTGGTTGGGGAAATCGCTTTCCATTCGTCGTCTTTCTTAACTGCAAACATTCGCGCCACAGAATTGCCGCAACCATAGCCCAGCAACAATTGTTTCTCATCTTGGGAATGGGCAATTACCACATCTACGCCGTTGTTATCCCTACAGCCCGACTTCTTCACATCTGCCTTCAGAAAATCGCGAATCTCTTGCACGGCTGAATCGTTGCGAATAACCGCTTTGCCTCCTTCAATTCGAAAGCCTAAAGATCCCAAGTTCACAAATCCATTATCAACCTTTTCCACCGTTTGAGACGTCTTGTCGGAAGTTTGGTTAGATTGTAATAAAATTACGCCAATAACTATCACTATCAAAGCCGTCACCAGACCGATTAGCGCTGCGGTCATTATCTCATTCTTCGATTTTGTAACCTTAAAGTTTGCTGGTTTTTTCTTGCTTGCCATAAAAATCCTTATGTTAAATTTGATAGCACAATTATAGCACGTAAATTTGCAGTGAAAAGCCTTGTCAAACTGTGTTTAGTACTGTATAATTGACAACTGTAACTTATGGCGAGTCAAAAGGAAGTCATCAAAATGGTAGGAAAGGTAGTGGAAGCACTGCCTAATACTCAATTTAAGGTGGAACTGGAGAATGGCCATAGTATCATCGCGCACATTTCAGGACGAATGCGCAAGCATTATATCCGTCTGGTGCCTGGTGATAAGGTTGAGGTTGAGATGACCCCTTACGATCTTACAAAGGGACGAATCAGCTTCCGCCTACGTGACGATCGACCTCAAGGTCGGTAGTTAAATATTAACGGTAATCTCGGGTTTACTCGGGAAGGGAGATTTAAGCACTTTATGAAAGTTCGTGCAGGTGTGAAAAAAATCAGTCCCGATGATAAGTTCGTTCGCCGCAAAGGCCGACTATATATCATCAACAAGAAAAAACCTAAGAATAAGCAAAGGCAGGGTTAAGCATGGCTCGAATTGCTGGGGTAGTTATCCCAACAGAGAAGCAGGTGCAAATTGCGCTTACCTATATTTACGGTATTGGGCCAAAGCACGCTTCGAGCATCCTTGCGGCGGCTAAAATTGAGCCGACCACTCGGGTGAAAGATCTCACCGAGGCTGAAGAAAACAAGATTCGCGAAATTATTGATAGCGAATACACCGTTGAAGGTGATCTCCAGCGCTTGGTGGCAAATAATATTAAGCGCTTAAAGGATATCAACGCCTATCGCGGTCTTCGCCACAAAGCAGGACTGCCAACACGCGGACAGCGGACTCGTACGAATGCACGAACTCGCAAGGGTCGCGCCATCGCCGTGGGCGGTACACAACCAAAAGCAGCAAGTAAGACCTAAAGAAAGGACTAAGAAATGGCAGACGCAAAATCTACCAAGAAGAAGCAGCGCCGATCAGTCCCAGCTGGTCAGCTGCACATTCAGGCAACATTTAACAATACTATCGTTACTTTTTCCGACAAGAAGGGTAACGTACTAACCGCTTCATCAGCTGGTGCATGTGGTTTCCGTGGAAGCAAAAAAGGTACAGCCTATGCTTCACAGGTTGCTGCTGAAAAAGCTGCTGAAGCTGCGAAAACTCAATATGGCTTGAAATCTGTTGACGTTTTCGTGAAAGGTGTCGGTTTGGGACGTGATGCCGCTATTCGTGCGGTCAGCGCCTTCGACATCTCAGTAGAAAGCATTAAGGACGTAACTGGCGTGCCTCACGGTGGTGTTCGTCCACGAAAGGCACGGAGGGCATAATTATGGCACGAGATAATTCACCAATTGTCAAGCAAAGCCGCCGCGAAGGTTATGCGCTTCATCCAAAAGCACATAAAATTTTGGCGAAAAAATCTGGCATTCCAGGTCAGCACGCACATGGTCGTCAGAATAAGCCAAGTCTATACGCTACACAGCTTCGTGAAAAGCAGAAGGTTCGCCGCTTGTACGGCCTAGTTGAAAAGCAGTTTGCTCGCTTGATGGACGAAGCAACACGCGCTCAAGAAGGTTTGGCGGGCGAAAACTTGTTGAAGCTATTAGAGCGCCGTTTGGATAACGTTGTTTATCGTTCTGGATTTGCCGTATCACGTCGCGCAGCTCGTCAACTAGTTAGCCACGGACATTTTGAATTGAACGGTCGACGCGTCGATATTCCATCGATTCGCGTTAAAGCTGGTGATGTCATCACGGTTCGTCCAAAGAGTACTAAGTCAGAGTACTTTACGCGAATTGACGATGTAATCAACAATTCAGTCCAAGGCCCACTAAGCTGGCTAAAAGCTGATAGCAAGAAGCTGAAGATTGAAGTAACTGGTTTGCCAAAGCGCGAGGAAGCAGAAGCTGACATCAACGAGCAATTAATTGTTGAGTATTACTCACGATAAAAGAAGGGTTAGGGAAGAATTATGGCAAAAGCAATTTACAATCCAGCACTCGCGAGCGTTGATGATATTTCAGAAACCAGTGCTACTTTTCTAATCGAGCCACTTCACCCAGGCTACGGTAATACTCTTGGTAACTCATTGCGACGCGTTCTATTGTCAAGCGTTCGCGGTGGCGCGGTTGTAGCTTTCAGGATTGAGGGCGCAACTCACGAGTTTACTACTGTTGAAGGCATCAAAGAAGATGTTGTCGACATTATGTTGAACTTGAAAAACGTTCACCTGCGCGTATTTACTGACGATCCAGTTGAACTACGCATTGAGAAATCTGGCGCTGGCGAAGTAACTGCCGCTGACATTAAAACTAATGCTGACGTTGAAGTCGTTAACCCAGAGCAAGTAATTGCTACAATCGACGACCCAAACAAGCATTTGGTTATGGATTTGGTAGTTGAGGCAGGTTGCGGTTATCAGACAATTGAAGAGTCAAGCGAAAAGCGTTTGCACAGCGACATGATTGCTATCGACGCAATGTACTCACCAGTTCTACGCGTTCGCTACAAAGTCGACTCAACTCGTGTTGGTCAGGAGACAAACTTGGACAAATTGGCAATCACTGTCGAAACTAACGGCACAATCACACCTCGTGAGGCGTTCGAAGAAGCAGCAGCGATCCTTGTCAACCAGTACACAGCTTTGGCTGGCAACACGATGGTAACTGGCGCACCAGCACTTGGCGCAGCTAAGGAAGACGAAGAGTCAGAGCTAGCAATGCCAATCGAAGAGCTAAACTTAAGCGCCCGCACGACGAACGCGCTAATTAACAATGAAATCCGCACTATTCGCGATTTGGTAACTTTGACTGAGCAAGATTTGCGAGAATTGAAAGGTTTCGGTTCAAAGGCACTAGACGAAGTACGTGACAAGATGGCGGAGTTGGAGTTTTAACTATGCATAGACACGGATATCAAGGGCGCAAGTTCGGCCGCGAGCGTGATCAGCGACGAGCCCTACTCAAAGGTCTGGCTACCAGCTTGGTTGAGTACGGAAAAATCGAGACCACCTTGCCGAAGGCTAAGGAACTAAAGCGTCACATTGAAAAAATCATCACCAAGGCTAAAAAGGGTGACCTAGCTAGCCGACGTCAGGTGATTGCAGCATTAAGCACACGCGCTGCCGCTTACAAACTAGTTGATGAAATCGCGCCACAGCTAAGTGGTCGAACCAGCGGACACGTTCGCGTTGAACGAACACGTTTGCGAGTCGGCGACGGCGCTCAAATGGCGATCATCGAGTTTGTTGACGATATTAAACCAATGCCAAAGGAAGGAAAATAAGATGAAGACTTATTCACAAAAACCATCTGAAGTTTCTCGCCGTTGGGTATTGTTTGACGCTAGCGAATTACCACTTGGACGTTTGGCTACAGAAATCGCCAAGCATTTGACTGGTAAATACAAGCCAACCTACACTCCTCATATTGATGGTGGCGACTACATAGTTGTTATCAATGCTGCACAAACAGTCGTTACTGGATACAAGGAAACTGATAAGTATTACTATCGCCACAGTGGTTTCCCAGGTGGAATTAAGGAAACGCAATTCAAAGAAATGCGCGAACGCCACCCAGAGCGAATTATTGAAGAAGCTGTTAAAGGTATGTTGCCAAAGAACAAATTACAAGCAGAACGCCTAAAGCGTCTACGCATTTTTGCTGGCAGCGACCACGCTCACACAGCACAAACACCAGAGAAAGTTGAGGTAAAGTAATATGGCTGCTGATACTTATTTCTACGGCCTAGGACGACGCAAAAGCGCTTCAGCAAGCGTTCGCCTACTTCCTGGCAAAGGCACCATTACAATCAATGGCAAGCCTGCTGCTGAGTACCTGGATGGCAACAAAACTCTTCTAGCAGAAGTAACCGATCCACTTGCAATTGTCAGCAAGCAAAAAGAATTCGACGTTACTATTCTAGTTAAGGGTGGCGGCTTAGCTGGTCAAGTTGACGCTATCAAGCTTGGCATCGCAAAAGCTTTGACAGCCGCTCACGCTGACCTACGTCCAGTTCTGAAGAAGGCTGAGCTATTGAAACGTGACCCACGCGAGAAAGAGCGCAAGAAGTACGGTCTTCGTTCTGCTCGTAAGCGCGAACAATTCTCTAAGCGTTAGTACAGAAAAGGCTATCACAAAATACTCCGTTTCACATGCAGGCGGAGTATTTTCATAGTATACTAAAAATATGTTGGACAAGATTATTCATCGCTGGTTACGGATTCCGTATGCATTGAACGTGCATTATTTTTCTCGTCCAGAAAAACCGGAAGCGACAATTTTACTTATTCATGGATTAGGCACATCCTGGAAAACATGGACGCCGCTGGAGCCGTATTTACCGAAGGATGCGCGAGTTATAGCAATTGACATGCTGGGATTTGGCAATTCGCCCAAGCCTGATTGGAAAACCTACAATGTTCACGACCAAGCCGCAAGTATTGTCGCCACTTTGCGTAGGGAATTCATAAATAACGTCGACATTGTCATCGGTCATTCTATGGGCTCGCTGGCCGCGGTAGAGCTCGCCAAGCAATATCCGAAGTTAAGCAAGTCGCTGATTTTGTGTAGTCCGCCGATATATTATCCAAGGGTTGACGAAAAAAATCATCATCCAGAGAAGATTTTGCGTGCGCTTTATGAGCTTTTCAATAGTCATCCGCGCAGCTCGAAACGTTTTTTGCAATTCGCTGATCGGCACAATATTTGGCCTGACGCTGGATTTAAGGCTGATGAAGTTACCGCCGAGTCGTTTTTAATCGCCCTGAACACCGCGATTATCAATCAGACGACAATGAATGACATTACTAAGCTCACTCTTCCGATTGCTATTTTATCTGGAAAACTTGACCCGCTGATTGTCGAGAGAAACCTGAAGAAATTAGCAAAAGATCATAACAACATCACTCATACGTCAATGGCAACTCAGCGGCATGAAATAACCGATAAATACGCAAAGAAGCTGTCGGAAATTATGAAAGAGTATTTGGCGGGAAAATATTCACCAAAAACGAGTCGTCTTATAGCAAAGTCCAAACGAGGAAGCTTATGATTGAAGTAGAGTCCAAATTTAAGGTATCGAGCAACATAACACGCGACGAACTTCTCGCCATACTTAAAAGCCAATTCATCACGTCAATATCAAGCAAACGCCAAATTGACACGGTGTTTTTATTGCCCGAGCAAGTTGACGCGCCAATTGTTCCTGGTTCAAAAATTATGCGAGTGCGCGACGTTCTTAATCCGGAAACTGGCGAGTTGCGACGAAGCTTGATGACATTGAAGGTCGAGGAGCAGACAAAGCTAGCGTCTGATGAATATGAATTTGCAGTTGATGACGGAAATGCGGCGCGCCAAATGCTCACAGCGCTGGGCTGGCAAGAAATCGTTACGGTTGATAAA
>UNSN01000023.1 GCA_900555675.1 Candidatus Saccharimonadota bacterium | reverse complement strand
TGCTATTTATATTAGCGCCGTCAGCGGGACCGCTCGCAGAATAAGCAAGTTTTGACACTCCGGTCACGACTTGCCAATCTGAACTACTTACCGCCGAACAAGTTGCCGCGCTGCCTTTTTTTGCATATTCAACGCGCAGCTTCATTGATGCAGACTCAATGACTCCTCCTGGAGGCGCTATTAACGTAGGGCGCGTGACAGGACTATTACTCGATTGGCCATTTCCTACCTGCCCCTTGTTATTATTACCCCAACAATACATCTCGCCTGTACGCAATGCGCATAAAAAGTCTTTACCTAAATACATGGAAGTTTCACCAGAACTCGTAAATGGAACATCCACTTTTACGGGAGAGGGCAAAAAGCTTGTGGCAACCCCACTACCCATTTGACCCTTAGAATTATCACCCCAACAATAAATTTCGCCAGTGTTTAATACCATACACGTAAATTCGCCGCCAGCGTAAACATTTTTAATAGTCTTCCCCCCAGAAAGAACACTACTACCGCCAAAAGAAACTCTTGAAGCAATATTTCTATAGCCAGATGCTGTATTACCCAACTGACCCTTGTTATTTTTTCCCCAACAATACACTTCTTGACCGCCAGAAATAACAGCACAGGCATGTGAATCACCAGCAGATATTGACTCAACTTTTTTTCCATTAAAACCTTTGACTGCAGTAGGATATTGAGTTCTACCACCAGCAAGTCCTACTCCAGTCCTTCCCGTAGCATTAGACCCCCAGCAGAATGCTGTGCCTTCAACCGTCGAAGCGCACGTGAATCCATCCCCTGCCACAACCTGCTTAACCGATTCCGTCCCAAAGTTATTCATATTAACCGCTGTTGGCGTGGTTGAGGCTAAGAAAACATCACGACCCAATTCTCCATTTATACCTCTGCCCCAACAGTACAATTTTCTCTCCGAGTTAAGAGAACAGGTGTGCTCATTACCCGCGGCAATTTGAGAGACGACTGTGGTTGCGAATTCTCTAACTGGATATGGAGCATTCTTCTGAACTATACCACTATTTCCTAGCCTTCCAGCTAAGCCATAACCCCAACAATAATCTTTATTATCAGAAGCGATTACACAAGTGTGATAATAGCCAGTGGTAATCTGTTTGATGGTTTTTCCATTGAGTACGTCTTGTGTATATACAGGTACTGGGGTTGTTGATGAGGTGGTTGAATTAGTACCAAGAACTCCATACTGACCATTACCCCAACAATAAACACTATCATCCGACATAATGGCACAGTTATGCTCATACCCACTTCCGAACTCAGCTAATTTTTTAAAATATGCACTCTTATTTTGAAGACCAACCCTCAGCCGAAAATCGGCGCCAACTTTTGGTAATGTAGCGGTGGTGTTGGTATTTGCAAGCGGACTGCCTGGATTAATACCATTGGACGATTCGTATAATCGATAAGAAACTTGCCCCACTTCAATCTGCTTGCCACCACTAGGAATAGTCGCACGACTTTGCTGAGGGCTCAAAAACATAAATCCTAAAGCTGCGCTAACGACAATAAAACCGCCAAGGGCAAAAAATCTCTTGGCTTTACGGTCTTTTATTATTGATAACGTTCTATTATGTTCCATAGTGGTGGTATGAATTGAGCATAAATATACATCATAAATATACCATAAGCACTTTACATAAAGCAAGCAAAACTAGAACAATTGGCTGCCGAATTTGGCGATTATCGCGACAATTACCGCGACAATCAGCGACACCATGACAAGCACATCATATCCGCCGCCAACAATCTTCTGCACACAACGACAAGAGATATTTTTCTGTAGAACATTATAGCGCGTCAAACCGAACATAATCATCAGCATTCCAAGATCTAAGGTCAAGCACCACGGACAAAGCACGCCAATTTCGACGTAGCTCATATAAAACATCCAAATAGCAAATATCATTCCGATGATAGCACCGACTTGCGCCGCCTGCATAAACCACTTTGGAAACTTCGCTCCCGCCAACAACGCTACTGCAATTGTCACCATAACAGGCAAAGTCATCACACCGATGAAACTGTTTGGAAATCCTAAAATAGCCGCCGACCAATGATTTGCCACCGCCGAACAACTCAGAGCCGAGCTAAAATCACAACTTAATACAGCGTGAGAGTTTTTTGCTAATTCTAGAGATTCAATAGACAACACAAATGATGCCAATAATCCTAATCCACTACCGAGAAGCATTATAAGCGCCGCCAAATTTTGCTTTTTCAAATCTTCGTGGAATAACCAGTTTTTGATTTTGCTAAACATAAAAACTCACTTCACTAATTGTTGGTAGCGGCAAACCACGCCAAAGGTTTTGCAATTGACCACTGTCGCTCAGTGCGATAATTGTTGGATATTCCACAATATCATACACTTCGCAAAAATTATTACCTTCTGCAGAATCAGGACTCATTTCCTCTAAAACCCGACCGGTTTGTCGGCTAAAATCACGCAGAAAGTCTAAAACTTGGCGCGCATAATCGCTTTCCGAACGATAAATCACAACTACTCGCATTACAATTCCCGCTCGCCCTTACTGCGTCGCTTCGCTAAAATCTCCACAAAATCGTCCAACGTCTTAAACTCATAAAAAACGCTAGCGAAACGAACATATGCCACTTCATTACGCTTTTCTAGTTCGTCTAAAACTTGATCGCCAATCTGTTTTGATGTAACTTCCGATTCGCCTAGAGCATATAAAGAGTCTTCAACCGCTGTAATGATATTATCGACTTCCTCGTCAGACTTAAAGAATTTTCCGACCGAACGGCGCGTCGAATTCGCCAATTTCACTCGGTCAAACAGCTCGCGATCGCCATTTTTCTTTATCACCGCTAGATTCGGCTTTTCAACTCGCTCATACGTAGTAAATCGCTTGCCATCTGGAGTTTCCCTGCGACGTCGAATTGCGGCACCGTCAGAAACTTCGCGTGATTCAATAACGCGGCTATTGCCGATATTAAACACCATTTTATCTACTCCTTGTTCTTCTTTCGTCGCCTCAGAAATGCCGGCGTATCGTCCTCATCGTCGTCAGCTTCAACGGTTGGATTTTCCCAAATATTAGTCTCTGGCTCAGCCGCAAAACTTTCGGCAGATTCTTCCTTGTCCAACTCTAGGTCAATATTTTTAACCATTTCGTCATCAACTTCTATTTCGGCAGGCTTCGTATCGTCGCCCACAGTCAAGCTAACTTCCTGCTGACGGAATGTATCGCTATCAAATCCTGTCGCAATCACCGTAATAACCAGCTCGTCTTCCATTTCCGGCTTCAAAGTCGCACCAAAAATAATATTGGCATTTGGACTAACAGCGCTAGTAATAATTTCTGCGGCTTCCTGAATTTCTGCCATGCTCATGTCGTAGCCGCCAGTTACATTGAATAGCACACCCTTGGCGCCATCAATCGACACCTCAATTAGAGGACTTTCAATAGCTTGTTGCGCCGCCTGAACCGCTCGGTCGTCACCACTTGCTCGTCCAATTCCCATCAAAGCCGAACCGGCATTACTCATAATCGCCTTAACGTCAGCAAAGTCAAGGTTAATCAAACCATGCTCGGTAATCAGTTCAGAAATACCCTGAACGCCCTGCCTCAAAACATCATCGGCAATCTTAAACGTTTCCAGTAGTGGCGTTCGGCGATCAATCGTCTGCAATAATCTGTCATTTGGAATAGTAATCAAGGTATCAACCTCGCGTCCTAAGTGAGAAATCGCCCAATCCGCGTTAACTCGGCGCTTTTCACCTTCAAAGCTAAACGGTCGAGTTGCCACGCCAACCACCAAAATACCAAGCTCGCGTGCCACTTCTGCCACAACATAACCAGCACCAGAACCAGTTCCACCACCAGCACCAATTGTCACGAATACCATATCCGCGCCTTCTAGCGCTTCCCTGATTTCGTCACGAGATTCATTAGCTGCGGCCTCACCAACAGTAGGATCAGCACCAGCACCCAAACCATTAGTTGCGTCACGACCAAGATGAATCTTTATGTCAGCCTTCGAATTGTGCAACGCCTGAGCGTCCGTATTCATAGCGATAAATTGAACGCCAGTTAGACCAGCGTCTTTCATTCGGTTAATAGCTGAGCCACCAGCGCCGCCGACACCGACGACCTTTATGCTGGCAAATGTTTGAACTTCACTTGGTTGTATTTGCGGCATATATTCCCTCTCTTAATCCTTACATAAAGTATATCATTTATTTAAATCTAGCGAAAATATTTTTAAGTAAACCGCCAGCTTTTTTAGTGACATCATTTGCACCAACTATCGGCCTTACCTGCTGCGAAATGCCCATAGAATCAATCAACATCAGACCAACCGCAGTCGAAAATTCTGCGCCCTTCACTTCATCGCTAACTCCGCTATAGCCAGCCGGAACACCCAAGCGTGCCGCCACGCTCAATTGATCTTTCGTAAACTCTACCACACCCTTCACTTTCGCCGCGCCGCCAACCAGCACAACGCCGCTCGGTAGCTTTCCTAATCGTCCAGCTCGCTTCAGTTCTTTAGCAATCGCCTCAAAAATCTCTTCATATCGCGCTTGGACAATCTCGTCAATTTCTTCTTGATTGAACTTATATGTCTGCTTTTCAACCTTCGTTTCAACTTCGCCCAGAGCCTCGCCACCAAATCTCGCATGCGCCAATTTCACAACTTCCGCAATTTCCGGATCTGTCCTAAGACCAATAGCCAAATCGTTCGTTACGTTCTGACCACCCATTGGAATGACTGCCAGATGTTGTAAATCGCCCTCTTCATAAATAGCAATTCCCGTAGTTGCCGCGCCAAAATCAATCACCGCAACGCCATTTTCACGCTGACTTTCCGTAAGAACGGATTGAGCTGCTGCCAAAACCGACGGAACAACAGACACAGCCTCAACCTTAGCCATTTCCGCCGACTTCTGTAAATTAGTAATGTGTGGAACCAAACCAGACACGACATTCGCCCTAATTTCCAAACGCGCGCCAGTCATACCAATTGGATCTTTAATATTATCCTGACCATCCAGCCTATACGCGTGCGCAATAATATCTAAAATCTCTCTATTCTGCGGCACTTTTCCAGTTGTAGCAACTTCCTCCAGCCTTAATATATCATCGTGCGTAACTTCATTATTAACGGTTCCAACGGTAATCATTCCGTCGGCTTTTGTACTTAATAAATGAGATCCGTTAATGCTCAACGTAGCTGCGTTAATCTGATGACCGCTCATTCGTTCGGCTGGTTCCAGTGCCTTATCAATAGCTTCAGCTGGACCGCTCAAATTCGTTACGATTCCCTTTCGCATTCCGCTATTCGGCGCTTCACCGACGCCAACAATTTTTGGCGCACCATTTTCTGCGTCAATATAACCAACGACACAGCGCACGTTTTTTGTGCCAATATCAATTCCTACCACATATCGAGATTGCTCCTGCATAAGCTCCATTATACAGGTTATGTCTATAATTTGGCAAGTGAATTACCTTGTTGCTGCCAAAAAATATTTCTGCTACAATATCCTCACAATGAAAAACATAAACGGTTTTACTCTTGTCGAGCTTATTATAGGCATTTGCGTTATCGGTATTCTTACGGGAATTGCCACCATATCATATTCTAAGTTCAGAGAGAACGCGTATGACGCGGCTGCAAAAGAGACATTACATCAAGTCGAAACTGCTTTTAAATCATACGTAGCCGGTGGAAATAAAGTCCCTTTAAGAAATTATAAACCGCTTGGATTCTATGATAGTCCTGGTGGAGGATATACTGATTTAGGCGTAAGAGTGTTTGACGGCGGCGGTATTGGTCGCGCTATGCATCAGGCTAATTACCTTCCAGACAACTTATTAAATACCCTAAAAAACGGTCCAACAAAGGACACTTCGCTAAAAAATAATATTGGGTACAGAGAATGTGGCAAAAATAAAGTATTTTTCTACATTGAAGTATATAATGGCGGAATCGAGCAAAAACAGATGCGCAAAAAGATGGACGACCTACAATGCAGTGAAAAAACAGATAAGGATTGGCGAGCTGAGCACGGCATAACGGGTTATGACGGCGGATGGGGTAGCGGTGATCTTCCCGTACAACCCCGATATATAGTTGCCGAGATAGATTTCGATAACGAATCACTAGATTCAGATTAATAATTAAAGTTTCGTCAGAATTTCAGCGCCAGTTTCAGTAATCAATACCGTATGCTCAAAATGCGCACCCAGACTGCCGTCTTTCATACTAATTGTCCAGCCGTCGCTGTCGGTAATAATTTTCTCACCACCCAAGCTCGCCATCGGTTCAATTGCAATTGTGTCGCCAGCGTGCAGCATCGGACCAGTTCCTCGCCTGCCGTAATTCGGAATTTCTGGCTCCATATGCATACTCAGCCCCACGCCATGACCAACTAGTTCACGGATTATACCAAGTTTAGCCTTCTTCAACACAGCTTCCACTCCCGCTGAAATATCGCCAACTCGCGTTCCATCGCCAGTTATCGCATCAATTCCCGCATACAAACTCTGTTCAGTTGCGTGCAATAAATGCTTCTTCGCGCCCTTAGGCTCCTCATCGACAACCATAGTAAAAGCGCTATCCGTCTTCATTCCACGATAGCCAATCACCAAGTCAAAGCTGACCACGTCGCCCTTTTCAAAAACATATTCGGTCGGGAAAGAGTGCACCAATTGCTCGTTCGTCGATATACAAATCACTCCCGGGAACTTCACTTCATCCGTAAGATAAGTCGCTTCTGCGCCAAAATCTTTAATTCGCTTGGCTACAAAATCATTAGCGTCCAGTTCACTCATTCCAGCCGTTACAGATTTTTTCAATTCATCATAAATTGTCGCAAGCATTTTGCCACACTCGCGCATATCTTTCATCTGTTGCGGAGTTTTTTCTCCAGTAATCAATTGACTCATTTTACACCCTCAACGATGCCGCGACTAACTAACTCTCTCTCGATTTCATCATGAACTTGCCCGACGGTTCCAACGCCGCTCATATGTACAATTGGAACACCATTGTCATTCAAATAATCCAGAATCGGGTAAATTTCACCTCGATAAATACTGAGTCGTTTGTCGATTGCTTCAGGTGTGTCGTCGACTCGACCACGGACTCTCAAACGCTCCAGAATTTCATCGCGCGGAACTTCCAGCACAATCACCAACTTAACATCTTTTCCGTGATGTGAACGCGACTCAATCAGCCATTTAGCTTGTTCTAATTGTCTTGGATAGCCGTCCAAAATTACACCATTAATATCCTTAGCTTTATTAAGAGCCTCGCCCATCAAACCGTTGATAGTTTCCATCGGCACCAGTTCGCCAGATTGCATACGATGAATCAATTCACCATCGTGAGTGTCACGCAACAGTTGTCCGGCACTAAGCCAACGCCAACCATGCCGCGCCGCTAAAATCTGCCCCTGCACGCTCTTACCAGCACCAGCTGGTCCAAAAAATACAATCATTTTTCCTCCTATTTTGTGAGTTTTTCTTTAACAATTTTTGCCACCAACGCGCCATCCGCGGCATTGCCGACCTTACTTTTTACCGCGCCAATAACTTGCCCCATTTTCTGAATTGAGACATCGTCCATACCCGCAATAACTTCTTCTACAATCTTCGAGATTTCCGCCTCACCAAGTTGCTCTGGCAAAAACTCTCGTAAAATTTCCGCTTCTTTTTCTTCAGGTTCCGCCAACTCCGCACGGTCATTCTTTCGATATAAATCCGCACTTTCGACGCGCTTTTTCACTTCTCGAGCAACGACTTTTTCAATTTCAGCATCATCCAAGCCGTCTTCTCGCCTGCCCAAAGAAACTTCTTCGTTTAAGATTGCCGCCTTTAGATTACGCAAAACATCACCACGAAAACGATCGCCGCTCAATAGAGCGGCTTTCATTTCACTAGTAATGCGCTCTTTTAGCGCAGACATTAACGCACCCCTAGGCGCATTTTTGCCGTTTTTTCAGCTCGTCGCTCGCGGCGAATAATAGCTTTTTTACGACGCTCGGTCTTTGAAATTGGTTTTTCAAAACGCATAACGCTCTTAGCGCGAGCCAAAACACCGCTTTGCAAAACCCTGCGGTTGAAACGACGAATGATATTTTCGTTCGCTTCCTTCTGATCTTTACGTGTTACTTGTACCATACTGCAAACATTATAACAGATAAGAAAGTATTTGCCAACTAGATTATCGCTTCACCCTCTCTGACGTGATATTTAATACCTCATCATCAGAAGTAAGCGTAATAGTATAAGTGATCGAATCAGCCCAATACCCAGTACAGTCAGATTTGTATTCTGTAACAGGGATCTTGACAGTATACGTACCATCATTATTTTTGGAAACTTCAACTCCGGCAAAGTCACAAGGAATATTTTCTAGCCAAGCCAAATCACCAGGAACTTCTCCATTCGCATCACCACCAGATAAAGACAATCGAACGCCATTATTTATCTCATCCATTCTGCCCTTTAGAGAATTTAAGCGACCAAAAGCCTCCTCTATTATCGCTACCGCCTCAGGATTAGACTTATTTCTTGACATCCATAATCTACGCGCCTGTTCTGGTCCTAAAGAACCCCAGCTAGAGGCTATATACAAACGTTTAGCTAGTCTACCATATTCACCCGCTGCGACATCATACTCTTCTTTAAGGTGAGCTAAGGCTTCGCCAGACAGCTCCTCCGCGCATGTAAAATTACCACCTTCGGGAAAATCAACCAGTAGCTTTAGCGCTACCTCCCCCAGGCTAGGACGTGTATCTTTCTGATATATAATCTCCCCTCTGTCGCTATTAGAAAACTCCATATTACCAAACCTCCTAAAAAATTCTCCCGCCCAAAAATATTAATACACTATAACAATACATCTATTCTACAAGTAACGCAACTATTACACCTAAGCCAAATGTAATAATCGCCCTTCAAGCTTTAGGCGGACAAGGCGAGATCTTTAGTGTCAGCGCCATACACAATCGCTAACGCAGTAGGGTCGTTCATGACATTGTGAGTGTGGTTGTTTAAAATTCCATATAGTCCGACTTCAGCGCTTGTCGACTTAGGCTCACCATTCACAATACCGACAATGCGAGCCACGTCACGCATATTAGTCAAATGACTACCTTCGGGTACAAATATAATAATATTGTTTCGGACATTTGGCGCGGCTTTCAATAAATCTTCTAATAAGCCATCATTGCTTAAGGCAAAAGGATCAGTAAGGAATTGCTGGCGCCAACCTTGTTTCGGCGAAGCAAACTCGACACTTGACTCTTCTGAGAGTTTACCAACTTCCTC
The DNA here is from genome assembly GCA_900555675.1 of Candidatus Saccharimonadota bacterium. Taxonomy (GTDB): domain Bacteria; phylum Patescibacteriota; class Saccharimonadia; order Saccharimonadales; family Saccharimonadaceae; genus Nanosynbacter. The sequence continues at coordinate 1,693 of UNSN01000023.1, read as the reverse complement.
AATAACTTTAGGATCTTCTCTCTGCAAAAACTCCAAGCCCAGTTTTTTTGCGCTTGGACTCAATGATTTCTTGCCGTAACGTATCAATTCCATGCCTTCTTTTACTATGAAATTCCACCCCAAAGCAACAACCCCCATTTTACGCGATCCCACCGGATCGAATAGTCGTAACTCATTAACCTTAGATTCCATGTGAGCAACTGACGACGTCGCAACACGACCACCCAAAGAATGCCCACCAACACTAACCTCGTCGAAATCTTTCGCGACATGGTCAATTACTGGACCAACATATTCCCCTAAGCTATCGTAGCTACCAGTCTTTCGTATCTCCTTACGAACAGACTCGGGCAGCATCCCAGAATTGCCCACTCCCGGCATATTCACAACCACAATAGCTGTATCCGGATTTCCGCACGCCAGAACGGAGGCTTCTCGAATTGCGACTGGATTATGGTCATCTCCTCCCCATCCATACAAAACAGCCTGAATCTTATTCGCATTTTCATTACCAAATATCGCGACTTCAAGCCCAACCCTGCCTAGTCCACTAAATACACGAATATAGCGCTGATCTCTCAGTTGTTCAACAGTCTTATTTATGTGGTTTGAATTGTAAGATTCCTCAGCCAAGCGACGCATATCTTCCTGCGTAGCAAGTTGTATAGTCTTTCCCTGTCTTAAGCCGCTATCAATCTTGGCGACCTGTAGACCATTCTCAAAGCCATAATCTGTAGGTTTAGATGACGGCACCCAAAGTGTTTCCGATTTCACAAGAACTTCACTCCAAATAAATTTAAACTATTGGATTTATTATACAATATATATCTAAGTAACGCAACTATTACACCTAAGCCAAATGCAATAATCGCCCCTCAACAGATCGCATTCCCTGCCATTCATTTACGGTCGGCTGGAACCAAGCAGACACTTCGTCGCCCACTTCACGGAAAAATTCTTCTGGTGCATTAAAAGCCAGCATTTGCAGCGCAACATCATTTTTATCACGTAAGGTCAATTTCACGTGTTGCCCATCCGCACCCATTCTCCTCACATTTAAAACCGTCGCTTCAGTTATTTTCAATATAGGCTCCGCGTTACCATTGCCAAACGGCTCCATCTTCGCCAAATTATCAATCAGCTCCTCATTAATTTCCGAAAAATCGTCAATCTCAACGTCAGCTCTCGGCAACAAATATAATTCCTGATTTTTTAATTGCAGCGAATCGTAAAACTCATTCACTCGTCGCCTAAAATCGTCAATTCTCTCGGTCGCCAGCGTCACGCCCGCCGCCGCTCCATGCCCGCCGCCTTTGATAATAATATCGTCCGCCGCCCGCACTGCATCGGCCGCTGAAAAATCACCAAAACTGCGCGCCGAACCCGTTGCTTCCTCACCGCGCTCGCCAATGATAAACACCGGCTTTTTATATTTCTCCACCAATTTCGACGCCACAATGCCAATGACGCCGTGGTTCCAGCCATCACTACTGACCACCAACACCCGGTCATCAGCCAACTCCTCGGCTTGCACGCACGCTTCCTTAAAAATCGCATCCTGAATACTGCGCCGCTTAACGTTCAATTCCTCCAGCTTTTCGCTCGCCTCCAACGCCGCCAGTCCATCACGTGCCACCAACATGTCCAGCGCGTGCTGCGCTGTCTCTAGCCGACCCGCCGCGTTCATGCGCGG
>UNSN01000022.1 GCA_900555675.1 Candidatus Saccharimonadota bacterium | reverse complement strand
GAAAAATGAAATCTTGGAAGATTTGGGAAGATGAGAAATTCCTAGCATTTTTAACACCGTTTCCGAATACGCCAGGTTTTACTGTGGTGATTCCGAAGCAGAATTCGGGCGATTACGTATTTTCTTTGGACGATAATTTATATTCCGAAATGATGCTGGCGGTGAAAAAGGTTGCTGGTATTTTGGAAAAAGCGTTTGATACCCCACGAGTGGCGCTGATTTTTGAAGGCACGGGCGTAGCACATGTACACGCCAAGTTGATGCCGCTTCATGGTGATTTGGCTAGCCAGACCGATGTGTGGAGCAAAGAAACTGAGTTTAGCGAGGTGTATCGTGGCTGGCTAACGACTGCAGAAGGTCCAAAAATGGATGATGCTCAATTGGATGAAATTCAGGCGCGAATTTTAGCCGTGCAGGGTAAACAGAATAGCTAGTTCGTCTCTAATTTTACGTTTTTTCCTTCGTACATATCCAAATAGAACGGATATAGTTTGGCGGCGTGCTTTTTAACCTCGTCTTGATTCAAGGCTACAATGTCGTGACCGATGCCAAATGAGGTCGGAATTGAATAATATTGGAATTTGGCGCCAGAAGCTACAGTCATTTGCTTGGGTATGTTGACTGCGAGATTTTTATCAATTGCGGTATCGTTTTCGCTTGTTACAACTCCGACATATTTTAATCCTGGAGCTTTTAGGTCGGATTTATAATTCTTGGCGATTATTATATATTTTCCAAGAGCGCGATACGACAAATTGCTACCTGTGAACGAATCTGGAAGAATATTTCGTCCGTAAAGATTTCGTAAAAGCGGGATTTTCCAGGAAGGGGTTTCTGACGCTGAAGGCTGATAAAAAGGTGATAGAAGCAGCGCTCGTGATATGGTTTGGCTGTTGTATTGCGTAATCCAAGTCGCCATATTTGCGCCGCCAGAAAGTCCGACAACTCCCGTTTCGTCGCCTAAACCACTAATTATGCTGGTGCTGGAGTTCATAAATTGCGCCATTGCTGGAATGGTGATTTCTCCGTGCCGTTTGTTATCTGTCAGGCCGTGGCTGGGGACGCGGGGAATATAGACGTTATAGCCGGCATTGAAAAAGGTGTCGCCTAGGTCTGCGAATTGCTGTGGGCATGCGCTTACGCCGTGAATCATCATGACGGCTTTGGCGGTTTTTTTGCCGTGGGTTTTAATAATCGATCTACATTCTGGTCTAACGTCGGTATTTGAAGTGTCTTCGCTAACAGTGCGATTTGCAGCGGCGATGGCGTCGTCGTAGCTCAATTTTTCAGAGCTTGAAGGTTGCAATTGCTTGGATGTTGCTGGCCAAAAGAAAGCTGCGGCGACTAGTAAGGCGGTTATAATGACAATTGAGCAGACTACCCAAATAGTAATTTTTACGATGCGATTTTTCCGTGAAGTATTCATGAGTATATTATATTGGTTGCGAGTGGAGTTGTGAAGTTTTGTGACGGTCTTCTTAATAGCCCATACAAATATCCCGATAAGGTCGCGTCACAATCTCCATTGAATTCAGATCGAGTTTGGTTTCAATTTCACTGATCGTCATCAGTGCACTAGTCTCATCATCTGACAAAACCTCAACTTCCACGAAAGTCCCAGCGTCTTTGATTTCATCGATGGCTACCGTTGCCTGCGGAAAATCAGAGGATTGAAACGAGCGACGGTATTTGTTGACCTCGACCAGCTGCACCATGCCGAGGTTTGCCAGTAGCTGCTTGGCGGTTGCCGTGTCTTCGGGCTGAATTGGCAGGTTTGTCTCGGGCTTGATGATTACACTATTTTCCGTATGCGTCGCAGTGGTCGTTGCTGGCTTATATGTTATCTCAGCAAAACTATCGCGCTGGCGAATCCGCAAACATTCAACCGTCTGCATAAAGTCGACATCAGGACGAGAATAATACGTATCAATTTCGCGGAGATTACTCTTTAGTTCAAAACCGATGTTTTGCAGTCGCCCGATTAGCTCTTCAATATTGCCCGTTAGCTGGCGTTTGCGTTCGATTTCTAGTAGTTTTTTGGTCATTCGATAGCCTTTCTTATGGAAGTGTAGATATTTGAATATTTATTTATATGATGGTTTAATTATAGCAAGAAAGGCAAATAATTTTATGACCACACACCAATTAAAATTGGCGACCGAGCCGTTTAATGCTATTATTTCTGGTAATAAGACTATCGAGTCGCGATTATATGACGCCAAACGACAGAAAATCCAGATTGGGGATCGGATTATTTTTACAAATAGAGATAATTCTGAGCAAACTGTTACCACTGAGGTTGTTGGTTTGCTGAGATACGCGACATTTCGTGACTTATTTTCTCACAATAATCCGCGAAAGTTCGGCGGTGATAATGTCGAATGGTTAGAAAATCAAATTTCTGAATTTTATTCTATTGAAGACCAAAAGATTTATGGAGTGATTGGTATTGAGTTTAAGGTTTGCCGGTAAGCTTGCATATTGGCGGCGTTAATATTTCCTCTTCAGAATCTTTTCTCTGCTAAAAAATCGGCTAGAGCTAATAATCCAGGACTATCGTCGCCTTTACTTGTTTTAGGATTGCGTTCATATTTGCGACGTTTATAGTTTTCGCTAGGTCATTTCTGGATAGTGGCGTAGCGGTTTGTTGATAAAAATATATGGGCACTGAAATATAAAATGGGTCAGACGTGAAAGCTTCGGCAAGATTTCTTAGGTCGGTTGCGTGCGAGGATATGTTAAAGTTTTGTAAATATGTTTGTATAGTTTCACTTGAGCTCAGTCGAGCAAGGTCTGTATTTTTTACGGTGTAGGTTTGGCTGATGTAATTGCCGTCATAGTACGCTATAAACTTTCCGGGGCTGGACGGGTAGGATGAGATTTTATCAAAACAAATGTCGCGCACTAGATCTAAAAGTATTGGGTATGTGCAGAAAAATGCGGCAGTCAATTCATCGCTGGCGTCAGCAATTTCTATATCAATCTTAACGTCTGTAAAATCCTTCGGACTATGGCTTATTTTAAGAGGAGAAATCTTAGATTTTGGGTGTGAATTGCTGGGAGTGGTTTTTTGACTATCGATAAAATATTTTTGACAAAGAGCGAGCTGTTCTTGTAGTAGCGTCATGTCCGTTATATCAATGTTGGATTGCATCTCGGCTTCTATGTGTGAGATGGACTGTTGAATAAGAGACATCTCAAAAGGCGTAATATCGTTGATGATTTCTTCAAATAATGTATTAGACTCGCTTGTGAACAGTGCGGACGTAAAAAATACGCTTGATTCGCTAGTCGTGCCATCCAACTCTCCAACGAAAGCCCGGTTACCGCCAATTTTTTCCGTTTCCTTTAAGAACCGCCTAATAATCAGATGCTCAAATAGGTGACATATATCGTGGTTTGCTGGTAAAGAATATGCTGAATGCAAGTTGTGGATCATGAGTTTATTATATCAGTATGGAAGTTAGCCTAAATCTTATAAGCTTGGTGGCGTGTTCATACGAAGAAAAGCTTTATTCATCATAGTCAAACAAGCTTCCAGCTCCCGCCGCTTTATATAAAGCATCTACCGCTAAGAGCATATTATTCTGAAGTGTTGGCTGATTGTTTATATTTTTATCGTAAAAATTCCGTAATGACTTCGGATAGTGTTCGTCGGGCGTATCGTACAGGAACGTATCCTGCAGTAGTTTTTTATGCTCAGGTGAAATATCATTAAAAAACTCTGGATGAAAATCGTAAAACCATTCTAGGCGAGTTTGTAGTTCTAGATATTTATCATAGTTCATAGCTATATTATAATTCAGGGAATGACCCCTCTCCGAGTGCGAAGAGAGGTGTCCTTGGGAATTATCTACCGCCTGCTCAAGGGTGACTGTATTTTACTTTAGAGTAATTTTCTCCTTTGTTATTTGTAGTTTTCTAAGGTCGATTACTTGATAGTAAAATGATATAATTATATCAGTATGAAAGTTAGCTTAAATCTTATAAAACAATTGATTAATTTTGAGTTGCCGCCAGTTGGTGAGCTAGTGTCGCGTGTCAATCAGCAACTTGGTGGTGTTGAGGAAGTGATTGACCTGAAAGCCAAATATGGTGGCGCGCGCATTGTGCGAGTTGTTGAGTGTGAAAAGCATCCGAATGCGGATCGTTTGAGCGTGACTAAAATTGACGATGGCGGAGTAGAAGACGTCCCGCGAGATGATAATGGTTACGTGCAAGTGGTTTGCGGTGCGCCGAATGTTCATGCTGATATGTGGACAATTTGGTTGCCGCCAAAAAGTACCGTCCCAGCAAGTTTTGATGACGCTGAGCCGTTCGTGCTGGATGCGCGACCGCTGCGTGGAATCTTAAGCCAGGGCATGCTGGCGGCGGCTGATGAGCTGGCGATTGGTACGGATCACGAGGGAATTATCGAGATCAATGAGCGTGATATTCCAGCGGGCGTTACGCTTCAGGCTGGTGCGAGCTTTGCGGAAGTGTTTGGGTTGGACGATTACGTGCTGGAAATTGAGAATAAGATGTTTACTCATAGGCCAGATTGTTTTGGGCAACTTGGCGTGGCGCGCGAAATTGCTGGTATTTTTCACCAACGATTTACTAGCCCTGATTGGTATAATGCTATTCAAGAATTCGCAGATAGCGATGGCTTAGAGCTTGAAGTGTTTAATGAAGCCAACGAGCTTGTGCCCGCATTTTCTGTGATTGCTATAAAAAATGTAGATATTCATCCAAGCCCGTTGTGGTTGCAATGTCAATTAGTCGCAATGGGCGGAAAGCCGATTAACAATATTGTCGACGCGACAAACTACGTGATGTTTATGACGGCACAGCCGACTCACGCTTATGATTATGACAAGTTGCGTGGGCATAAACTTGGCGTGCGAATGGCGCGCGGTGGTGAGAAAGTTGGTTTGCTTAACGGCAAGGAATATGAATTGACGGCTGACGATATTGTGATCGCTGACGGCGAAGGCGTGATTGGGCTAGCTGGAATTATGGGCGGCGTTGACACTGAGGTTTCAGCGGATACTAAGAATATCGTTTTGGAGTGCGCCAATTTTGATATGTACGCGCTACGTCGCACGGCTATGCGTCACGGAATTTTCACCGACGCCCTGACCAGGTTTAACAAGGGGCAGTCGCCAGCACAAATTGACCCTGTCTTAAAATGGTTAATTGGTATGGTTGGTGGTGAGCAAGCTAGTCCTATGCTATTTAAGAATCATTCTTCATTGCGACAAGTGTTGGCCGATGGCAAGCACTGGCACGGTGGATTGTTGATTCCTAAAAGGTTTGTCGAAGAACGTCTGGGTGTTGACTTTGCCGAGAATGAGATTGAGGCACTACTAAAGAATGTTGAATTTATCGTTGACGATGGTAATAAATATGGCGAAGCTGGCGTGATGGTTTATAGTCCATTTTGGCGAACAGATATTGAGCTTCCTGAGGATATTGTTGAGGAAGTTGGGCGATTATACGGCTTTGATAGATTGCCGCGTCATTTGCCAGAGCGAAGCATCAAGCCTGCGCTGAAGAATGAGCGTCGTGAATTGAAACAGAGAATTCGTCAAAGTTTGTTGCGAGCTGGAGCGAATGAAGTTTTGACGTATAGCTTTGTTCATGAGCGCGTTTTGAAAAATTCCGAGCAAGATCCGAGCCGTGCGTATCGCCTGAGCAATGCGCTTAGTCCAGACTTGCAATATTGCCGAATTAGCATTTTGCCGAGTTTGCTGGATAAAGTTCACGCCAATATAAAATCTGGACATGACGAATTTATGCTGTTTGAAATTGGCAAAATTCACGATAAGAAATTAGGATTTAACGATGAGAATTTGCCGATTGAAAAGACTTTCATTGACGGAGTTTATGCGAATAAAAAACCTCAAGTTGGCGCGCCGTTTTACAAGGTGAGGAAAATTACTGAAAGGCTGATGAAGGATTTGAGCGTTGAGGTTAATTTTGTGAAGATTGCGGAATCTGACAGCGATGTTCCAGCGCCGTTTGATGCGAAACGCAGTGCTTGGATTGTGTCGAAGAACGGCGACAATTTGGGGATTGTTGGCGAGCTTGTCCAGTCTGCCCGACGCAACTTCAAATTACCAGATTACACCGCGGCGTTTTCTATTGACATTGAAAAATTGCAGGAAAATCTGAGTAAAAATCAGGGCTATAATTACCAGCCGTTAAGTCGTTTTCCATCGACTACCAGAGATATTTCATTGAAAATGGATTCGAATGTTGATTATACGAAGGTGTATGCTTGCGCTAAAGAAGTTGCGAAAAAACACGGTGAGTTGCAAATTAGCATAACGCCGATTGCGATATATCAGCCAAAAAATGACGATTCGACAAAAACTGTAACTTTGAATGTAAAGTTTACGAGCGCCGAGCGAACGTTGGAAGATAAAGACATTGCGTCGATTATTGAGGAGATCGCCGCGATGGCTGCGGAAGAATTCGACGCCGCTCAGGTTTAACATGATTTGTTGCGCTTGATAAAAATTGCTATAATTGAAAGGTAAATAAAGGAGGAATATGGCAACTACAAAAGGCCAGAGAATAGGTATTTGGGTTATTGCCGGCATGATGTTTTTGGGGACCGTTGGCGGATTTGTCGCTATGATGGTAGCTCCTGGAAATGAGGCCAAGGACCAAGCCGCGCTTAAGAAAGCTCAGGATGAATACACCAAGGCTACTGACGAACGGAAAAAGAAAGTAGAGGCTCAGGCTAATGAATTGAGCCAAAAATATTACGGCAAGTTTTCTGAGTTTAGCTCGCGAGTTGGCGCGTTTGAAGCTGGTGACGTGAAAGAGCTTGTTAAGGAAGATTTGGTTGAGGGCGAAGGCGCCGAGGTTAAGGACGACACCAAATTGGCTGTTTATTACATTGGCTGGAACGCTAAGGGTGAGATTTTCGATCAATCAATCACTGACGGCAAGTTGAAAGCCCCGCTCAATATGGACGGTCCGGCGAATACTGCGGTCATTCAGGGTTGGAAAGAGGGTTTGATTGGTATGAAAATTGGCGGCGTGCGTGAATTAACAATCCCGGCCAACAAGGCTTATGGCGACAAGGCTCAGGGTGATAAAATTCCTGCAAATTCTCCACTTAAGTTCGTGGTGATGGCTATTGAAAAGCCAGCCGATATTCCAGAGCCAGAAATGCCAGAAGTGATGAAGCAATATTATCGATCGCGAGGTTTTAATGTATAAAGATGTTGTTATTGTTGGCGCTGGTCCAAGCGCATTAACAGCGGCAATTTACTTGTCGCGTGAAGATGTCGACACGACGTTATATGAGCGTGGCGTGGTCGGCGGAATGGCGGCGATTACTGATCAAATTGACAATTATCCTGGATTTGCTGAAGGCGTTACTGGAATGAAATTGGCGTCTGAATTGCAACAACAGGCAGAGCGATTTGGTGCGAAGATTGAGTATGGCGACGTGACGGAATTGAAGCAAGTTGACGGTGAGTTGGAGCTGACGATTGACGGTCAGTCTGTCCGCGCGAAGTCAGTTTTGCTAGCGACTGGTTCGAATCACCGCAAATTAGGCGTTCCGGGCGAAGACGAATTATATGGTCGAGGCGTGCATTACTGTGCGACTTGCGACGGCGCGTTTTATCGCGATAAGAATCTAATCGTTGTCGGTGGCGGAAACTCAGCGGTGCAAGAAGCGATATTTTTGACGCGATATGCTAGTCATATTGATCTGTTGGTCCGCAGTAAATTGCGCGCCAGTGACATTTTGCAAAAAGATTTGCAGAAGTATGTCGATGATGGAAAAATTACCGTTCACATCGGCGCAACGACTGATGAAATTATTGTCAAAGATGATAAGTTTTACGGCGTTAAGTCGACCCAAAACGGCGAGCAGAAAGAGTTTACTGCCGATGGGTTATTCGTATTTATCGGGCTAATTCCGAACACGCAATTCCTGATAAACTCGGACGTTGAGTTGGATTTGGGCGGACACATCATTACTGACGAACATTTGCACACTAATATTCCTGGCGTTTTTGCTTCTGGCGATGTACGCTCGGGGGCAACTATGCAAATCGCTTCGGCGGTTGGTGAAGGTGCGGTGGCAGCGCTGCAGATTCGTGAATATTTACAAGAAAAAGCCAGAGAGGAGTAAAAAATGGCAGATTTTAATCAAATTTTAACACCTGGTGATGTCGAAAATGGCATCGTAAATGTAGTTGTTGAGATTCCACAGGGATCAAGTCATAAGATCGAGTGGAATCGTGAGCTTGCAGTGATGCAGTTGGATCGTGTTGAGCCAGCTATTTTTGCAAAGCCAACAAACTACGGTTTCATTCCGCAGACTTTGGATGAAGACGGCGACGAATTGGACGCGCTAATTATCACCGACGAGCCGTTGACGACCGGTATTTTTATGGAAGCAAAGGTTATCGGCGTGCTGGAATTTGTTGACGATAATGAAGTTGACGATAAGGTTATTGTTGTGCCAGCCGACGACCGAAACACTGGCAACGCGATCAACTCACTAGAAGACCTACCTCCACAATTGTTGAAGCAAATTGAGCACCACTTCAATCACTACAAGGATTTGAAGAAGCCTGGTTCAACAGTAGTCAAGGGATTCGGCGACGTAGAAAGAGCAAAGCAGATTATCCGCGAGTCGATTACCCGTTGGAACGAAAAATAAATCACGTTTGATTATTGATTAAAATCGAGAGACTGGCGAGCGTTACTTGTGTCGGAAGAACGAGGAAACGCCGCCAGTTAATTGTTGTAAGATGCCGTTTGAGCGAGATAATTGTAAGCGCAATTTATCTTTGGCGTGTGGCGTAATTATGACGTCCCGCCAATCTGGTTTTGGACGAGCGGATTTGCTTGTTAAGACTTCAATTGTGTCGCCGTGCTGTAATTTGTAATTGAATGGCTTCATTACGCCATTGATCTTAAAACCACTTGCGCGCGCCGCGATGTCGGAGTGAATTCGGTAGGCATAATCCAAAGGGAACGCTTCGCGAGGCAAATCATAAATGTCGCCCTTTGGTGAATATACGAAAATCCTATCAGAAAACAGCTTCATTCGGAATTTGTTGGAGTCGAATCGCTTTCCTTCGCTAATTAAGGCAGCAGCCTCCTGAAGTTCGCGAATCCACGATAAATCGGCTGGCATAGTTCCGATTTTTCCTTTTTTATAGGCGTCGGTCAATTTTTGCTCATTGTAATGGAAACTAGCCGCTAATCCACGCTCGGCGTATTCGTGCATTTCTTTGGTTCGAATCTGGAATTCAACAATTTGTCCGCTCGGAGTTTGTACGGTTGTGTGAAGACTTTGATAGCCATTCGGCTTTGGATTGGCAACGTAATCTTTTATTCTTTCATACATCGGCTGATACATCTCGTGTAAAATTCCCAGAACCAAATATCCAGTCGATAAATCGTCGACAATTATTCTCAGGGCAATCAAATCATAAATCTTATCAATATCACCAACTTTGTCCAATTTCTTAAACAGACTATAAACGCTCTTAACGCGTCCGTCCATCTGGAAAACCAGCTTTTCCGCCTTTAGTCGCGCTTCAACTTCACGACGAACGTGATCCAATTTTCGTTGTGACTTTTTCAGTCGACTGTCCATCAAATTTTTGGTTTCCTGGAAAGCTTTCGGCATCAAATATCTAAAACTCAGCTCTTCCAATTGAACGCGAACTCGTCCCATATTTAAGCGGTCGGCCAGCGGCGCAAAAACTTCAATTGTTTCTCTGGCAATTTTTTTCTGCTTTTCTGGCGTCATAAATTGCAAGGTTCGCATATTGTGCAGGCGGTCGGCTAGCTTGATAATTATCACGCGCACATCTTCGCCCACGGCAATCATCAACTTGGTCAAATTGTCCTTCGTGTGCGGTAAATAACTATCCAAATTTCGCATTCCGGCGCGAGCTTGTGAAACTTTAGTTACGCCATCCACCAGAAACGCCACATCGCGCCCAAACAAACTCTCCAAATCGTCCAAAGTTGCGTCGGTATCTTCAACGGTGTCGTGTAGAACTCCCGCCACGACCGTATCAATATCCATGCCCCATTCAATCAGAATTCCCGCCACCGCCAATGGGTGATTGATGTAGGGTTCGCCACTTTTGCGCTTTTGTCCAGCGTGCTTTTCTGTGGCGTAATCGATTGCGCTCGCTAAAACCAATACTGGCACTTCGTCGTATTTTTGTTCAGCAATTGACAATAACTCTTCGCGCGTCATATTTATATTATACAACTTTGTAGTATAATTAAGAAAAGCTAAAGCGAAAATATCTAACAGGGAGGGCGATATGGCTGTAACGAGAATAGCAATTAACGGCTTCGGGCGAATCGGGCGCAATGCGTTTAAGATTGCGAACGAGCGAAGCGACTTGGAAATTGTCGCGATCAATGATTTGACTGACACGAAAACTTTGGCGTATTTGTTGAAGCATGATAGCAATTACGGCGAGTATGGACGTCAAGTTGATTTTACGGAAAACGAGCTGATTATTGAGGGTAAGTCGGTTAAGGTGTTGGCTGAGAAAGATCCAGAAAATCTGCCGTGGCGAGATTTGAATATTGATGTGGTGATTGAATCGACAGGATTTTTCACCGATAAAGATGGTGCGGGCAAGCACTTAACGGCTGGCGCAAAGCGTGTGGTTATCAGTGGTCCGACGAAGTCTGAGGGAGTCGATACGATTGTTCTGGGAACTAACGATGACAAGGTAAAAAACGCGACACCAATCGTGTCTAACGCTAGCTGCACGACCAATTCTCTGGGTGCGGTTATGGCGATTTTGGACGCGGAGTTTGGCGTTGAAAAGTCAATGCTAACGACAGTGCATAGTTATACGGCTAGCCAAAAGCTTCAGGATGCGCCATCCAAGGATCTTAGAGAAGGTCGCAACGCCGCCGAAAATATTGTTCCGACTACGACTGGCGCCGCAATTGCTGTAACTAAAACCTTGCCGCAGCTAACTGGAAAATTTGATGGACTTAGCGTGCGCGTACCGACTCCAGTGGTGTCGCTTAGCGACGTGACGGCGCTTCTCAGAAAAGATGTGACTGTCGAGCAGGTAAATGACGCGTTCAAAAAAGCCGCCCAGAGTAATTTCTATCAAGGCATTTTGGGTGTTTCTGAGGAACCTTTGGTGAGCCGTGATTTTATCGGCAATTCATATTCTGGGATTGTCGACCTTCCATTGACGAAGGTAGTTGGCGGTAATCTGATCAAGGTTATGGTCTGGTATGACAATGAGTGGGGCTATTCTAATCGGCTGGTTGAACTGGTGGCGGATGTGGCGTATTATCTGAAAAAGAGTGAATAAGGCCATCTTCCAAAAAGGAAATAACCCCGCACCGTGGTGGTGCGGGGACGCCGGAATTTGGCGCTTTTACAGAATATTTATCTTAGCGCGCCTTCTGCTGGCGCGGCGCCTCAATCTTCTCCGAAGCAGGACGAAAACCTCTCGTCCTGCCTCAAGATTTCGAGTGATGGGCTCCTCAGGAATGAGGGCTCATCAGAGATATCACTTCCCGGAACCTCGGCGTAAATTGCGTCGGTTTGCCTGTCGATGACAAACCTAATCCGACAGCTGCCCGCTGAGGCCATAATGGTATTCGAGGCTTCCCCCGTACCCTTGACAACGGTGGGGTCGGTGAACCCCGCCTTGACCAAATCCTGAGCCCAGACGTCGCTGACGTCTGCACATCCGGTCAACCCGGTCAACCCGAACAGGGCAAGCAGGATAGTGACGACCATACCACGAGTAGTGGACATTTTTCCCTCCTAGGGAAGATTTTGAGGTGCGGCCTTTCAGAACCGCGACCTCAACCGGGGTGAACTCCCCGGGAGTCACTTTTCACGGTTTGAAAAGCTGATATATATATCATACCAGCCGCGAAATGTCAATACTCTTTGTCAAATAGCTACACCCTACCCCTGATAAAATACCTAA
>UNSN01000021.1 GCA_900555675.1 Candidatus Saccharimonadota bacterium | reverse complement strand
TTGGAAATTGTCCGTCAGTAACTTTACAACTATTCAAAAACTCGCTATAATACAACACATATTCCGGGGTAGCTCAGCGGTAGAGCGGTTGGCTGTTAACCAATAGGCCGCGGGTTCGAACCCCGCCCCCGGAGCCAAATCGAATTTTAAGACTTCAACAAGTATAGTTGAGGTCTTTTTATTGTTTTTGCAGTTTATATTTATAATAACGCGGAATAGGTGAGATAATAATGACTATGAATAATACTTATTGCGATGGCATGTGGGCTAGATTTCTTTCTAGCCAATGTTTACGGGATGATTTTAAGAGCGGCCCAAAGAGTAATGACTTAAAGGATATTTTTAACTTTGCTAGCAGTTTAGTGGAGAGCGCTGAAGATTTTGAGCGGCGATTTCCAGTGATTGCACATATTGATCTTTATGGACATACCGCTGTAGACGGCTACTCGTATGTTCGGCTGGTAGAAAATGAATTGCCAGAGATACGAAAGTTAGCGGAAGAGAGGCGAGGGGTTGACATTGTTAAGCAGATAGATGATTTGATGAGGTTTATAGAGCTGGGTGTTAATGGCGCAGATGGCGATGTAGTTTTATTGATCTTTGATGGTATGTAAACGGTATTAAATGCTTGTTGAAATTGTCATATAGTTTGAATAAATATGACCGAATATATTAAATATTTTTATGAATGTAGTATCCTAATAAGTAGATATGCAAACAGGGATTTTTCTCAGATATAGAGATGGCAATGGCATAATAATTGAGCCAAATATAAAAAATAAGGTTGCAGAATTAATACCTCTACTAAAGGAAAATGACAATCCTGTTTCTTTTCTCCGTAGCCATATTAAATATGCAATTGAATCACCACGCAGTGTTGGAGATGTATCAACCTGGTGTGCTGCTACACTTGAACTTTATTCACAGTACGAACATTACAGAGAAAGCCGAATTAATAGAGATACTAATCAGGCAATAATCGGTCTCCTTGAACTATTAACAAAAGGTGGCGATAACTCTCATTTTGACTGGGATTCTGTAAGAAACTATATTATCGGCAATATAGGATATTTTGCTCCTATGTCAAACGGGGGATGTCTGTCAGGTGATCAGGAAATCGTGAGAGATGAGAACGGAAGATATTATTACGATGATGAAATGGGTAGAGTTGAAGTTTATGGTATTAAAACAGCTCCCGAAGAGGCGCTTGCTTACTATATTAATGAGACTCAATGGAAATACGGTAAACTGCATAGAATCTTAAGATATGTTGCTTTATTTGATATTGCATATGAATATATACATAGATCAAATGATTTTCCAGATAAAATCTCTTGCGTATTGTTCGACAATGATGATAGGACTAATTATTTGGATTGGCAGTGGCAAATGCCTACGCCGTTTGATTTTACTCCAGTTCAGTGGTATCCACGCAGTCCATATAGCAATCCAGAATGGCTAGGGAGTGATTTAGTGCTAAATCTGCTACCCCTAAATGCAAATGTTGATAATGATGTTATTGCTGTCAATCCAACAAATAGAAGTCTTGAAAATTGGAAAGAGGCTTTTTGCGGATATAGATGGCAAATCGAAATTCCAATAACTCAAAACGTACTTATTGGGGATGAATTAGAGGAATATTTTAATTTCTTTGATAGAAAACTTCGGTGGATAAATGGCAATGCTTTCATGCAATCAATGTTGATAGTGCCTGCAAATGACGATAATGGTGATGATGGAATTGAACTTGCTCGCAAATTCCTCAGTGTGATGAATCTAAAGAGAGATGTTGGGCTCTCTGAAAGACTTATCAGTAAGAATAAGCCTAGGTTTCAACCTTGGCTACGACCAATAAGGATGGGCGGATTTCAGGGATTTAATAGAGATTATATACTACCTCCTAATTATAAAGACTATTCTGATAAGAAATGGCAGGCGCTTGCTTTTATGAGAGAGGCTGCAGGTTCAAATAGTATTTATTATGCTTTTTTAAACTACTTTAAAGTTGTTGAACTAGCTAATCCGGCAAATGACACGTCCAAAGTTAAGCAGTGGATTAATGATAATGTCGAAAGGGTGTGTAATGAAAAAAATCTCGAGTGGTATCAGAAAATGGTGATAGATGGAGAGACGACAAATCCAGGTTTTTATTTGTCTAAGACTGAACGTACTGCCATTGCTCATGCAGAGTATAATTACAGGGAAACTAAAAATACACACAACCCTGATGATTCCACAGATTGGAGACGCACCCGAGAAGACATAGTTGTTATGCGTGCTCTTGCGAGAGATATACTAGGTAAAATTATATAAGGTGCTATTTAAAGCATTTTTACAGAATGCTTATTTATAGTGGTTTGCATGAGAGTAATAACCACACCCCAGCCATTAGCTAGGTCGCGACTTGTTACGTCCGATTCTAGTCCATCGCCGTTTCGGGCGATAGCTAATCCATTTGTCGACATAGTCGTGCCGGTGCTGAACGAGGAGAAAATTCTTCAAAGCAGCATTGAAACGCTTGACGAATACATGATGGAAAATTTGCCATATCGTTATCAGATAACGATTGCGGATAATGGCAGCCAAGATAACACCTTAAAAATCGCAAAAAGTTTGGCGCAAAATCATCAATCAGTTCGTGTTGTAAGGCTGGTTGAACGCGGTCGCGGGCGAGCATTAAAGCAAGTTTGGCAAAGCAGTCAGGCGGATATTCTGACGTATATGGATGTCGATTTGTCCACCAGCTTGGACGATTTTCTACCGATGATTCAGCCGCTTGTGGCAGGCGAAGCTGGCGTGGGGATCGGTTCTCGATTGATGAAAAAATCAAAGACCAGCCGCGGTTTTAAGCGGGAGTTTATTTCACGGTGTTATAACAAGATTATCAAATTGACGTCACGGACCAAATTTAGCGATGCGCAATGTGGATTTAAGGCAATTCGTCGCGACGTGGCGAAGAGATTTTTGCCAAAAATTAAGGACAATGAGTGGTTCTTTGACACAGAGCTTTTGATTAAAACGGAGCGCGCGGGCGTGCCGATTCACGAGCAACCCGTTACTTGGATTGAAGATACTGATAGTCGCGTGAAGATTGTGAAAACTGCGGTTGATGATCTAAAAGGGTTGCATCGGGTTAATAAGGAATTGGACAATCGTTCGTGGCTTGAGAAAATGGCGCTTCCGATGTTACTGATTGCGACGGGCGCGTTGTATTTGTTTGGTGCGATGCATAATGGTATGGCGAATAGTTATTACGCAGCGGCAGTGCAGGCAGCAAGCCAAAATTGGACGGCGTGGCTGTTTGGCAGTTTGGACGCGGCGAATTATGTTTCAATCGACAAGCCTCCACTGGCGACGATGATAATGGGGCTTAGCGCTCGACTGTTTGGATTCTCCAGCTTTTCAATGTTACTACCGAGTGTATTAGCGGGCGTCGGTTCGGTCTGGTTGTTATATTCGGCGGTGAAACGACAATTCGGCTTTACTAGCGCGACGATTTCCGCGGTTACACTTATGCTAACTCCTGTTGCGGCGTTGATGTTCGGATTTAATAATCCAGATGCCATTTTGACATTTATGCTCACCGCTAGCGGTTACGCATTTCTCAGGTCATTAGAGGGCAGGCGATCGCTTTTATGGCTCGGTCTGGCGGGACTATTTACGGGACTAGCGTTTAACACGAAAATGCTCCAGGGCTTGATGGTTTTGCCTGCGATGGTAATTGTCTATCTAGCGTTCGCCAAGCCGCCAATTGTTACGCGATTTCTACATTTGATGTTTGCGGGCGTAATTACAACGGTGTCGACTTTATGGTGGAGCGTGCTTGTTTGGCTGACGCCGTCTGGCAATCGACCGTGGGTTGGTAGTACGAACGACAATAGTATTTGGAGTTTGATTTTTGGTTATAACGGATTTGGTCGGCTATTAGGAAACCGCGACGGCGGAGGTGGCGGAATTCCTCCGAATAGTACTGGTATGGCAATGGCAAGTCCTGGCGGAATGGGCGGCGGCGCTCCCAGTGGCGGTCATGGTCCTGGAGGTACTGGATTTGGTGGGCAAACGGGAGTGTTTAGGATATTCAATAATGATTTCGGACCGAACATCGCATGGTTGCTAATCTTGGCATTAGCGAGCGGCGGACTACTCTTATGGATTTTACGTAAAACTCCGCGAACTAATCGTGGACGAGCGGCGGTGATATTCTGGATGCTTTGGCTGATCGTTCATATCGTAATATTCAGTATGACTAGCGGCGTGATTCATCCGTACTACGTGGTGGTTATGGCACCGGCTGTGGCGGCTCTGGTTGGGATTGGTGTGCCATTTCTGTGGGGTTCGTACGTCAGACGAAAGTCGTATGCTTGGATTTTGTCGATGTTGGTCGGCGTAACGGCGGTGATTGCGATAATTATCCTTAGCTACGCTAGTACGATGACTTGGCTGATGTGGACGGTTGGCGTTCTGGGAGCTATCGGTATGATTGGGTTATTGGTCAATCTATATACGCCGAAACGTTGGTTTCAGAACTTGGCAATTATCACCTCTGTGGCTGCGTGTATGATTGCTCCGGTTGTTTACACGCTGTCGACTATCAACGTCACGCATACGGGCAGCATTCCGACGGCGGGTCCAAATTCAACAGCGATGCAGGGAAGCAATAATGAAAAATCTCAGGCAGACAGCGCGTTGGTTCAATATCTTTTACAAAACCAAAATGGTGCGACTTGGTTGGTGGCAGTGGATAGCGCGAATGAATCGGCGGCAATTCAGCTAACTAGCGGTCAGCCAGTCATGGCAATTGGCGGATTTAACGGCAGCGACACGCCACTCACGCTTGAACAATTTAAGCAATTGGTGGCGGACGGCAAATTGAAATATTACGCCGCTAGCTCGCACGGTCATGGTGGCGGTCCAAACGGTGGAAATAGCGAAATCACAAATTGGATTAAGAAAAACGGTAAAGTCGTTAATTATGGAGGTAGTGATGTAACGTTGTACGAACTATCTGTATAGGAAATAAATTTAATCAAAGGAGAAATATTATGAAAAGATTAGACCAAGAATCTCAAACAACACCAGAAAATATCTTTAACAATCCAGAATACGCCTCGAACGAAAAACGCTCAATTAGCGTCGGCGCGGCAATAGGAATAGTAATTAGTGGTGTGGTTTTGTGCGGACTGGGATTTGTTACGGGTATGCAAGTTGGCCGCTCGAGCGGAAGCCAAATGGGCGGGCAAGCTGGCGGTCCTCTAGGAATGAGCCAATCTCAAGGCGGTCCTGGCGGATCTAGGCAACAATCTGGCGGAAATAGCAGCACGCCTCAAGCTCAATCTGATCAATCGGGACAATCGGGCTCATCTTCGGCTGGACAAACTCCGTCAACTCAAAATAACACAACTAACACACCGCCATCAGACTCTTCACAGTCTGGCGTAGCACCGCAACCAACTTCTCAATCCTCTCGACAATAAAAACCTAGTTCTCAATAAAAAATTACCACCTCATCGCGGGGTGGTAATTTTATGTAGTTGCAGGTTAGCGCAGAATGAATAGTCCTGCAGCAACTAATGCTAGAGTGGTGACAACACCTAAGAAGACATTAAATCCTGTGTTTGCAAGTAGGCTGCTTACAGTACTCTGAGGCTTATTAGTTGGATTGTGGGCGGCAGCTGATGGACTAGCAGGCTGTGGCTGTGCTGTCCTAGGGATTGCTGATGTGTCAACAGCCAGAGTACCACTGAACGTAGCTGAAATTGCTCCGATTGTTACGCTTCTTGTCCAAAGAGCATTCAGGATAGGAGATGCTCCGCTGGCTGGTAGTGATAGTACCTGAATATTTCCAGGAGTTGCCGTGCTGTTAATAACGTCTGCTGAGTTGGTTATGGAAACTACGCTTCCTGTTAAATCTTTCAATGGTGAAGTGAATGATTTGTCGTTAGGTTTAATACTAGGCTGTTGATCTTCAAGATTTAATGAAGTTAGGGAAGTTAGTCTAGTCAGTGGGCTTATATCTGTAATCTTGTTTTCTTTTAGGGATAGAGTCTTTAGGGAAGTCAATCCAGATAGTGGGCTTAGATTTGAGATTGAGTTGTGATTTAACGACAAATTCTTAAGATTCTTGGCGGCTTCTATACCCGTTAGATCGGTAATATTTGAGTTGTCCAAGTTAAGATCTGTCAATTTTTCCAACTCTACATCAGTAATTTTTTGATTTGCTGCACGAGTTGTACCAAGTTTTTCTCCCAGTTTTTCATTGAGTAGCTTGCGTAGTTGTGCGTCTTTGACTTCAACCTCTTTGGGTTTTCGCATCTCGTATACGCGGACGTAGTCGATTGACATAGTTGCCGGGAAGCCCTCTCCATTTGCAGCTCCTACTGAGTTGTTAGGATCATCCCATGGCGAATCAATGTATGTACCTCCAATTGCTAGGTTTAGTCGTAAGAAGAAATCCTGATCAAAGGGTCCATTAGGGCTTCCTGTGGAGTTTGAATTCTTAAATTCGGTAATTGTGTGATGCCATTCTCCGTCAATGAAGTATTCAAGTTTGCCTTCAGTCCATTTTACGCCGTATGTATGCCACTCCGTAGTGTCATTATTAGTGCCGAACTTACTTGGTGGAATAACTCCTTGGCGATTTCTGTGACTTCCAGTTTGACCGGTCGGTGTATTCTTGTCTCGCCAGTGTGCGTCAGAAGCAGCGAATTGGCGATTAGAGCCTTTTGCCTCTACGATGTCGATTTCGCCCCAATCAGGCCAACCAGGACCGTACGGAGAGTTATTAGGACTCATCCAAAAACCAGGCCAAGTACTCTTATTCTTTGGCATTTTTATACGAGCTTCGATGTAGCCATATTTAAAATATGCCTTATTTTTCGTCTGTACGAATCCGGAAGTGAAGTTACCAGTTTTAGTATTACCAGTACATGTTTCGCCTGGTTTATATAGTCCAACCAGATTTAGGCTACCGCCGTTAACATTGACGTTTTCCGGTCTGTTTCTGTAGCAGTTTCGAACTTGTTGGTTTTCGTCTTTCCATCCACCAGTATAGTAACCCCATTTGGTCTCATCTAGTGAATTTCCGTCAAACTCATCACGCCAAACAGGTTCTGGATTCCAGTTTTCACTATCTGTTGGCGGATATGGACTTCCTACACCTTTGGCATTGTCCATTGGCAGGGTAAATAATGCCCCACCAACAATAATGCTGACAGCCATCACTGCAGTTACTATTTTAACTTTTGTATTTAAAAAACGTTTTTTTATTAACATTTTTTATATCTCCCAATATTTTGATATTTAACACCACTATAACAATAAGCGGAATAAAAGTAAAGTTTAGTATATAGTTATTTTAACAACAGAATTATAGAGGTGTCGAATGCTGAAGTTTCGGCTGTAATAAAAAAATTGCCACCCCATAATGAGATGACAATTTTTCTGTAAACGCTTAAGTTAATTAGCGGTTAATCGTTAGGTTTATTGACTTTAGAGACTTGATGTTAGAAACTGCTCTTAGGTCGAAGACGGAGTTATTCTTAAGAGATAAAGTCTTAAGGTTTTTAGCTGCCTCTAATCCTGTTAGATCGTGAATCTTATCTGTCTCTGACGCGTTGTCGGCTGCATCCAAGTTAAGATCTGTCAATTTTTCCAATTCTACGTCAGTGATTTTTTGATCATCTTTACGATTAGTGCTAAGTACTGTCGACAATTTTTTATTAAGTTGGGTGCGCAAATTGTTATCTGGCACGTTGACTTCCTTAGCTGTTCGTCTTTCGTATACACGGACGTAATCGATTGACATAGTTGCTGGGAATGACTTTGGGTATTTAGCTAGGGCATTGTAAGCGTTTGACCATTTACTACCTTGGCCGTCAATGTAGTCACCACCGATTGCTAAGTTAAGACGCAAGAAGAATGGCTTGTCGAATGGACCGTAAGGCGTGTTTGCTGCGTTTGGCTGACCGAATCCGTTGACGGTGTGGAACTTTACGCCGTCAATGTAATATTCCAATTTTCCTTCAGTCCATTTTACGCCGTAAGTGTGCCATTGAGTAGTATCTTTAAATCCAGCTGGCAAATCTCTACCTTGAGCATGTTTTTTATTGCCTGTTGAAAGTCCCCAGTGAGCGTCTGCGGCGGCGTAATTTAAGTTAGAGCCTTTAGTCTCTACGATGTCAATTTCACCACTGCGAGGCCAACTGCCGTATGTAGATCCATTAGGGCTCATCCAAAAACCAGGCCAAGTACTCTTATTATTTGGCATTTTTATGCGCGCCTCAATATAGCCGTAAGTCCAAGCTTTTTTACCCTTTGTCTCTACAAATCCAGAGGTGAAGTTGCCGCTTTTTTCATTGCCGCTACACCTTTCTCCTGGCTTGTATAGTCCAACTAGATTTAAACTACCATTTTTAACGTTGACGTTTTCCTCCCTGTCCCTATAGCAACTTTGAACGTGGTTTGCACCCCATCCGCCGCTACGTACATTCCAAGACTCTTTATCTAACGATGTGCCATTAAACTCGTCACGCCAAACAGGTTCTGTGTTCCAGTGGGTGCTATCATTTAATGGATAATCATCGCTGACGACACCCTTAGCTTGTCCAGTCGGCAAGGTAAGTAGCGACCCGCCAATGATTAGTCCAGCGGTTATCACTCCAGTTAATATTTTAACTTTTGTATTTAAAAAGCGTTTTCTTATTAACATACACTCCCCTTAAATTTATGTTAGAAGCCAATTATAACAACAAGCATAATAAAAATAAAAGTAGAATAGTCAATTTTACAGCAAAATTAAAGAATGCTCGTTTATCATAATAACCATCACTAACCAGAGAAAGGAATATTATGAATAAAGCTCAATCAAAAGAAGTTAATTTAACAACGAATGAGGCGTTAATTTTACAACAAATCTATGAAGATGGCGGCGATGACGTCGTAGTCTTAGCTGGGCAAGTTGGTTTGTCGCGTCGAACAGTAATGAATATTTTGGCGGATTTGCGTCGTAAGGGTTTGATGGCAACTGATCAGATATACGGTGACGCATGGGTGCGATTAACAGCACGCGGCAAACGGTTAGTTCAGAAAATTTGGCCAGAAGCGCAAATGATAGCAATGTATTAGTATGTGAAATTGTTGAGATATAAAGGTATAATATATACGTGAGAGTTTTACTGATTGAAGATGACGTTACGATTTATGCATGGAAACATTGCCAGATCACAGCCAGCTTGCCGCCTACTCCCTTATTGAATCAATCTTTGGTATAATAGGTTACATGACGAAATTATTTTTGCAACATCACCATCATCTCCACGTGTAGACAGGAGGTGTTTTGTTGTTGTGGTATGCCTCCTGCGGGAGGTTTTTTGATTGATTAATTTTAGGAAAGGAAATATATGATACCAGATAAATTAAAGCCAGGCGATGAAATTAGAGTAGTTGCGCCGGCGCGCTCAGCAAGTGATATTGATGAAAGAGTTTTAGATCGAGCGAAAGCGGCGTTAGAGTCACTTGGACTAAGGGTTTCGTTTAGTAAAAATGCTTTTTCTCGGAGTCAGCGAGGCTGTCCGACGGACGACGAAAAGGTTGAAGATTTACACGAAGCGTTTGTGGACAGTAATGTGAAATGTGTTTTGGTGGCTATCGGCGGGTTTAATGCAAATCAGTTGTTAGGCAAAATTAACTGGCAAATTATTAAAGACAATCCGAAGATTTTTGGTGGCTTTTCTGATATCACCGTTCTCAATCATGCGATTTTGGCAAAAACTGGGCTGGTGACTTATGCGATGCCAAATTTCTATTGTTTTGGTTTGCCTCCAGAAGCTAATTATTCGTTGGAGTATTTTCGGCGGTGTTTGCTTTCAGCTCAGCCAGCAGAATTTGTCGTTCAACAATCGGAGACATTTTACGATCTTCCGTGGGACTATGACGAAGTTTCGCCGCGTCAAGCTTTGAAAAATAATGGGCCGCGAGTCGTGCAGGGCGGATCGGCTGAAGGAATAATGATTGGTGGTAATCTTTGTAGCTTGAACCTGTTGAACGGTACGGAATATTTTCCGAAAATTGAAGGTGATATTATTTTGTGTATTGAAGACGATAGCTATGATTCAATCCCTGAAACAATTGAACGAAATGTCCAATCCTTAATGCAGCAGCCTTTCTTTCGTCAAGTAAAAGCAATTTTAGTTGGGCGTTTTCAGGGTGAATCTCGGGCGACCGACGATATGATTAGCGACATTATTCTTTCAAAGAACATCGATCCAAAAATTCCAGTGGTGGTCAATCTTGATTTTGGCCACACTGACCCGAAGTTCACGTATCCGGTTGGTGGTAAATGTAAGGTTGTAGCGGGAGATGGCGCTAAAATTGTCATTCGTTGTGGTGACTAGGCGACTTTTGGATGGGGTGCTTTAAGCAATTTTTCAGATGCCTGTGCTAAAGTAAAAAAAGAGGATAGTTGGCTAATGAGAATTTTACTAGTAGAAGATGATGTTACGATTGCTCGACTATTAAAAGAAGGGCTGGAAGACGAGTCGTATGCAGTTGATGTGGTGAATGATGGCAGTGAAGGCTATCGAACTGCTGCGGCCGATGATTATGACGTTATTATTTTGGACATAATGTTGCCAGGAATGAATGGCTATGAAGTTTGTCTAGCCCTGAGAAATGATGGTAATAAAACGCCGATTTTAATGTTGACCGCGCGCGATGCGGAACGTGACATTGTTGAAGGTTTGGATACAGGGGCGGATGATTATTTAGCTAAGCCGTTTAGCTTTGATGTGCTATTGGCCCGCATAAGGGCGTTACTTCGTAGGCCGAATGAGAAATTGGAGGAAATTCTTCAGGTGGGCGATTTGAAACTTGATCCAAGCTCGAAAAAAGTAACGCGAGCTTCGCAGGAAATTAACTTGACCGCTAAGGAATATGGTGTTCTGGAATATTTGATGCGAAATAAAGGTAAGGTTTTATCAAAAGAACAAATCATATCGCACGTTTGGGATTTTGATGCTGATGTGTTGCCGAATAATGTTGAGCTATTTATTATGTTTTTGCGTCGAAAAATTGATAAGCCATTTAAGTCGAAATTAATTCACACGGTTTCTGGTTTTGGTTATAAATTAGAGGAGAAATTATGAAACAGCAGCGCGTCAGACGACTAGCGCTGAGCTATTTGGCTGTGATTATGACGTTATCACTGGTGTTTAGCGTGATTATTTATGCTGTTACCTCGACACAACTTAACCGAGAATTGCCGCCTGATGACCATATTAAGCAATCTGCGGATATCGAAGATCAATTTCATCATCGGTTAGAGAGACGCGATAATGAAACGCGCGAAATGGTGGTGATATCTTTAATTGCGTTAAATAGCGTGATGTTGGTGTTTGGATATTGGCTGAGTCTAGTGTTGGCGCGAAGAACGCTGGCGCCAATTGAACGGTCAATTGAGCAGCAAGCCCAATTTGTGTCTAATGCCAGCCACGAGCTAAGAACTCCGTTGGCGGCGTTGCTTTTGAGTAATGAAATAGCGATGCGTAAGCGTGTGCTGACCGACGAAAAAGCTCGTCAGGTTTTGAGCCAAAATGTTGAGGAAATTCAAAAACTGACCAATCTTAGTAATTCGCTGCTGGATTTGGCGAAGTCGGAAAATGCTTTGAATGATCCAGAGCTAATTGATATTTCTGAAATTATTAAAGAGGTTATGGGGCAGTATTCTCAGATTGCAAAAGCAAAGCAAGTTAAGATTTTTTATAATATTCCAGATGGTCAAAAAGTAACTTTGCAAGTAAGTGCGATTCGTCAGATTTTATCAATTTTGGTAGACAATGCTATTAAATACGCGCCGCAAAAAGTCGGCGAAGTAAAGATTTGGGCTGGACTGAATAAAAATTCTGTGGAATTTATAGTTAAAGATAACGGACCGGGCATTTCGTCAAATGATCAAAAACACATTTTCGAGAGATTTTATCGTGCAGACGCAGCACGGACTCGAACCGACGCGTCGGGTTATGGTTTGGGGCTGGCAATTGCTAAAACCTTGGCGGATCGCTGTGGTTATACTATTCGCATCAAAAGCAAACCGTTAGCTGGCGCGGAATTTACGTTGACTGTTCCTCGAGATTAATGAGTTTCTTGCGGATTGTATAAAGAAATCATAAATGTAAATAATACAATGTACTTTCATTGACAGACGCTACATATCGCGTGTATATT
>UNSN01000020.1 GCA_900555675.1 Candidatus Saccharimonadota bacterium | reverse complement strand
CTGTTGAATATCGTCCAGATTTGATTCTTTTGGATGTGATGATGCCAAAGATTAGCGGCTTTGATGTCTTGGATATTCTTCGCAACACGCCAGAAACTGCTAACGTGAGGATTATTATGCTGACGGCGCTTAGTCAGCCAAAGGACAAGGAGCGTGCTGAGAGTCTGGGTGTTGATGATTATTTGGTGAAATCTCAGGTTGTAATTGGCGACGTTGTGGCTCGCGTAAAACATCACCTAGGCGTTCAATAGAAGCTAAGCTGAGTAAAAGAAGTCAGTTTCTACGGGGGTTGACTTTTTGTTTGTTTTTTGGTATAAAGTAGTTATATATGGAAAAACCAAAACCAACACAAAACCTCGAACAAGAACAACGAAAAACGCCGGAAGATTATGTGGTTGCAACTTTTCCTGTTGATACCGATCCAGATAATGCAAGGCGTCCACTAACCGTTATTCGCAGTGGTCAAGACGGAGAGGGCGTTAAGTATGACAGAGGTTGGAATCCTATTGGTATGTCGGTCGTGTGTGACACTGATTCTGAGGAGGGTATTGGTCCAATTAAGCTGCTTATGGAAGCATATAAACTGGTTGGAACTGATATTAAAACTGAGTTTGTGCCGTTGGAGGACATTCAGGGTCTAAATGAAGATTATATTAAGTATCTTTACGGAAAAACTCCCAAGGAAATGATTGAAGAAGCTAAGCAGATTTGGCGGCAGAAACATCCGGATAGTATGAGGATTGAGTCTTTGGCTCCAGGGGTAGGCTCAGACTCAGGCGCAGAAACCCCAAGTAATGGCTTGGTTGAAGATAATACCTCTGATCATGAGAAGCCTTTAGTGGATGAAGTTAGTCCTGCAATGGGAGGTGTGGCTGTTGAGGCTACTGGAATTAAAAAGCCGATAACGAATAAGGTAGAAATCAACGAGCCAGTTAGAGGGCCAGTGAAGACGAATGAGACTGGCGTCGGTTCACCAGCCTTGAGGATGACTAAAGAAGTTCTGGAGTCGATTGGGGCGATCAAAGTCAATGACTCAGTAGGTTCGCCAGCGGTTGAGTCAGCTAAAAAGCCAGCGGAGATAGATAAGGTGGGTATTAATCCAGCGGATTTGGTAGCAACCGAACCAGTTAAAAAGCCGGTGGAGACGGATAAGGCAAGCGCTGCTCCAGCAGATTTGCCAGCAGCTAAATCAGTTGAAAACCCAGTGGTTGAAAAGTCGATGGAAACGAATGAAGCCAATGCAGACATGTTACTTGAGGACTTTAAGTCTGTGATGAATGATTTTGAAAAAGACACAGAAGAGAATAATGGTAAGTTTTTTGCAAAGGTTCAATATATAACTGGAGAGCTGGATCGGTTTAGGGGGCTAATTAAATATAATCCAACAGCAGCAATGAATGATCCTGTGATCTCAGAGATGATAACATCTGAGCCGGATAGAATTAGAAATCTTGAAGATTCTAGGGCTGAGGATGCGAATGAATTTAAGAATAACATAAAGAGTCTTCTGGAGAGTCTAAAAAGTAAGATTGAAAATGATGACGAGCGTAGGCGTCTGGTTAAGATAACTGAGTATGTAGGTCAGATGGGTAAGGATAATGTAGTTCTGGGTGATACAACTAATAACTTGTTGGATAAATTAATAAGAATAAGACGTTATATTGAGGGGTGGCAGAATGACAGATGGGGAGCCGACGGCTATAAAAGTAATATATCTCAGGTGATTGGTGAAATTATTAGTGATTTGTCGACAGCTAGTGGGCACCGTCAGAATATCGTAGACGGTATTAAGAGAATTAAGAGTGAGGGATATTATCAAGAGAGGTGATTGATATTAAAATAACTCCGTATTTTTTACCGGAGCTATTTTAATAAAAAGTTTTTACCGATTAAAGAACAACAACTTGCGTTCGGCGTTCTGATTTGCCGGTAAACTTGGTTTTCTTAACTGACTTAAAGCCAACTACGCCATCTTTTGCAGCGTGGATGGTGAAATTGCGGCTAACATATGTGCCGTCACCAGCAATCTTTGTGGCACCAGTTTGGCGAACTAGAACTTCTCCAGCGGAAACTTTTTGACCGCCAAATCGCTTAACGCCAAGACGTTGACCAGCATTGTTGTGGATGTTCTTGCTAGAACCACCAGCTTTAACCTTTGACATTCTTTACTCCTTATAGTTTCTATAAAACAATCTGTTCTAGTTTATCGAAAATGAAGCCAGTTGTCAAGCGGTTTTGGTTATATCTGCCGGTTTTAATACCAATATTTCTCTGGCAACAACTTGATCTTCACGGTAATATAAGAGGTTTTTATTGATAATTTGCTGATATCCAAGTTTTTTAAGATTTTTTATCAGAGGCAAGTGAGTAAATTTACTTTCGTGATTTTGCCACGCTGGAACGGCTATACAAAGTGTCGTGTCTGGGCGAATTTGCGAGCGGATATTTTGTAGAAAATCACTAATTATGTGATTACAATTTCCAACTACTTCGTGAAGTTTTTCCGGGCTAGGCGGCACGGAAAACGGCTGACCTAAATATGTTTCGCAAACAACGCGAGAAATCCGCTCCTTCTGTTCATTTGTTAATTTTACAGAGGTAGCGTCGGCCTGATGTGCTTGCCAGAAAGTGTTTGTCGAAAAAGTTTTTTCCACCCAGCTCATATTTTCGGTCGTGTAAGATATCATCTTACCCCTCAAATCGCTGCCATAAGCGTTTACGCCGATAAGCGCAGCCTCTTGCAATATTGTTCCTGTGCCACAAAACGGATCCCAGAGGTAATCGTTAGGTTTTGCGCCAGACAGGTTAATCATAATTTGTGCAAGCTTGGGCGGAAGCATTCCCACGAAGGCATCGCGCTTTGGTCGTCCACGGTCGCGCTGAGTGTACGAATTGATATTTTGAGCGCCACGACTTTCAGCGATTATCAAATCTCCGTACACGTTCCTGGCTATAATAATTTCAATTTTCGCCTCAGACCTGCCGAGTTTATTATTGTGAGAAGTCGCAGTGGACAGTGCGGCGGTTTTATTAGGAATTAGGCGCAAACTAACGCCAGATTTTTTCAAGTTGTTTTTTAAGATAATTCCGATTTTTTGGACATTCCTCGGATCTGTTTTATTGCCATAAAAACCTATTCCAAGTGTTATTTTTTTCTGGCTATGTGAAAGTTTTTTCGTGTATTTTTCAACAATAATTTTTGAGGCTTGGAGTAGAGTATTGTGGTCTGATTTTTGCGACTTTATCTTCGTGATGACTTGTCCGCACTTAATCGTTCCGCCGAGATTGTCAATTGAAAAATTGTCGCAATTAACCGTGGCGGCTTGGTCGGAGATTTTTTGGACGTTTTGAGTGCCGTAAACCGCCTCTAATTCAGCGATAGAGATTTCAGGCTGGCGACCGAGAATAGCTATAAACATGTCGTAATTATAACATTTATCGTGGTATAATGAAGGTTATGTTACCGAAGGTGTTGCAATTGTTGAAATCGCCACGAGCCATTATGAGCGTTTTGACGTTGGCGGTTTTGGCAATAATAATTTTTCTATCTCGGCATGAGCTAGTGAAGGCGTGGAATCTGTTTTTGCATGCAGATTTATGGCTATTATTCTTACTATTGCCGTTTCAGATTATCGTGTACTTCGCTGGCGGCGAAATGATTTTTTCATATTTAAGAGAGAAGAATCTGATTCATCATATTTCCAGGCTGGAGCAGACGAGAATTGCTCTGGAGCTCAATTTGGTCAATCACATTTTTCCGTCGGGTGGAGTTAGTGGGATTTCGTATACGACATGGCGAATGCATAAACTTGGCGTGAGTTCGGCGCGTTCGACATTTGCGCAGGTGATTCGTTACGTTACGGGATTTTTGTCGCTTTTGGTTTTGTTGGTGATTGCTGTGCTGGCGCTGGCTATTGATGGCAAGGTTAATCGTTATATCGTTGCGGCGAGTTTCTTGCTGATTATCGTGGTTTTGGCATTAACTTTTGGTCTAATTTTTATGTTCTCGTCGAAGCGGCGCATGCAGACGACTGCCGCTAAATTGTCTAAATTCATCAATACGTTGGTAAAAATTGCCACCTTAGGTAAAAAACGTCGAGTAATGAAGTCGAAGAAAGTCGAAGAGTTTTTTGTTGATATGCAGGACGATTTTCAAGATTTGTCCAATCATCCGAAACTTCTAATAAAACCGATGATTTGGGGAACTGTCTACACTGTTTTTGACGTGGCGATGTTTGCTGTGGCGTTTCTGTCGCTGGGTGTTTTTGTTAATCCGGCGATTCTGATGGTTGGATATGGCGTGGCTGGATTGGCGGCAATTGTCGTGTTTACTCCCGGCGGAACCGGCGTTTATGAAACTATTATGATTATTTTCTTAAGTATGGCAGGCACTCCGCCGGATTTGGCGATTGCTGGAATAATTTTGACGCGAGCAATTTTACTTACTGGCACGATTATCTTTGGCTATATTTTCTATCAACATGCACTGATTAAATACGGCAAGCCAGATGATTCCCAGGTTTAGTGTTAGCAATTTCATAGCAATTGTCAATCAAACCTTTGACGTGGCTTTTGCTGGAATGGTTGAAGTTGAGGGCGAGGTTTCTAGTTTTAAGTCTTATCCTCCGAAATACGCTTTTTTCGATCTGAAAGATGATGATGGGCTGGTTCGGTGTTTTGTTGGTTTTAGCAATTTACGTACGCCAATTGAAGATGGAATGAAAGTTGTCGTTCGAGCAATGCCAGTACTTAGAGATAAAGGCGCCTTTAGTTTAAATGTTCAAGAGATTCGCCCATTAGGCAAGGGGAGTTTGAAGCGAAGTTTTGATCTTTTGAAGCAAAAATTGACAGTTGAGGGCTTGTTTAATTCTGAAAGAAAGCGTCCATTACCGCAATATCCTCAGAGGGTGGCTGTTATTTCCAGTACAAAAGCGGCGGGATATGCTGACTTTATGAAGATTTCTAGCGAACGTTGGGGTGGTGTGAAATTTGTAGTCGCCAACGTTAATGTGCAGGGTGCGAATGCTGCAGATCAAGCTGTGCGAGCAATATCATATTTTAATCAAATACCAGAATCTCCAGATGTGATTGTTTTGATTCGTGGCGGTGGTAGCGCGGAAGATTTGGCAAGTTTTAATGACGAGAAATTGGTACGCGCGGTGGCGAGTAGTCGCATTCCGACAATGACTGGAATTGGCCATGAGATTGATGAGAGTTTGTGCGATTTGGCAGCGGACGTTCGCGCAGCTACGCCGAGTAACGCCGCGCAATTGCTGTTTCCTGATAAGCGAGAAGTGATTCGGCATTTGCATTACAGGCTAATTGATGCGAAAGATTCAATTTTTAGAGCTATCGAAGAACAATCGCTTAATGCAACAATGTTGCAAAAAGAAGTACTCAAACAGTGGTCAAGTCGTGTGGACGCGGCTGTAAATGCAACATTGTCGCAACAAAAAGTCATCGCTGAGTATGATCCGGAAATGGCGCTGCGCCGTGGTTATGCAATGATCAAGGGTGATTTACAGATTGGTAATATTGTAGAGATTACAACAAAAGATATAATTATGAAAGCGAGGATTGAGAATAGTGAACAACGATATGACAATTGAGCAAATGATGGCTGAATTGAACGAGCGAATCGCGTGGTTTCAAAGCGATGATTTTAATCTGGATGAGGCAAAACAGAGGTTTATTGAGGCGAGAGAATTGTCAAAAAAAATTACTGCCACGCTGGAAGATATGCGACATGATATTGAGGTTCTTAGCGAGGATTTTAATGCTGAGTAGGATCTTTACATCAATTAAAGCATAAGCTATACTTTACAATATGATGACGAGAGACAAGAGTGAGCGTGGCTCAGTTAATGGCTGGATGGTCGGCGCAATCGGCTGTCTGATATTGTTTTTGATTGCTGGATCTTTGGCAATTTGGGCATATATGCAATATTCCCGAGAAAAAAGCAGCGTTGATAGTAAAGTTGCGATTGAAGTTGCTAAGGGGAAGAGTGAACAAGCCGAATCAGACCAGAAGAAATTTTCTGAAGAAGCAAAAAACCCGCGTATTGAATTTGTTGGTCCTGCTGAATATGGTCGAGTATCGTTCATGTATCCAAAGACTTGGAGTGTATATGTAGGGAATGACGGCAGCGACAGGGGCGATTACAAAGCTTATCTTCACCCTATTTCAGTTCCTTCGACAACTAATAAAAATAGTCGGTTTGCGCTGAGGCTAGAGATTATCAATAAGAATATGGATACGGTGCTGAATGACTATCAATCACGACTAAAGAAGGGTGAATTGACCTCAAGTAGTACTGAGTTTAATGGAATTTCAGCAACTCGGATTGACGGTACGTTTGAGAAAGAATTGCGCGGCTCTGTGGTTTTGATGAAAGTTCGCGATAAAACTATTCGTTTTTCAACCGATGCGGATACGTTTAAGCCAGATTTCCAGACTATATTGAGCACCGTAAAAATCTCTGAATAGAAAAACCCGAGACATATTTGCTATACTAGAATTGTATGGCAGGTAAAGAGTGGAGTGATGCTGATTTTGGGGGATTGCCGAGCGTTTTGGTGGCGGCACACGAACTGAAAACGCCGTTGGCTTTGATTAGGCAATTGGCGCTACTGTTGGACGATGATTTAACCAGTTCTGCCGATAAAACTCAGATCCAGCAACGAATCATTCGGACTTCCGAGCAGGCGTTGCAACTTACGATTGATTTGGCAAATTCAGCCAATTTAACGCCGTCGTTATTTCCGCTTGAGCCGGTCAACCCGTTGGCTTTATGTCAGCAAGTAGCGATGGAAACGAAGTTCAACGCAATACTTTATGGGCGAAAAGTTAGCTGGCCTAAGAGTAGTCGAAATAGTCAATTGATATTAGCGAACCGAATACTTTTGGGGCGAATTTTAGCGAACTTTTTGAATAACGCGTTGGCGTATACGGAGGATGGATCGGAGATTAAGGTTTCGGTTAAGGCGACAAAAGATGCCGTAAGGATGAGCGTGCGGGATTTTGGACCGATGATGAGTTTGAAGGAATATCGGCTTTTGCTTGATGAAATGGAAACGCGAAAAACCGTGCGAACAAGGCCGGAAAGTAGCGGGCTGGGGATTTACGTGGCGAATCAATTTGCGCGGGCGATGAACGGGCGAATTGGTCTGATTCGTCATCGTGATGGACTGACTTTTTATGTAGAAATGCCAATTAGTCGGCAGTTGAGCTTGATATGAAAAAACTGTTAATCGTTGAGGATGATAAGAATTGGGCGGATATTCTGGGCAAGTTTGCCGCGGATGTTGGCGCGGAATATCGAGTGGCGGTTTCTGGTGGTCAGGCGATTGAAATTATTGACGATTGGCAACCCGATGCTTTAATTTTGGATATGCTGTTGGCTGGCGAAACGGCGATTGCTTTGTTGAATGAGCTACGATCGTACGCGGATTTGGCGAGTTTGCCGATTGTGGTTTGTACGAATATTGACGTTAAAATGGACAATTTGCGTCCGCTTGGCGTGAAGGCGATTTTGAATAAAACATCGATGCGTCCGAATGAGGCGCGGGCGATTTTTCGCGAGGTTCTAAATGACGGGGCAGAGTGAACGAGTAAAAGCGATCGTTTTGAGGCGAACGAATTACGCCGAAGCTGACCGAGTTTTGCAATTATTAACGCCAAAAGGTCGACGTAGCGTAATCGCGAAAGGCGTGCGTCGGGAGCGCAGTAAATTGGCGGGCGGAATTGAATTATTCGCGATTTGTGATGTGGTTATTCGCTCTGGTCGGGGCGATTTGGGGCTATTAACTTCCGCTCGATTGTCGGCTTTTTATCGGCATATTTTGGAAGATTACGATCGAATGCAATTTGCATATTCGGCGATGAAACTGGTTTCTGCGGCGAGTGAAAATATTGACGAACCAGAGTGGTATTATGTGCTGAGCCAAGTTTTGGAACAATTGAATAATCCTGCAATAAACCAAAAATTGATTGAAACGTGGTTTTATTTGCAATACGCGAGTTTGCTGGGAGATGAGCTGAATCTTCGCACAGATGTGACGACAGCGGCGTTATTACCAGATAAAAGATATATGTATGACAATGCGGAGAAAGGCTTGAGATTGGCGGAACAGGGCGATTTGGGTGCAGACGCAATCAAATTGTTAAGGTTAATCCAGGCCAAGCCGCTCGCGAATGTGGCGCAAATTGGCGGAATAACTGAGGTTATAAACGATTGTTGGTTGACCGCCAGACAACACGCGGCAGTGTAAAATTGTCAGTAAAATGGTATAATTTGGGTAATAATGTGAATCGCCATGTTGCCAACATGGAGAAAGGTTTTTTGATGAGTCAAGCAAAAATGGAAGATATTATTAGCCTGTGTAAGCGCCGCGGTTTTATTTATCAGGGTTCGGATGTTTACGGCGGTTTATCTGGAACGTGGGATTACGGTCCGCTGGGCGTTCAATTGAAGCGAAATATCATGAATTTATGGTGGCGAATGTTTGTTGACGAGCGCGACGATATATATGGCGTCGATGCGGCAATTTTGATGAATCCGAAAGTCTGGAAGGCGAGTGGACATGTTGATACGTTCGTTGACCCATTGTGCGAAGATACGGTTAATCATCGTCGTTATCGCACTGACCACATTCTTAAGGACAATGGAATTGACGCTGACGGCTTGACGATGGAGCAAATGGACGAAGTGATTGCGGAACGGGGAATTAAAAGCCCAGACGGAAATCCGCTAAGCAAATCGCGAACATTCAATATGATGTTTAAGACGAGCGTCGGCGCCACCGAAAGTGAAGACAGTGTTGCATATCTTCGTCCAGAAACTGCTCAGGGAATTTTTACCAATTTTAAGAACGTTGTTGATAGTTTTTATCCAGACTTGCCGTTTGGAATTGCTCAGCAGGGCAAGGCGTTTCGCAATGAAATTGCGCCGCGAGATTTTGTTTTCCGTAGCCGAGAGTTTGAGCAAATGGAGATTGAATATTTTGTCAATCCAGAAAATTGGCAGGAAGCGTTTGATGAATTGTTGAAGTCGACGCATGAATTTTTGGAGGCGTTGGGATTAGACCCTAAGAATATCCATGAGCTGGACGTTCCGCCAGAGGACAGAGCGCACTACAGTAAGAAAACGATTGACATTGAATACGATTTTCCAATTGGTAAAGAAGAGCTGATGGGAATTGCATATCGGACCGATTTTGACCTGATGAACATTCAGCGCGTCAGCGGAAAGAGTATGGAATATACGATTAAGGGGACGAATGAAAAGTTTGTGCCGCACGTAATTGAGCCGAGTTTTGGCGTCGAGCGAGCGCTGATGGCGGTCTTGTCGAGTGCGTATCGTGAGGACGAGCAGAACGGCAGTAAGCGTATTTATTTGGCACTTCCAGAACATTTGGCGCCGGTTAAATTTGCCGTTTCGCCGCTACTTAAGAATAAGCCAGAATTGGTAGAGAAGGCGCGTGAAATTTACGCTAGCCTATCTAAGAAAAATCCTGGACGCGTTATGTGGGATGACAATGGAAACATCGGTAAGCGCTATCGCCGTCAGGATGAAATTGGTACGCCGCACTGTGTGGTCATCGACTTCCAGACGCTGGAGGACGACACCGTTACTGTACGCGAGCGAGATACGACGGAGCAGAGGCGGGTAAGACCGCAAGAGCTACAAGCATAATAGAAAGTGGCGAGGAAAATGCAGAAAGCATCATTAACAGATGGAAATAAAATAGTCCTTAATAAGCACGATATTATCGGGGTGGATGATGCCTTGGATGATAAGAAATATTTACTAAACTGTTTTGTTGATTTGGGTGATCTGGACCAGATTAAGGATTTTGAGAGTAAAAAATGTTTACTTCTTGGCAGAACTGGCGCGGGAAAAACTGCGCTTGTTACGAAGCTACAGGACGATAAGAAGAATAAAGTTATTGTCATAGATCCCGAAGCTGTAGCTATGGCGCATATATCAAATTCGTCCATAGTGAGTTCGCTAGTGGCTTCGGGTATTGATCTGAATACATTCTTCAAAATGTTATGGAGACATGAGATATGTGTTGAGATTTTTACGAGACATTTAAAGATAACTTCAGAAACGGAATATGAGAACATAGTTGAAAAAATAAAATATTATTTCAAGACGAGAAATACGAAACATTTTCAGGCATTAGAATATCTTGAGCAGTGGAGGGATACATTTTGGAAGACGAATGATAGCTATATATCAAAAGTAATAGAGGAACAGAAAGATAAGATAGAGGCGAGTGTGGGTGCTGATATCCCGACTATGGCCACGAAACTTAAGGCGGGTACTCAGCTGACACAGCAGCAGGTTATCGATTTTAAGCAACGTAGTCAAGAAATTGTCAATTCTGTACAGATAAGAGAAGTTACAGCGTTGCTTGAAATGCTTGATGAATTTATTAATTACAACCAGGGGAAATACTACGTTGTTATTGACAGGCTTGATGAAAAATGGGTAGGAAATGACATTAGATATCAATTGATAAAGTCCTTAATTGAAACACTCAGAGATTTAAACAGACTTGATAACATCAAGCCCATAGCGACATTACGTTACGATTTATTAGGTAGGGTCTTTGATGTGTCGAGAGATTCTGGCTTTCAGGAGGAGAAATACCAACCGCTATATCTCGATATTAGATGGACTCAATCTCAGCTTATAGACTTGCTCAATTCAAGGATTAATTTTCAGTTTAGACTTAGATATCAAAAAAAGACAAAACTTACATACACTGATATTTTCCCCGATAGAGTTAATAATATACCGATCATAAGCTTTCTACTTGAGAGAACTATGATGAGGCCAAGGGATGTTATTGAGCTTGTAAATTTTTGCATAAGAAGAGCTACTGAAAAAGAGGCAGAAGGTTTTATTACCGAGAGAGTCGTTATTGATGCTGAAAGAGAATATTCAAAGAATAGACTTCGATCTTTATATTATGAGTGGTTTGTTGATTACCCTGGGCTAGAGAAACTCATTACTCTTTTACGGCAAAAACCATCATCGTTTCCGCTGCGCGACATGGCAGATGCTGAAATAGAAAACTTATGTTTAGATTATGTTGCTAATCCCCCTAAGCCTGATGTAGATTCAAATGATCCAATTTTTTGTCTTGTAGAAGGAGTTGTGAAGGGCGAGTCTATATATGAATTTAAGAAAGTAATAACGAAAATATTTTATAGAGTTGGACTTTTAGGCATAAGAGACTGCCCCGATAGTGATATTAGGTGGAGTGATTCGGTGTACTCTAGTGTAGATATAAGTGATATAGAACAAGATAGTATGCTTTGTGTACACAAGTGCTATTGGAGTGCACTAAGAATACAAGATATTTAGCAATTATACCTATGCCAAAAATCACCAAAGGACATATCATTACGCAGAATCTAGATGGAACGGACCATCTGGATTGTTTGTATCGTATCTCGCTCAAAGCCTTGATTTATAACGATGCTGGACAAATTTTGGTTGTCAAGGAAATTGATCGGACGTATTGGGATTTGCCTGGTGGTGGTATGGATTTTGGCGAGACGATTGAGTCGTCACTGAAACGCGAGCTATATGAAGAAGTTGGCTACAAGGGCGGTTTGCGCTATCAGCTTTTTGACGCGTCGGATGAGATGTACATTGAGCGGATTGATGCTAATCAAATCTGTTTTTATTGCCGCGTCTGGCCGGAGAACTTTGATTTTATACCAGGTGAAGAGGGCGATGAAGTGATGTTCGTTGACCCTGAGGAATTATTGCTTCAGAAGAGCGAGGTTGACGCGCCAGCTCGAGCGTATAGGGCGCATGTGAAATGGCAAGAGCTGCATAGCGAAATCGTGCAGTAAATGTTGATTTGGTTTCGCTAACATTGCAATAAAATTATAATTTTGTTATAATGTTTGCATGAAAATCACTACGATTCAAAAAGTTATCAAGATTGGTTCGAGCCGCGGCGTGACGCTGCCGGCGCGGGATTTGCGGGCGCTGGGGATTCGCGATGGCGACGAGGTGCGATTAACTGTTGAGCAGGTAAAGCCAATTGAGCAAGCAAATAAGCCGTCGCTTCGTCAGGATTATGATGATTTCAAAAAGCAGTACGGCGAAACGCTGAAAAACTTGGCAGACCGATGATTCGCTATCTGGAGATTGACGAAATTCTAGAGCTGCATTTTTGGATAATTGAGGATTTTGGCGGCTCGCATGGCGTACGCGATGAGCTGGGGCTAAAGTCGCTGGTGGCTGCGCCGCAAACAGTTGTTTTTGGTGAGGAGCAATATGTGTCAGTCCACGAAAAGGCGGCGGTTTATTTGCGTAATTGCAT
>UNSN01000019.1 GCA_900555675.1 Candidatus Saccharimonadota bacterium | reverse complement strand
GGGTATGAAAAAATCTATAGTCATTACCACTATAATCGTAGCTCTCATAGTGAGTGTAGGTGGTGGAGTATGGCTAAAGACCCGTCTGGACGCTCAGGCAGCTGCTGGAGTGGCTCAGAAGCGAAAACAGGAGCAACCGAAGAGTAAGTATGATGTTGGACCAGCAGACCCTACTGAGTTATTAGAGCTAGTTAACGCTGAACGCCAGCGTATAGGTGTGGCGCCGTTGGAGTTTGATGAAAGCGTGCAAAGGTCAGCTCAGCTCAAGGCAGATGATATGATTACCAAAGACTATAGACAGCATATCATACCTGGGCTAGGTGATATGTACACGCAAGAAATGCGCTATCTAATATATCAACGGGCTAAATGCTCTCATAGTAGTGAAAATTATTATACTGGCGCATATCATCCAAAGTCAGATGTTTTTGTATCGACCAGTAGAGAAGCATTTAACGGATGGATGAGTTCTAAGCCCCACAGAGAAGCTATACAAGATCCTAAGTACAAAAAGACGGGATTTGGTGTTAGTACCAACAACACAACCCTAGTAGCAGTCCAGCACTTCTGTCAAATCTAAATAACATCTTCTACTAAGTCTCTCTCCTTATATAAAAATAAGGAGATTTTTTATGGGCTATAGAAGTTGGTTACAAAATTATGTAGACAATCACCCAGACCAAAACACAAGAACAATATGCTAAATCCTAATACCAAGCCAGGCCGCCAGAATGTCGCCCGCGAAGTAGGCTAGTCCTGCCGCAGTTGCCCCGAGGAGCAGTGTTATACCTGCAGATTGCCAAGGTGATTGTTTGCTGACTTTACCTTTGATGAAGCCAATTGCTAAGAACGTTGCCGCAGTTAGCGCCGAACTAACATAGAATAATGCCGCGTTTGGTGCTTTTAAGTTTGCAATTACGTCAATCAAATATGGTAATACTGGTACGCTACCGACTACCACGAAAGCTAAGAATGTTACTGCGCCTATGATCTTTGGGGATGAGCGTTTTTGGGTGTCGCGAACAGACTCTTCGTGTTCAGCGCTGGCTGCTAAATATGCGCTAGAGCCCATTGAGAATCCGTCGGCTATTAAATTAGCAATTCCTAATATAAGAATGACTGAACTGGATATTCCAGCTCCAGCTGAAGCCGCCACAACTGCAAATGTTGTTACTGTGCCGTCGACCGCGCCATAAACAAATTCCGGTATATATCGTTTGAAGAAATCTCGCATAACCATACCAGTTTATCATATTATTAACGATTAGTAGACATCCCTATTGACAATTTAATAAGCTTATGCTATAGTGAAATAGTTAGATTATCTAATACAAACAATTTAACAAGCATGCTAAAATAAACATAACAAATATAAACTTTTGCAGAAAGGTAAAGCGTGGAAGATATCCAAACAGCCATCGTTTTATTATCAATCATCGTAGGATTGTTGTCGGTTATTATCGTAACGCTACTGGCAGTGGTCATCGCCTTGTTGGTAAGACTTAATACAGTCATGAAAAGCGTTAGTAAAATTACAACTAACGTAGCTAGTGCAACTGAGTGGTTGTCACCAACAAAAGTTTTTAGTGAAATATCAGGTTTATTTCGTAAAAAATAATTAAAAAAGGAGTAAATATATGAAAAAAGTTTTAGCAATTATCGGAGCAGTAGCAGCAGGTTTTACAGCTGGAATTTTAACTGCACCAAAGAGCGGCAAGGAAACAAGGAAAGACTTGAAGGATAAGGCTGTAAAATTGAAAGCCGACACTGAAAAGGTGGCTTGCAAAGCGACCGCTGCAGCTAAAGACAGTGTAGACTCATTGAAAGCTGGCTCTCAGAAAGTTGGAGACGCTGTAGTAGAAACCGCAAAAGATGTTAAGGGCAACGTCGAAAAACGTTTCAAGTAATATTTGACTCTATTCAAGAAGACGTGAGATAATATAAGTGATGAAAAAAGTTACTTTCTATCTCGCGTCTTTTTTGATTGCTTCTAGTTTGTTAGTGACGCCACGAGCAGTTGAGGCTCAGTCGGTTGATGCTACGGCTGATTCTGAGATTATAAAAATGCTTGAACGAAATTGTAGTTCCGTAAGAGTTGCTATTAAAAACATCCACACCAATGACGCTCTAACTAGAGTTAATGTTGGACAGAGATATAATTCTATTTCTACCAAACTTATGGCCAGGCTGAACGGTCGGTTGGCAATCAATAAGCTGGACAGCTCAAAGTTGGTGAATATTACTAATGAGTTCGAGTCGACGAGACTTAAGTTTAATAGCAATTACAACGATTACGATACTGCGATGACCGATCTTCAGCGCGCAAATTGCTCTAATAATGTGGCGGACTATTATCAAAAATTGACCGTCGCTCGCGAGGCTCGTAATAAACTTTCTGAGGATGTGAAAATCTTGGATGGATTGTTAGTGAGATATAAAGAAGAAGTGCAAGCTATTAAAAATTCGCTGTCTGGAGGGTCTAATGAATAGAGCTAAGGAATTATTCCGTAGTTATAAATTCGCTACGTTTATTGGGCTGACTATTGCAGTTTCGATTTTATTAGTATCGATTGCGATGTTTATGTATTACAAGACTGACGCTTATCGATTGGATTTGAGTCGCCCAGAATACGCTTCTCGCCGCAAGCAAATTAGCAAGGATGCGAATGAGAAAAGTCACGAATTTGACGCGCAAGGCTCAGTAAACAAGGATACGTTGAAGGAATTTTTGGGAATTTATGACAAAGAAGTAGAGAGTGTGAATAAGATCAAAGCGTTTTCTAATGATGTGTTAAGCGATAAAGAATTGGGTTTGTCTAATAATTAATTTTTTTATCTTCTGGTTATTGAGGTTGGGGTCGGCAGAGTCGCCAGAAGAACTCCTTCGCGATCAAAGTTTTGTAACAATCGATGTCGCATTTCAGAGGTAACAGACCACTGATCGGATGGTTGGGTTTTTCCGGCAATGATCAATTCTGTTCCTCGTCCAGTAATGTCACCAACGGAAACGAATTTAGGCGGATCGATAATTTTCTTTTGCCAAGCCTTTTCTTTAGCCAATTCTTGGCCGGTGGCATTAATGATGTCTGTAACTGCAGAAATGTCAGAACTTGGGTCGATATAAATGCTGAATCGCGACATGCTATAGCCCATAGTTTTATTGATAACGTGCTGAATCGTGCCATTCGGAACATAATGAACATTGCCCTCAGAATCTCGTATAACAGTAGTGCGAGTACCAACTCTCTCGACGGTTCCAGCGGCTCCCATTACGTCAACAACATCGCCAACACGATATTGATTTTCGGCGATGATGAAAATACCAGACAAGAAGTCCTTAACGAGTGATTGAGCGCCAAATCCTAATGCCACACCGATTATGCCAGCACTAGCGAATAGCGGCGATAAATCAAATAGGAATAGCTTATTGGCGACAATTGCGGCGACATAGAAAATTATAATAATTTGCCAGAAACTGCGAGTTAATTGGATGAGAGTTTTTTCGCGCTTTTCTATGTCTTTACGGTGCCAGGAACGATGTTTAGCGGTGGAGCGTATAGAATAATGGATAGTCCAAGACAATAAATATTTTCCCAGAAAATAAACAAAAACAGAGCCGATAATAATGCTGACTGTGTCGATAATGCGCTCACTAATTAGCCAGCCAAGGTTGTTGCTATGCAGCCATTGACCTAACGTAGAAGAATCTAAAAACTGTTTTATAAGCTTATCCATTATTGATTTAGTATAATAGAAAATATGAGTTTTGTCGATCCGAATCAATTTATTATCACCAGAAAACGTAAGAAGTATAAATTCGCTTTATTCCACAATTCACCTCTATGTTTTGAGTTTGACGAGTGGATAGAACGGGAAGTCGATTGTTTGGAAATCGGTGCTGGAACTGGACTATTCAGTGTGGAGCTTGCATTGCGCCATCCCGAAAAGACCTTTTTAGCAATTGACGTGAAAGGCGATCGGTTGCAGAAGGGCGCGAAAATTGCTGAGGAAAAAGGGCTGGAGAATGTGTTTTTTGTTCGAGTGCGGGCTGACCAAATAGACCAATTAGTGGAGCAGAATTCTTTGGAGCAAATTTGGGTAACATTTCCTGATCCGTTTCCGAGGAAACATAGCGCTGGGCGCCGCTTGACTCATCCTAATTTTTTGAAGAAGTATTCTTCATTGCTGGCACCGGACGGATCTTTATTAATCAAACACGACGATCACAATTTTTTCTGTTGGAGCTTGGAGCAATTGGTGGCAGAAAAGTGGCAAATTAAAGAGTTGAGTTTTGATCTTCATGAATCCGCGCTAAGTGACGAATATAAAATAATGACGACTTACGAACAAAGGTGGATTGGCGAAGGAAAAACTATTAATTTCGTAAGAGTTACGCGCTAATAAACGAAAGGAATATTATGCAATTTAACGATTATTCGACTAAAGCAATTTCTACTTTAACAGATAAAGATTCTCATAAATATGGTGATGTTGACGCGAGGTTGATGGCGCAGATATTGGGATTAAGTGGCGAATCTGGCGAAGTCATGGAGAAATTTAAGAAAATCCTACGTGATAAAAATGGCGAGATTTCAGAGAATGATCGCGGCGCAATAATAAAAGAGCTCGGTGACGTGCTTTGGTATGTCAATTCTATAGCGCATTTGCTTGGTTGTAGTTTAGAGGAAGTGGCTCGCAGAAATAATGATAAACTGCTTAGCCGCCAGAGTCGAGGGAAGATTCACGGCAGCGGCGATGATCGCTAATTTTTAGCTAATTGCTCGCGAATCCATCCGTCGATTGTGCCAGCGCCCATGCACAGGACGAGCTTTCCAGAGTTCCTTGCCGCGGTTATTTCTTGCCATAAACTGTCATCTAATTCGGCGAAACGAACTTTTTCTTTGTCGATATTTTTGGCAAGTTGTTGTGGCGTCAAGGTTGGCAAATCTGGATTCTCCCTCGTTAAGTAAGTTGGCAGCCAGTAAATTTCATTGGCGTCACGGAAAATATCATTAGTGTATTGACCAATTATCTCGTGCTGGCGAACGTTTTGGTGTGGCTGATAAACCAGGACTACATCATTAGACAGCTCCTTAGCCATCTGTAGTGTCGCTTGAATTTCAACTGGGTGATGTCCATAGTCAGAATATAGATTTTCGGCGAGCTTTTCAAAACGTCGTCCTGATCCGGGGAAGGAGTTTATTGCTTGGTATATTTCTGACTCCTCTGTGTCCGCTCCCATATATTTCAAAGCTTCGATCACCAAAGTAGCATTTTTTCGGTTATGCTCGCCGGGTAGAGTGATATTTTTATTGGAATCGTGCAAGATTGTTAGATTTTTCTCATCAAATATGGCGGAATTTTCTTGCCACGCGATAACTTTTTTAGATTTTTCGCCGAATTCACGGAAGGCGTCTAAGTAGGATTCTTTTGTTGGATATGTGTCTGGATGGTCGTAATCAACAGATGTGATAAGGCTAATTTCTGGAGAAAAATGCAAAAAGTTGCGGTCAAATTCATCACACTCGTATACGAAAAATTGACTATTTTTATCAAACGTTCCGCTCGGTCCAAAACTTAAAGTCGAACCTACAGAATAACTAACAGGAATTTGCAATTGCTCCATTGCCCAGACTAGCATACTCGTTGTTGTGGTTTTTCCGTGGGTGCCAGCGACCGCGATAAGTTTCAGGTTTTTGTCGGCGATTATTTGCGCTAATAACTCGTCGCGCTTGCTGGTTTTTATGCCTAGTTTTCGCGCCAAGACTAATTCTGGGTGATTTTCTGGTAAAGCAGCGGTGTAAATAAACCAATCAAATGGTGATTTATCGTGCTCTGATTGCAAGAACGCGCCAGATTGGTCAAAAGAAATAGGAATTCCGGCTGATTCTAGTTCGTTTGTGATAAGACTTGGTGATTTGTCGGAGCCGCAAACACCATACCCGACCCCTAAGGCAATTCTGCTCAGCGGTCCGATGGCAACGCCGCCAATTCCTGAAAAATAAATTCGCATACAAATATTATACCACCGCAGCGGTAGTAATATTCACGTCATTGGGATAATTTGCTATACTAAAACCATAGAGAAGGTGGTGGGATGGCTATAGATAAGAAGAAAACCAAGTTCAGAATTAAGCGACTCAGTCAGATTAAGACTTGGCAGTTGGTCGTTTTATTGATCATGTCTGGTTTTATTTCGGCAACTTTTTTGAGGCTGAACAATGTTGGCATGGTTGAGCGACGAGAATCTGTAGAAAATGCAGATAAGGCTGGAGATATAGTCAATCTTCAGCAGCGACTATACGATTTGCAGCGTTATGTATCTACG
This sequence comes from Candidatus Saccharimonadota bacterium, assembly GCA_900555675.1. Lineage (GTDB taxonomy): Bacteria > Patescibacteriota > Saccharimonadia > Saccharimonadales > Saccharimonadaceae > Nanosynbacter. The sequence goes on along the minus strand of UNSN01000019.1, from coordinate 6,584 downwards.
CATATGAACGCTGATCCGGGGAAGATTGCGCTGGATCATACGTATAAACAAATGTATGACCGGAAGCTGAAAGAGTTCGAGGAGGAGATAAAAAATCAGTCTAATAATGATACTGTGTCGAAAGTTAGGGCTGTCTGTGATGCTAGAGCGCAGCAAGGCGGTTACGGCCGATTTACGACACAGGCGGATCCGAGGTATATCAATTGTATTAACGAGGAGTGGGCGAAATATCCTGCCGCGAAAGCCACTAACTTGCAGTTTGAAGCGCCTTCAACCGAGCCGTATTATCACACTTTCGTCTCGCCGATATGGTCAGCTGATTACGCGGGGTGGTCTTTGCTGGTGACGATATTTATTGCCATGATTATCGTAATGAGGTTGGTTGTTCTGGGGATGTTAAAGTTGATGCTTAGACGACGAAATAAGCTTTTTTAGCTTGACAGGGGTGATATAGAGATAGTAATCTATATAGGTATATCATTAATAGGAGGTATATAACCAAATGGCTTATAAACATACCAACTCAAAGGGCATCACATATTACTTGCACAAGACTGACGTAACTTTGCGCGGCGGCAAGACTCAAACTATTTACTTCTTCGCTAAGGTTGAGAAGAATGAAAAGGGTACACCATGTGATCTGCCAGAAGATCGTATTGTGAAAGAAAACCCACGCAACGGCTTTTTGACGATTTCTAAGAAAAAATAGTCCCTTGCTTGCACCATAAGCGTGTTTGGTGATATAGTAGAACCAAACAAACAGGTGCCATAACTCCTCTGTAAAAAGCAGGGGAGTTTTTTGTGGGGTTGATTATTTGTGGATATTGTGGTATAATGTGCTTATGACACAAAAAGAAGGTCCGTCAGTTGAGGCTAATATGAATTATGAGTTAACTTCTGATCAGGAAGAAGAGCTCGATCGTATTGTTGATACTATGGGATGTTCTTATTATGACGCTAAAAGATTGATGGGGCTACCAGTCGAAGACCCAAAGCGTGTTATAGAGCAACTTATGAAGAATCTGAGATCTACTAGAGGAATTGGTGAGAAGGCTGTAAAAGGTTTCTTTTGTGGTGACTGTTGTAGGAATGTCAATCCTGGAGAGAAGTGTCCGCATGTGAAAATTGGTAGTAGGGGTAAGCGTTACGCCAACGATGATAGTAGATACTAAAGAAAAAGCCCCCTTCCGAAAGAAGAGGGATTTTTCTTGGTGGCGGGGGTAGGATTTGAACCTACGACCTTTTGGTTATGAGCCAAACGAGCTACCAGGCTGCTCTACCCCGCGATACATAATTATGATATCAGCTTAGCGCAATAATTGCAACACCTTAGTGTTTATGGCTGTTTCCTCCAAATAGAAAGTTCATCCATTGCTGGAAATTGCTGTCAGTCCGTCTCGCGCTCGACGCAAGTTTTTGGGCAGGCGTGGCGCTTTCGAAAGATTGGGTGATGAGCTGTTTTTCGCCAGGTAGACCTTTTCCTGTGCGCTGTCTAATAGTCAATTCTTGATACTCTTCGCTTTGATAATATTTCGATTCGTATTCCAGCAAGGCGACTTGCAATTTTTCTATTTCCACTTGTTGGCGTTTATTGTCTATAGACCGTTGCAATTCGTAATTTTTTTGCATTGATTCAATGGAGCCCCAAGCCCAACTCATAGCAATTAAAATCGCAGCAGCAATAACGACATTATTTAGGGTTAAATAGTCGTGCTGTATTCTGTAAATTAATCGTTTGAGTTTTAATTTGTTCATTTTTGCAAATTTAATATCTACCACATAATATTGTAGCAGGAATGGTAAAAATATTCATCTTATGATTATCAAATTCAGACTGTGGTGGGGGCGGCTGGGATCGAACCAGCGACCAATCGGTTATGAGCCGACTGCTCTAACCCCTGAGCTACGCCCCCGTGAGACTTATTATAGCGCATCAGAGGTAATTATAGAAGTTTTCCAGCGGCAATTCGCACGGCTTCTGACCAAGAAGTAAAACAATGCGGCGTGGATGCCAGTTCTTCGCTGGTAATTTTATGTCGAGCGGCCAGGGCTAACTCGGCTGCCATATCGCTAGCGTGTGGTCCGACGATCGTTCCGCCTACGACAACTCGCTTTTTATCAACGATCAATTTCACAAAACCTATTCGCTGGTCGGTAATATTGCTGCGTACGGTAGTCGTGAGCGGAACAATTGCTATTTTTGCGCTTATTCCTTTCACCTTACAATCATATTCATTCATTCCAATTTGAGCTATTTCTGGCTGAGTAAATGCAACTTGTAGGCGTGGGGAATCATTGAATTTAATCTTATTATTATGTAGCAAATTATGAGCCGCGATACGACTTTGTGCCAAAGCTGTGTGAGTTTGGATATTGGCGTCAGTTACATTTCCTGCGGCAAAAATATGTCGAGCGGAAGTTTGTAGGGAAGAATTAACCAAAATGCCATTTTCGGTATATTTTACGCCAGCGTTTTCTAAGCCTAAATCTGTCGCAGGCAATTGTTGGTCGGCAATTAGAACCTCATCAACGCGTACAGATTTTTCTATTCGCCCTTGTAGAAAGGTGACACGTTTTTGTATAGACGATTTTTGTATGGCGATAATTTTAGTGCGAGCTAAGATTGAAATGTTGCGATTTTTTGCGTCATTCGTAACTAAAGCACTGACTTCTGAGTCAAATGTTGATAATATTCTGGACGATTTCTCTGCTACGTAAACTTTTGTTCCCAGGGTGGAGAAGATGTGCGCCAATTCTAGTGCTGTAGCTCCCGCGCCAACAATGAACATGATTTTTGGTGGACGCTTCAAGCTAAAAATAGTTTTTGGAGTGTGGTAAGAAACGGCGCTTAACCCAGGTATTTCTGGAATTTGCCAATTAGATCCAGCTGCAATGAGAAATTTGCGAGCGGACAAATGTCTGCGATTGACGGCTATTTCGTTCGGACTCAAGAAATGCGCATTGCCAGCAAAAACACTAATGCCTTGCTTCTCATAATAATAGCGATTACCACCAGCTCCAGTCCTCTTTACGACTTTGTCTTTCCAGGAGAGCAGAGAAGGGTAGTTATATCCAACAGAGTTAGTGCGCAATCCAAACTTAGCAGCATCTTTGGCTGTTTGATAAACGTTAAGAGCGTGAGTTAAAAATCCAGTTGGCACATCTCCCCAGTTTGGTGATTCCCCGCCGAATGTTGATTTTTCTACAACAGCAACTTTTTTTCCGGCACTTGCTAATATGCTGGCTGCGGGTGATCCACCAGCGCCACTACCAATTACGATATAGTCATAGTCAAAAGTTGGTTTTTGCGACATCAAATCTCCTAAATTATGGTTTTGTAATTTTTATATAAATAAGCCGCGTCGGGATGCAGAGTTTTCATAATGCGTTGTGCTTGGCGGCGGATATCGGCAGAGGTTATTTCTGGGTGAGTTTCGCACCAATTCATAACGCCCAAAGTGACGGTTTTTGCGATGTCTTGAGCTTGACCTTCTGGCGTACGAACGCTTAGGCAGGTGGCAATTATGGAATTGTGGAGCTTGTCTGGACTAAACTCCTCTGGCGGTCGCTTTCCTTGTTTGATGACGTCAATTTGACCTGGCTTTACCATAAATTGCCTCCGTAGCTAATGACACCAATAACGCGGTCGACGAATAGGAATGCCGCCAAAATTAGTAGGCTGCCACCGCTGGCGAATTGCAAAAATCTCTTATGATCTTCTCGCCAACGTTGTAAATTAGAGATGCTGCGTCCGCTGCCGATCAAGACGATAACGACAAACAACGGCAGTGCGGACACGATGACGTAAATCGCTACGCTGATGATTTGCAAAAAGGGGTTTGGTAGGGTAATAATGGCCAGGCTGGCGGCGATAATTGGCGCGATGATGAATACAATTTCTGCAATAACGCTAATTATTCCCAGAGCAAAGCTTTCTACGGAGTTTTTGGTTTTTTTGGTGCGCTTGTTTAAATATTCTGCAAAATTGCGTGGAAGCCATAATGAAGTTCCTGGTTGTCGTCGAAAGTAGAATGCCCAAATTGCAATTCCTAAGCCAAACATCATCCCTGAAGAGACGGCGGCAACGAGTTGTTCTGCGCTGGTGGCGTGGTGGATAAATAGTGATAAGAAATAGGAAATGGAGCTAATGAGCAGTAGAGTGATTGTTGAAACACCAAATACAAAACTGTTGCTCATACGAAAAATTTTTCTCTGGGCGGTTTTTTTGCCAATTGAATGCCCGCTAAGTAACGTTAAAACACTGACGCTAAGCTGAAAACTAGCGTGAATAATCGCTGCAAAAATTATGGTGGCCAGTGATGAGATTGTTACGGGGGTCATTTTTGTGTATAAATCCTTCTCTACCAGTGTACCACAAGCGGAATGAAAAGGTAAATAATGACCGAAAAAGGTATTGCTTTTTTGTCAAATTTATGATAGTATAAAAACAGTTAAATAATTAATACAAAAAAGGAAAAAATATGGAAATCAACACCAGTGAATTAGCTGAATTTTTAGAAGTAACCCGAAAAAAGGATTTAGCAACGTGGGAGCGTCAGCGTAATTCATGGGAATTGGATAGTTTTGTGTCGCGGCGATTGGCGGCTTTGGATGGTGTCCAATCTGAAGAGCTTGAGCTAATTTAATTCAGTATCTATAAAAAATTCCCCGCCGTATTGACGAGGAAAGATAATTTCTGGTAGCACCGGGTGGACCCGAACCACCGACCTCAGGCTTATGAGTCCTGCGCTCTAACCAGCTGAGCTACGGTGCCACACTGCATTGATTGTAACAGATAGTATAAAATTTGCCAAATACGTTTTAGGTAAATTGTGAGATAATGGATATGTGAGATATATTATCGCAGTCAGTGGTGGGATTGATTCGGTAGTTTTGCTGGATTTGATGTCGCGAACGGAAAAAGATTTGGTGGTCGCTCATTTTGACCATGGAATTCGTGAGGATTCGGCGAGCGATGCTAGATTTGTCGAGGCTTTAGCTGATAGATATAAAATACAATTTGTTTGTCGGCGCGAAAAGCTGGGGGCTGATGCTAGCGAAGAATTAGCGCGCCAAAGACGGTATGAATTTTTGCGTGGCGTGGCGACGGATTTTGATGGCGTGATAGTGACGGCACATCATCGAGATGACATTATTGAAACTGTAGCGATGAATCTTAAGCGTGGCTCCAGATGGCGAGGTTTGGCGGGGATGAGCGATAGTCAAATAGTTAGGCCGATGAATAGCTGGACTAAGCAGAGAATTTATGAATATGCGATTCGTCAGAAATTGGAATGGTGTGAAGATGAGACAAATCAAAGCGACTTGTATCAGAGGAATAAATTTAGGCGCAAGATAAATCGTGAACTTGATGAATATCAGAAACTTGGAGTGTATGAGGCGTGGCGAAAACAGAGAGAATTAAGAGGGAAAATTGAGCAGGAAATAGAGAAGTTTGATGGAGAAGTACTTAGTCGGTATTTTTTGACGATGATAGATGATAATGTCGCACAAGAATTGCTATATTATTACGTTTTACGACATTATGATGTGTCGTTACTGGGTTCTCAATTGGAGCGTATGCTAATTGCTATAAAAACTGGGAAAGCTGGCTCTTGCTGGCAAGTTGGTGGCGGCATTGTGATGAAATTGACGCTAAGAAGTGTTATAATAAAGAGAGTTTGATTAGTATAGGCGAAAGGATTAGTTGAGAATGGCTGTTAAGATGCCTCAAAGAAATGGAAAGAATAGAATAAGTCAAATTTTACGATTTGGATTGTTTTGGGCAATTATAATTTTTGTAGCGTTAATTTTTTACGCAACACTCTTCCCTGCGTCAAATCTTAAAGATGTTGCATTATCTGATGTGGTGCGTCGAGCAAATGACGGTAAAATTGCTCAATTGGAGATTCAAGGAAACGATATTAAGATTACTCCGAAAGATCAATCAAAACCTACCGAGCATTCAGTCAAGGAATCTAGTAGTATTTATGAGCAGGGCTTGAACAAGGATGCTAAGGTTGAGGTGAAAGTTATCCCGCCATCAACAACCGGCGAAACTATGTGGAACCTGGCGGTTATGGTTGTGCCTGTGCTGATTATCGTGGTGTTCTTCATGTTTATGATGCGCCAAGCTCAGGGTCAAAATAATCAAGCCATGGGATTCGGTAAGAGTAAGGCTCGCCTGTATGGACAGGACAAAGAAAAGGTTCTGTTTACAGATATCGCTGGAAATGATAACGCCAAGCAAGATTTACAGGAAGTTGTTGATTTTCTCAAACATCCGAAGAAATATAAAGATTTGGGCGCAAAGATTCCAAAAGGCGTATTATTAGTCGGTAATCCTGGTACGGGTAAGACGATGCTAGCCCGAGCTGTTGCTGGCGAGGCTGGTGTGCCATTCTTCTCAATTTCCGGTTCTGAATTCGTGGAAATGTTTGTTGGTGTTGGTGCTAGCCGAGTGAGAGATCTGTTTTCAAAGGCTAAGAAAAATGCTCCATGCATCATCTTCATTGATGAGATTGACGCTGTGGGTCGTAAGCGTGGCTCTGGTATGGGTGGTGGTCATGACGAGCGTGAGCAAA
>UNSN01000018.1 GCA_900555675.1 Candidatus Saccharimonadota bacterium | reverse complement strand
CTAGTTTTGTGCGGCTGAAATATGACTTATGTTACAATATCTCAAGCATGATAGCCGACATTCATATTACTGAGAAAAGTTTTGGCGATAAGACGTTGATGAAAGACGTCAAGTTCAGTGTGGACGACGGCGAGAAAGTCGGTGTGGTTGGTCGTAACGGTGTTGGTAAGTCGACGCTGTTTGGAATATTGAGCGGAAAAGACACTGATTATACTGGCGAGGTTATTTTTCGCCGTGGCATTACAATAGCAACTACGGCTCAGGAGCATCACGGCTTGGGTGATCAAACGGTTATGTCGTATATTCTTGGCGGACTTCCAGAATATTCCAAGCTGAAGAAAATCATCGATGAATATCCGCTGACTATGGGCGACAATATGCGAAAAATTGAGGAATATACGCAGGCTTTGGAGCGATTTGACCAAAAAGGATTTTATCAAGTTGAAGAAAAAATTGAGCGAGAGTTGAGTAATTTTCAATTAGACGGTTATGGCAATCGGAAGATTTCTTCCCTGTCTGGCGGTCAAAAAAGGCTGGTGGAAATTGTTAAAATTATGCACTCGGAGGCGCATTTGGCGCTAATTGACGAGCCGACAAACCACATGGATTACGTTGCGAAACAGCAGTTTATTGACTGGATGAATTCGCAGCCACATCAAGCGATGTTGATAATTACACACGACCGCGATGTGCTTGGGCAAGTTGATCGAATAGTTGAGATTAAGGACGGTCAAGCGGTTAGCTACCGCGGAAATTACGACGCGTATTTGAAGCAGAACGCCCAAGCGACGACAGCTGGAATGAACAATTTTGAGCAGATTGAGAAGCGAATTGTTAACCTGAAGCAAAAAGTTTTGGATTATCAAAGGCTTAAGGAAAAGTCGCGAAATCCTGGCACGATCCAGAAGTTTAAGCGCTTGGAAAATGAGGCGCGAGCGGAACTGGCGGAATTGTCAGAAATGGAAAAGCCGACGTTTTGGATTGACAAAGAATCTGTTGGCCAATTGGATTATAAATCCGCCGAGCGTTACGGAAAATTCAAGTCGCGTAATATTCGCTTGAGTATGAAAGATACTTCCAGCCGCAGTCAGCATGTGTTGGTTCGTGCGGAAAATGTGGCGGTTGGAATTGGTGAGCGGATATTGTTTGAGGGCGTGAATATTGATCTGCGCGAAGGCGAAGCGATTGAAATTAGAGGTCGCAATGGCGCCGGTAAAACTACGTTGATTCGGATGATTTTGGCGTCGGGCAAGAGTTTTGACGGCGGTCCTGTTCTTTATTCTGGCGATATTTTCCTTGATCCGCAGGTTCGGATTGGTGTTTATGAGCAGGAAATTGACGAGCGATATCTGTCTGATCCGCTAGAAAAAGCGATTGAAAAATTGTATATGAGTTGCGATTTGTCGATTTCTGATACGAAAATTCGGCAACTTTTGGCTGACTATTTGTTCACGGACGCTGATCGGATGACGCCGCTGGCTCGCTTGTCTGGCGGTCAAAAGGCGCGTTTTCAGATTATTGCTATGCTGGCGAACGACCCGCAACTGCTGATTCTAGACGAGCCGACGAATCACTTGGATTTGCCAAGTATCGAAGAGCTGGAAACGGCGTTGGCCAAATATTCCGGCGCGATTCTTTACGTCAGCCACGATAATTATTTCCGCGAAAAACTTGGCGGAAAAGTTGTGCAAATTGGCGCAGAATAAAAATTTTCCGCCAGAATTTGACGGAAAATCTTGAATTGTTTTTAAGAAAATTAGTCGGCTAGTAAGCCGTTTTTTCGTAGCAAATCTTGTAGTTTCGGTCGATCAAAACCAAGCACTAATTCTCCGTTAATATCCGTTACGGGCACGCCTTGGAAATTGCCGCCATTTTTATTTAGCAATTCCTCTTTTGCGCCAGGATCGGCCTCGATATCTTTGGAAACAAAATCAATTCCCAGCTTCTTCAGCCATTCCATTTCCGTGTGGCAAAACGCACACCAGCTAGTGTTGTACACGACAACTTTTGTGTCTTGATGGTTGTTCGTTGTGTCTTCGCTCATATATTCCCCTATTTAATAACACTTCCAATTATAGCATAACGGTTACGTCTATTTAGAATTCTTCGACGTCAAATGCCAATTTTTGCACCATTCGCAGTGATATATATCAATCGACAAATTCGGGTTTGCTAATTCTTGGATTTCTGCTGCTTGGTGCGCTTTTACCTCTGTTGAGAAGCGACGTTTTTTCTGGCAATTAGTCAGCCCTGAAATTGACATCAATGATGTTTTTTGGGTTTTTTGACTATTTTTTGAATAATTTCGTCGTGGCATCTTGCAAAATAGTATAACAGATTGATATAGTGGAAAGTAATGGTAAAAGAAACTGACATTTCGGCTAATGATACAGGCGATTCTGGCGCGATGATGATTCTGGCAAGGACGATGATTGGTACAATGTGGCGAATGTTTTTGCCAACAATTGGCTTAACTTTGTTGGGATTGTGGCTGGATAATGTCAGCGGAATGAAGATGAGATGGTTGCTTGCTGGGATTATTTCTGGCGCGATTATCTCAGTGACTCTCGTAGCTTTGCAAATTGCTAAAATTAAACAGCAGGAGTTGAAAAAATGATTGATTATATGGCAAGCGCTGGTCCGCATATTTCAGTAAAGGTTGACGAGGTTCTCAATATTGCTGGCGTATCTATTACGAATTCGCACTTGATGGGATTCTTGGGATTGATCGTACTGGTGTGGGTAATGTTCCGTACTCGTGCGGCGGTTTTAGGTAAAAAGAAACATAATTTCATCACAAGGCTAATTCAGTGGACGTTCGACGGACTTTATAATACAGTTTGCCAAGTCATTCCAGACCAAAAATGGGCGCGTAAAGTTGCTCCACTTTGTATTACGTTGTTTTTCTTTATCGTCGCGCAGTACTGGCTGGGGCTTTTGCCGATCGTTGGTCCAATCACAATTGGAGAGCATCACACTCCGCTGTTCCGCGGTGGAGTTGCGGATCTTAATATGACTTTCGGCTTGGCAATCGTAACGATTGTCGCGGCTCAGGTTTACGCGTTTAAGTATTTGGGTTTTAAGGGCAATTTGGGGCGATATTTTGTTAACCCACTGCGCGATCCAATTATGTCATTTGTTGGCATTTTGGAATTAGTGGCTGAGTTTTCGCGAATGCTGGGACTGAGTTTTCGTCTGTTTGGTAACGTTTTGGCTGGCGAAATTCTCTTGGCGATTATCGCTTATATGACGAAATTTTTATCGCCCGTAGCTCTGCAGCCGTTCTATTTCTTTGAGTTGTTTATCGGCGGTATTCAGGCGTATATTTTCTTTATGCTATCAACTGTGTTTATTTCTCTGGGGCTGGCTCACCATGATTCGCACGAGCCAATTGATGAAGTTCACTCCTCTGTTGAAACTAATAAATTAGCAACATCAGAGAGTGATTAAATTAGGTAATAATTAATTAAAAGGAGAATATTAACCATGGAAGCATTAGCATTCACACTTACCTACGCAATCCCAGCAGCATTTGCAGCAATTGGTGCCGCAATCGTTGGTGCAGCAGCTATGAACGCAGCTGGTCGTAACCCAGAAAAAATCAACGACCTACGCACAATGATGATCTTGGGTATTTCATTCATCGACGCTATTGCTATTATCGGTTTCGTCGCAGCAATCGTCGGCAAAGTTATGTAGTTTTCGGGAGTAAATTGTGGAGAAAATATTAACACAATTTGCCAATTCTGGCGCATCGGAAAAAGCTGGTTTGTTTGATTCGCTAGGTATTGATTGGGCGCTGTTGGCGTTTCAGACGGTAGCATTTTTAATCTTGCTATTTGTTCTTCGCAAGTTTGTTTATCCGCCAATGATGGAAACGCTCGTCAAGCGAGAAAAAGACTTGAAAGCGGCTGACGCGGCAGCAAAATCTGCCAAGGAAAATGCCGATCGAGCCGAAGAAATGACCGCCGAAATGATGCGAAAAGCACGAGCGCAAGCTAGCGACATCGTGGCGTCTGCTCGAGAGGAAGCGACCGAAGTTGTTGAAGAAGCGGCTAAAAAAGCGACTGCCAAATCTGAAGCTTTGATTAAAGAAGCGCATAATACGATTGCTCAAGAAATTGAAAACGCTAAGAAAGACCTGCACAATTCGACATTAGAGTTGGTGGCTGAAGCGACTGGCAAGGTTTTGGGCGAGAAAATTGACGCGAAGAAAGATACGAAGCTGATTTCGGAAGCGCTTGAGGAGGCTGAATAGATGAGATTAGTGTCCAGAAGAAAGTTGGCAAAGTACACAGCTGAACAAATTTTAGCTGGCAATGACGCGGTGTTGGAAGAAATTGCTGGTCTTTTGATTTACGAAAAGCACGAACGTGAAGTTGATTTGTTGGTGCGAGACATTGAGGCTGAATTGGCTGAGAACGGTGAGATTGTGGCGTCGGTCGAGAGTGCGAGAGCGCTTGATGACAATACAAGGCATAAAATAGAGCAATTTCTGGCGGCTGTGGCGGGCGATAAAAATAGCAAGCCAAAAGTGTCGCTAAGAGAATCAATTGACCCGACGTTGATTGGTGGATTTAAGCTACAAACGCCGACCGCAACACTGGACGCAACGGTTTCGAAGAAGTTAAACGACTTGCGGGCGAAGAAAATCTAGGAGGAAAAATGAGCAAGATTGATGTGACAGAATTAGCCAAAAGCCTGCGGGAAAAAATCGCGCAGCTGGAGGCGACGGAAGGTTTGGAAGATGCTGGCGTGGTTATTCGCGTTGGTGACGGCGTGGCGTGGGTGCACGGCTTAAGTAGTGCGGGCTATAGTGAAGTGCTGGAAATTGAAACTGACGGCGGTACGGTTGAAGCGTTTGCTTTGAACTTGATGGAAGATGAAATTGGCGCGGTGATTCTTGGTGGTGAAGATAAGGTCAAGGCTGGCGCCAGCGTTCGCCGTAAAGGTTCGGTGCTAGACGTTCCTGTCGGTGAAGAGCTGTTGGGGCGAGTGGTTGACCCACTAGGTCGGCCTCTTGACGACGGTCCAGCTATTAAGACTAAGAAGCGTGGTTTAATTGAGCGTCCTGCTATTGGCGTGATGGGTCGTAAGTCAGTTCACGAACCTCTGATGACTGGCATTATGTCGATTGACGCGATGTTCCCGATCGGTCGTGGTCAGCGTGAGCTCATCATTGGTGACCGCCAAACTGGTAAGACGGCAATTGCTATTGATACGATGATTAACCAGGCTCGTCAAAAAACTGGCGTGGTGAACGTTTATGTGGCTATTGGTCAGAAATTGTCGAAGATCGCCAGGTTGGTCGACCGATTGAAAGAAGAAGGCGTGATGGATCAGACGATTATCGTCGCAACCAGCCCGTCCGACGCGGCCTCCCTGCTTTACTTGGCACCTTACGCTGGTACGGCTATGGGTGAATATTTCCGCGATAACGGTGGTCACGCATTGATGATTTATGACGATTTGACCAAGCACGCGGTGGCTTATCGACAGATGTCACTATTGTTGCGCCGCCCACCAGGACGCGAAGCCTACCCAGGTGACGTCTTCTACTTGCACTCACGACTATTGGAGCGCTCGGCCAAATTGTCAGATAAACTTGGCGCGGGAAGCTTGACGGCTCTGCCAATCATCGAAACGCAGGCTGGCGACATTTCCGCTTACATTCCGACCAACGTGATTTCTATTACCGACGGTCAGATTTTCCTGGAAACCGATTTGTTCTATCAAGGTATTCGCCCAGCCATCTCAGCTGGTCTATCAGTTTCTCGTGTTGGTGGCGCAGCTCAGACAAAAGCCGTTAAATCTGTCGGCGGAAACTTGAAGCTTGGTCTTTCTCAGTTCCGCGAATTGGCGTCATTTGCTCAATTCGGCTCAGATCTTGACGACGCAACAAAGGCTCAAATTGACCGCGGTCAGCGACTCACTGAACTTTTGAAGCAGCCACAATATCAACCGATGAGCGTCTGGGAGCAATTTGTCAGCATTCACGCGGTGACTGGTGGTATGTTTGACGATGTTCCAGTTTCTAAGATTAAGGACGCGCAGTCTGCCCTATTGACTTATCTCTGGAAAAATTCTAAAGATGCTATGCGTGAGCTAAACAAGGGCGATAAGCCTTCGGATGAGCAATTGAAGCTGATTGACGAAGCTACGAAAGAAATAGCGAAAGGATTTGAGGAGTAATTCATGCCGAGTACTCGCGCGCTGAAAAATCGCATTCGTTCGGTGGACTCGACTAAGCAGATCACCAAGGCTATGCAATTGGTGGCGGCTAGTAAAATGCGTCGGGCTCAAGAGGCGGACAAAGCTTCTGCGCCGTACACGATGGCGGCGGAAGAATTGCTGTCTTATTTGGCGAGCCAAGGCGCAACTGACAATCACCCGCTGTTCGTTAGGCGAAAGATAAATAAGCGATTGATTATCGTGGTGGCCAGCGACAAGGGTTTGGCTGGCGCATATAACACCAACGTTTTGAAGAAATATTTGGAATTGTTAAAGCGTGATGACGAGCGCGGAATTGAGAACTTGACCTTAACTATCGGTCGGCGAGCTTCGCAATTCGCAACGCGTCTTAAAGACACGAAAATCATCGGTACTTACGAAGATTTGCCAGATCAGCCGTCTGGATTGACGTTCCATACGATTTTGAATACGGCAGTAAATATGTTTGAAAATGGTGAAGTTGATGCAGTTACGCTTGTTTATACGCGTTTTGTCAATAGCATGGTTCAGACTGCAGAATTAGACAGGTTATTGCCAGCAGGAACGAAAATCTTGGTTGATCCGAGTGAAGTTTCTAACACGATTTCTGACGCCAAATACGAACCGAGCATTCCAGAAGTTTTGGATGCGGTGGCGTATCGTTTGGTTGGTGCGCGACTGCTGCAGGCATTGCTTGATGCTCGCGCCAGTGAGCATTCTATGCGTATGATGGCGATGAAGAATGCTACGGATAATGCCAGCGACTTGGTTGACGATTTGACGCTAGCTATGAATAAAGCCCGTCAAGGGGCGATTACTCAGGAACTTGCTGAAATTTCTGGTGGCGTGGAGGCGATGGAACAATGATAAATAACACAACCCTATTCGTCAGTACTGTTGTCACAAAGGACGGTAAGTTGTTAGTCGTTCAAGAAGGCAAAAATAATTATGGTCAATTAGATACCTGGAATTTTCCAGCTGGTCATGTTGAGCCTGGCGAAAGCTTGGTGGATGCGGCGATACGCGAAGCGAAGGAAGAGTCTGGCTACACAGTTGCAATTGATGGTGTGCTGTCGGTGCTGTTGAAAAATACTGATTCTGGTATGTCGCTGGTTGTGTTCTTTCTAGGGCACATTGCCGATGATTCTCCTGTCGCGCACGAAGAAGGAATCCAGCAGGTTGACTTCGTGACGTTAGAGGATTTAGAGAAACTGAACTTGCGCTTCCCTGATGATATGATAGAGCCGGCTCGTCGAGCATTGTCGGATAAGAGTTATTCTTTGGATATAATTATGGATTATCAGGAGGCGTAGATGCGATATGAAAAGTGAGATTAATACAAAGGAAGTGCGGAGGAAAAATTGATGAGTAAAACACTAGGTAAAATTATTCAGATCGTTGGCGTGGTCGTTGATGTGGAATTTCCACGAGACGTTGAACTTCCAGCGATTTATGACGCGTTGCACGTTAAAAACGGCAATGAGAATTTGGTGTTGGAGGTAGCTCAGCACTTGGACGAACACACTGTTCGAGCAATTGCTCTGTCGTCAACGGATGGATTGAGCCGTGGTGCAGAAGTTGTTGCAACTGGTGCTCCAATTTCCGTTACAGTCGGCGCAGAAACTCAAGGACGAATGTTCAATGTTGTTGGTGAAGCGATTGACGAAAAACCTCAACCAAAGGGCAAAACCGCCCCAATTCACCGCCCTGCTCCAGAGCTTTCTGAGCAGTCAAATAAGACTGAGATTTTGGAAACTGGTATTAAGGTTGTCGACTTGATTGCGCCACTTGCTAAGGGTGGAAAAGCTGGTTTGTTTGCTGGTGCTGGTGTTGGTAAAACTGTCCTGATTACCGAGCTAATCAACAATATCGCTAAGTTCCACTCCGGAAACTCCGTTTTTGCTGGTGTTGGTGAGCGAACTCGTGAAGGTAACGACCTTTACTATGAAATGGAAGAAGCTGGCGTTTTGGACAAGACTTCGCTAGTCTTTGGGCAAATGAACGAGCCACCTGGAGCACGTTTGCGCGTGGCATTGTCGGGTCTGGCGATGGCTGAAGCTTTCCGTGACGAAGGTAAAGACGTCTTGCTATTTATCGACAATATTTATCGTTATACTCAGGCTGGTGCTGAGGTGTCGGCATTGCTCGGTCGTTTGCCAAGTGCGGTTGGTTATCAGCCAAACCTTCAGCAAGAAATGGGTGCTTTGCAAGAGCGCATTACCTCAACGAAGAAAGGTTCGATTACCTCTGTTCAGGCTGTCTATGTGCCAGCTGACGACTTGACCGACCCAGCTCCTGCCACGACCTTTGCCCACCTTGACGCTACAATTGTGATGAACCGTGCATTGACGGAAATCGGTATTTATCCAGCGGTTGATGTTTTGGACTCCAGCTCGAACTCGCTTGATCCAGAAATTGTCGGCGAAGAGCATTACCGCGTGGCGCGTGAGGTTCAGCGAATTTTGCAGCAATACAAAGAGCTTCAGGATATTATCGCTATTTTGGGTATGGAAGAATTGTCGGACGATCAGAAGCAGATTGTTGCCCGTGCTCGTCGTATTCAGAGATTCTTGGCACAGCCGTTCCACGTGGCTGAGAAGTTTACCGGAAATCCAGGTGTTTACGTTAAATTGGAAGATACCATTCGCGATGCTTCCGATATTTTGGCTGGTAAATATGACGATAAGCCTGAAAACTGGTTCTATATGGTCCAGGGTACGTTGGCTGATCAAGTTGCTCGCGACGCTGAAGCTGAATCTGCCGAGGCTAAAAAACATTCTGAAAAGAAAGCTAAATAGTCATGAAATTGTCATTAGTCACACTTGTCGGTACGAAGGTTGACGAAGAAGTTTATTCGGTGTCAATTCCGACCACTGACGGCGAAATTTCCGTTTTCCCAAGCCACGAGCCGCTAGTGACGATTGCACGGGACGGCGTGATTACCGTGCGTCGACATAAAGAAGATTCCGATAATCAGTTGGAGTATTTCGCAATCTCTGGTGGCGTGGTAAAAATTGACTATTCGTCGGTGCAAATTCTGGTTGATGAAGCTGATCACGGCGATGACATCATCGAGGCAGAAACTCAGAAGGCTCTGGAGCGTGCTATTAAGGCGCGTGATGAGGCTGGCGATCAAGTTGAGCGCGAGAAAGCCAAGCAGCTTATCGACCGTCATATGGTGCGCTTGAAGGTTGCTGATCTCCATAGGCGTAAGCGACGACGCTAGGTTTGAGCGCGTAAATAATTGGACAAGACCCTGCCAATATCGTCGGGGTTTTGTTTTTGCGCCTTAAACTGGGCATGAAGATTGAAAGGTATATACAGATTTACTCATAGACTACTAGTAATGCGACGAACACTATTCTGTTGCTTTTTTGATAGTGCACCAGCGACTAGAGATAAGTATGGATCAATAAAATATTTCTCGATATACTTATTATCCAGTGCTGGACTAATGTAATCGGGTAATGTATCTATATACGAATGCATGTCATCAGTGATGCCACGACCGCTCTTATCGAAATAAGAGGAAGTTAGGTCTATTGCTCGCTCCTCTCCTGTCTTTACACTGAATGCGGTATTTTTAATTTGCGCGTCGCCATGTGCAACTCCCGATTTATGTAGCCTCGCGAGTGTCGCTGCTCCCATAAGCAGAACCTTTTGTATTTTTTTAGGATTGTCCGTGCTGTCGGTAATCGTGTCACAGCTCACAACATCGTCTTCGAATGCTGATAGTGTATATATAGAATCTCTTCCTGATAAAAATCCTAGTGGTTAGTATGGCTTAATGTGTCTTTCGCTAATAAGATGTTGTGTAATACAAAATTCTGAAAGTGCAGAAGCGATATTGTCATGAGGCTTAATCGCTACAGGTATTTTTATGTCGTTTGTTGACATATTTCCGAACATGATGCCACTTGTTGCGTCCCGTCGTCCTGTATAATAATCTTCAACGGGAGTAAATGTTAATCTTTGACCGCGAGTAACGCTACTCAGCGGTGTATTATTTGCTATGAGGAGTTGTCCGCTGGGTGTATTTTCTATTGCCGTACACAGTTTTCTCTTTGGCTTATCCTGGTGTAATATGCCACATGCACGCATTTCTGAAGATAACATATTTATATTATATAATATTATCTATACTTTTTCAATCAATTTGCGTATAGTACTAAGACTCTAATTAATACTAATCTAAATAGCGACGTCTTCCGTCGTCTATTCTTTGTCTTCAGCGATACCAAAAGTAACAGCCACGAATAGAGACAGAACCACTACAAACCCTGAGATAATGGCGATAGTTTTTGATGTTTCAAATGAAATAGCGTTATTTGTATACACGGATAATGTTGAAAAGGTCTCCGTGTCACTAAAATCAGGCATTGCAAGGCCGCAGATAAATAATGAGATTGACATGACGATAAAGGAAGCACGTACTATTGTGGTGAGATGGTCTTTTGATGCATGGCGTTTTTTCATTTGTCGGGAGATGATTGCAAGACAGATACAGCTAACGATAAGCGCCCACGGGGCAAGTAGTGCTAGTACCCAACCGCCGATGCCAGTAATGAATCCGCGTGCGAACGAGAACCAGATAGCACTTACCCATAATGCTATGACGATCCATGTGTCTATGGCCTGTTGTTTTTGTAGTTTTTGTTTTTTTGTTGTCATGTCAATAAGTATAATGTGGATGATCGTTGTGTGCAAGTATTGATCGCACCTCATCGGTCGTCGTGGTGTGCATCAATTTTTCTCGAAGTTCCTTTGCGCCGTCAAAATCGTGAATATAAATCTTGAAAAAACGTTTTAGAGTTTCAAAAGGTCGCCCTAAAATCGGCTGGTAAGAATCGAACAAATCCAAGTGATAATTAAGGAGCGTCAACAGTTCTTCCTTGTGATTATCTGTGTCAGTTTTCGATTTACGGAAGCAAAACGGATCACTGAAAACGCCTCGCCCGATCATAATTCCATTCACGCCAGGGTGTTTTCTGGCAATTTCCAGCCCATGCTCTCGATCGCGAATGTCGCCGTTGATGGTCAGGAGCATTTGTGGGGCAATTTCATCGCGCAGCTTAACGATCTCGTCAATCAATTCGTAATGCGCCGCAACTTTGCTCATCTCTTTTTTTGTGCGCAGATGAATCGTTAAATTCACAATGTCTTGCTTGAGAATTGCCGTAAGCCACTCGCGCCACTCATCGACGTAAGTATAGCCCAGCCGAGTTTTTACGCTAACTGGCAATCCAGATTTTTTGGCAGCGTCAATTGCGGCTATCGCTATGTCGGGTCGACGAATCAGAGCCGCGCCGCCGCTTTTAATCGCAGACTTGGCGGGACAACCCATATTGATATCAATTCCGTTAAAACCAAGTTCCGCGCAGTGCTTAGCGAAAGCTTCCATATCCCCTGGCTCGCCACCCCAAATTTGCGCAATGAGCGGCTGCTCATCGTCAGTTTTGATTAATCGCCCAGCTATGGCTTTATCGCCAGCGTGAACCCAGCCGGTAGCATTTGCGAACTCGGTGAAAAATATATCTGGCGCACCAGCCTGTTTCACGACATGACGAAACACCACGTCAGTAACGGCTTCCATGGGCGCCAAGATGAAAAATGGCTGCGGTAGGTTGTCCCAAAATGATGTCATCTCTGTTATTTTACCATAAAAAAGGAAAAACCCTATCTCATCATCGAGATAGGGTGTGGGCGGGCTCAAGCGGTTCTGCTCGGAGTAATTCTCAACGTTGAGAAAAACTGCCACGAGTGAACTCGCGAACCCGTAAAATTGGGAAAACATCAATACTTCCACGTGCCGGCTCACGTTGCTAGGCGTCATTGTCTAGCGGGAAATATTGATGAACCTAACGTCGCCATTGAGGCGCTCGACAGCGTTAGGTTTTTTAATTGCCGGATGGCGGACATGGAGGGAGTCGAACCCCCGTCCTCTTTCTCATGCGAGATAGAGGGATTCCGATCTAACATGTCCCTTGATTCTTTTCCGGACTACCGGCTGGCTGAATCACGCCAGGAGCGGACGGACGCTCTTTTGCTAACACTAAGTTAGCTTTTTCGTAGATTAAGATCTGCGACCGTCATCCTGAGGGTCAGTGATGGTCCTGCTTCTTCAGGGCATCAGCGGCGTCATCGCCGCGATTATTGACCTTCACTGCCTCCTCAAGCTTTTTTCGCTCCCAGTCAGAGAGCTTACCTCCAGCTTTACCTTTGCTGATCGCCCTATCGCGATCGGCATCGGTCCACGTAGGCATGAGTTTTCACCTCTTTCTGC
This sequence comes from Candidatus Saccharimonadota bacterium, assembly GCA_900555675.1. GTDB lineage: Bacteria > Patescibacteriota > Saccharimonadia > Saccharimonadales > Saccharimonadaceae > Nanosynbacter. The sequence goes on along the minus strand of UNSN01000018.1, from coordinate 442 downwards.
GCCGTAACTATACGGCGTGAAGAAAAGAGCCGACTTCTCAACCATGCTCCTGGAGAGCACGATATGAAATCGGCTCTACCAATAAAGCGTTTATTATAATAACACTAATTATAAAAAAATGCAACAATATACTAGAATAATTTTTATATTTCGCCCGCCAGCAGGTCTTTTTCGAATTGCAACATTCCCTTATAATCCGCCGAATACTCAGAAATGTCTGGCATATCAAGCGTGGTTATTTTTCGCCAAATAATCTCAATCAGTTGCGTAAATTCAGTCAGCTCTTCTCTGGAGAATGTATCTTCCAAGCTAAGAATATCGCCAGTTTTCATGTCTGGCTCGACAAATTGTAATCGCCCGCCAGTAAACGTGAAATTGCTATAATCTCGTGAATGCTCGACCAGTAGTTGATAGAACATCAATTGCTGACGATATTTATGAA
>UNSN01000017.1 GCA_900555675.1 Candidatus Saccharimonadota bacterium | reverse complement strand
GACATCGCGGTATTCACGCCGACATTACCGAGCAAAATACAGAAAATCAAATAATAACCGTCTTTTCGATATCGATACACTCGCGCCGCAATTTTGTCGCCCTGCCTGGCCTTTCGCTTCAGATCATCAGGTCGCGCCATCATTAAGCCAATATTCAGACCGGAAAATAGCCCAGAAAGTGCCAATAGCACAGCCGCCGCCAGCCATAATAAAATATCAGACATAATCACATCCTCTGCTCTGAATCGCAGCTAAAAATAGCCTGCCAGAAAATAACTCCAATAAAAAATCCATATCTTTAATTATACCAAATTCTACCAGCCGCCGCCTCCGCCGCCGCCTCCGCCGCCGCCAGCGAATCCACCGCCAGACGAACCGCCAGAAGTTGAAGAATAATCACTAGCATGGCCAGCCGCCGTCGACAATCCGCTCAGTCCAGACGAAAACGCCACAGCATTGAACGCGCCTTGTCCAACGTACCAATCTGGCGCCTCGCCAACTTGCTCGTAATATTTACCCATTTGCTTGCTCCAATTTTTCTCTTGCCCGAACAACACAGCGTAAGGTAAAACTCTTTCATATAATTTAACAAGTTGTTTTCCGTCGTTCACGTCAACAACTACTTTTTCCGCGCCTTCAGGACTTTGTAGAATATTCAAGCGCTCAGCCTCAGCCACGCCGATATACATTTTCAATCCCTCCAAATATCGCCTCAAACTTAAACCGTCATCAGTCAGCGACCAACCTCTTGACGCGAAAGCAAGTACAATTGACATAACAAGGAACATCGGCGACAAAAACAAAACAGCCAACACAAGAACTCGCTTAAACCACCCTCTCATTATTCGCTTCACTTCTGGATTTTGCTCGCATAAACCATATTTCTCTCTGGCTAGCGTCTCCAGATTTTTATCATCGTCACGCGTTCGCGTCATGTATTTTATATTATTTTGAAGATTTTTCAGATTTAGGCGTTGACCTGGCTTTGGGATAGATGGACTATCGAACATATCCTGGATAATTTCAATTTCCTCGGCTTTAAGTTCTTGCAAATCTTTAATAATTTCAATCTCATATTGCGCACCGCTAAACAGCGAAGATTTTTTCACTTCGTAAATTTTAATATAATGCCGAACCGCCAGATCTAATAATTGCGCAACCTTTGGCAAACCTTTAACCTTGAATGGATCGTATTTTTTCAAAACATATGTCGACATCAAAACACTAATATCTTCTGGCGGCAAATATTCCGATGGAATCGGTTTTAGCTCCTTCTCTCTGCCGACTAGCCGCATATATCGAATTATTAGAAAAATCGCCAAAGGTGTCGCGATTGTATAAGCCAAAATCTGCATCAAGTTCCAAATTCCAATCAACTTTTCCATTAGCGTTTCTTGATATCCAGAAAAAGTCCCACTCTTAAATCCAACCGCCACGGTTACACCTTGTCGACGACCCAACTTATCTATTTTCGCAGTAATCTGGCTCTCATCTTCGCTCAAGTCGCATTGCGTCGTCGAGCCTCGACTGCCGACATAACAAAAAGCTTTTCCTTGCCTTGCCGCAGTCAACGACTCATCAAGTTTCACGGAAATTTGCACATTTTCCATCGGAACACGCCATTCATCGCCGATCACGTCCCAATAGAATTCATCACGCCCCGTATCGCCGTAATTCTTAGTTACATCACGCTGCGTAAACTTAATAATGTAAGTTTTCTCGCCCTCCACGTAGGTGTTTTTATTGCCAATTCTCAACTCATCGTCATTCCAAGAATATTCAAGCGGCGTACCATTTTCATCAGTTACAGATTGCAATGAAAAATTTGTCGAGTGATTATCATACTTCTTAACAAAAACCGGCGCGATTCCTCGATTTTGGTTCGGCGGAAAATTAGCCGTAATTCGCCAAGTGGTTTCCAATTTTGATCGATTATCAGAGTCGCGACTTAACAAATATTCCGCATCAAATTTTGTGATAGTAAAATTATCCGTCGAGCGTGCCGCAAACGCCATTTTACCAGACCCAGCCAGCAATAACCCAACAGTTAGTAGCACCAAAAGAAAACGTTTCATGCTTTAATTATAGCAAAATTACAAGTTGACTTGCGGATAAATCGCCCGAGTTGTTTCGTCAATTTCACTCTTAAGCTGTGGGAACGGCACACCTTCACGCGCTGTAACGCCCTCGAAAATCCAGAATACTCGCTCAGAATATCCCCAACCACAAGCCGGCGGCATTCCATATTCCAACATCTCAACATAATCAATATCAAGCATCATCGCCTCCTCATCACCAGCGTCACGCATTTGTTGCTGCTCAAGGAAACGATTCAACTGGTCAATCGGATCATTCAGCTCAGAGAATCCATTACCTAATTCCGAACCAGCGATCACCGGCTGAAAACGCTCCACCGTCTCTGGATTTTCCGGATTAGTCTTTGATAACGGACTAATAAACTTCGGCGTATTCACCAACCAAACCGGACCAGCAACATCTTTACGGATATTCTTCCATAATTTATCAATACTTCGCGGAATAGAGTCAGTTTTTTCAACTTCCAAATTATACTCTTTTAGCTTAGCGGCAACTTCTTCAATCGTCGTGTTATAAACATCGATTCCGTAATGCTTGCGAATAACCTCAGCATAATCCCAAACTTTCCACTCGCCACTCATATCGACGTTGAACTTGCCCAATTGGAATTGCAGAGTACCAAAAGTCTTCTGAAGCACGTCTTTATACATCGACTCCATAAAACGCATTCCCTGCTCCCAGTCCCAGTAAGCCGCGTACCACTCCATAGCAATATGCTCTGGCAGATGCTCGTCCGAGTAATTTTCATTACGAAAACGCGGACCGAGGTCGTAAACTTTCTCAAATCCGGCACCAATCAATCGCTTCAATGGCAATTCGTGGCTAATTCGCAAATAAAACTGCTGATCACCCAGCGCATCCATATGCGTCACAAATGGGTTCGCGTCCGCACCGCCAGTGGTGTGCTCCAAAACAGGAACATTAATCTCGATAAACCCATGACTGTTCAAATAATCTCGCGTTGCCTGCCAAAACTTACTTCGGCGAATAAATCGCTCGCGAACTTCGGGATTGACGTTCATATCAACATAGCGTCGACGCAAGCGCTCTTCCTTGTTCTCTAATTTTTCTGGCATTGGTCTTAACGATTTAGTCAACAGTCTAAGTTCGCGTACACCAACGGATTTTTCACCCGTTTGCGTCGTGGTCATCACGCCCTTCGCCTCAATAAAATCGCCCGTATCTAGCAATTTAAGCTGCTTCATTCCAAGCACACCGCGCGCAGCATCTAATTCCGCCACGTCATCACGCTGCAAGTAAAGCTGCACATCGCCAGATTGATCGCGTAATTTAATAAACGCCAATTTACCAAAACTGCGAATAGATGCCACACGACCCGCAACAACAACTTCCTTACCAGCTAGCTCATCATACTTAGACAAAACCTCAGCACAAGTGTGAGTTCGTTCTGATTTTGCTGGATATGGTTCAACGCCTAATTGACGTAATGTTTCCAGTTTTCGTAGTCGTTCATTGCGATAATCTTGAAGTGTAGCCATAACAGAGATAATTATAGCACATTATACGCGGTAAATCCCGTCGGACTTAAGATATCGACTTAATAATGTAAGTAATTTCGGCTTTTGGCGTTTTAATCGTCACTTCGTCACCAATTTTCTTACCAATCAATTCTTTACCAATTGGCGACTGGTCTGAGATTCGTCCAGCCAATGGATCAGCTTCAACTGGTCCGACCACTGTGTAAGATACGGTTCTTTCTGGACATTGCAATTCAACTGTACTACCCAAACCAACGCTTGAGCTACCGTTGGATTTAATAATTTCGGCGTTCTGAATAATATCTTCAATTTCCAAAATTCGCGTTTCCACCAAGCCTTGCTCTTCGCGTGCAGCGTCATATTCCGCGTTTTCGCTCAAGTCGCCAAAGTCTCGCGCTGCCGCAATTTTTTCAGCAATCTCGCCACGTCGACCTTTCAACTCTGCCAATTCTTTTTCTAAATCAGCCTTTCCAGCTTCTGTAATTTGATAAGTTTTTTTCATAAAAATTTCCTCCTCTACCGTATGTAGTGGTATTAGTCTTACGATCTACACTAAATATAGTGTTTTTAATTAGTCTTGATTAAGTCTATCTGAGTATATCAATCGCTATTTATTATGTCAATATAATCAGCCTTACCGACTCAAGCAAAAATCCATCAACTGCTGATAATCCATTTTTCGCGTTTCGCCAGTTGATCGTTCCGTCAGTTCAAACAAGCCATCACCGTCAATCGCTCGATCGCCGATCGTTATCCGCCACGGCAATCCCATTAGCTCAGCATCAGCAAATTTCACGCCTGGACGCTCATCGCGATCATCGAGCAGCGCATCGACGCCGTTATTAGCCAGCTCGTCATAAAACTTGCCCGCCAATTCCCGACCCTTTTCACCAATTGCAACAATATGAGCCTTAAACGGCGCAATATTCTCCGGCCAAACCAAACCTTTATCGTCAGCGAACTTCTCGACAATCACGCCCATAACTCGCGTAATTCCAATGCCATAGCTTCCCATATAAGCGTATCGCTCTTTACCTTCGGCGTCGGTAAACACTAACTTCATTTCTTCGGATTTCTGCGTGCCGAAATTAAAGATATTGCCAACTTCAGCAGTTTTCACTTTTTCCAATTCACTACGATCGACGCCAAGCTCCTCAATTGCCTCGTCCAAAACTTCTTCATTAACAGCGATATTTTTACCGCGATGCAAATAAATATAATCCTCACCAGCATCGCAAATCGTCTGAAACTCATGACTAAACTTCGTAAAAGCGCCGCCAGAAGCAAACGTCACGTACGTTTCGTCGCCAATCCCAAATCGGTCATAACAACGCTTATACGCCTCAATGACTGAATTGTAATAACTATCCAAACTCTCTTTACTATCGTGAACCGAATACATGTCCTTCATCACAAATTCACGACCACGCATAATTCCACTCTTAGCGCGAAGTTCGTTTCGCAATTTATTCTGGAATTGATAAACACTAATTGGCAGATCTTTGTAACTCTTTAAGTAATTGCGAAGAAGATCGACAATCGGCTCCTCGTGCGTCCAACCAAAGCCAATGTCCGTGCCGTCTTGCAGCTTAGACTTAAACCAAACGTCGACCAATTCATCACTCCAGCGACCAGTTTCTTGCCACAATTCCTTTCGCTGCAAAGTACTCATCACCAATTCCTGGCTATTGACCTTGTCCATTTCCTCGCGAGCAATTTGCTTAATATTCTCAAGAACTCTCAAACCCAACGGCAAAAACGAATACACGCCCGCCATCGTTTTATGTATGTAGCCAGCACGAATCAAAAGCTGGGCGTTTCGCGCAACCTCGCCAGCTGGTGCCTGTTTCAAAGTTCTAGTAAAAAGTTGTGTCATTCGCATATTTTTCTCCTTTACATAAATATAAATGGCAATAACGATTCTGCCTGATTAATTGCGCCCGTATTGATAAACAAGAAATAAAAAGCTATTCCGTTTTTCGCCATATGCATCATAATCGGCACCCAAATTGCGCCAGTGTATTCCCTAGTTGCACACATCACCAGGCTTAAAGTAAATGTATCAACTGCCACCGCCCATTGCAATGGTGAATCCGGACCAACCCAAAGATGCGCCGCGCCAAACGCTATGCTCGTTACGATAATTGATAGCCAAATCGAGAAAGAATTGCGCAACTTGCCATAAAGATATCCGCGATACAAAAGTTCCTCAACAATTGGCGCCAGCACCACCAACACAACAAACGCCATGATAAATTGCCAATGAGTCGCCAGCATACTCTGACTGAACGGTATAGCTTGCTTTTGCTGCATATCCACTAAGAAAACAACTCTGGCGATGCTCATTGTAACCATTGTTAGTAAAAAATACGCCACGAAAGCAAACGGAGAAATGAATATCTCCAAAAACGTCGGCCAATCATTCACGCCCAAATTGCTCAAAGTTGTTCGGCGCTTCTTAACTAAAAACGGCACACCAATCACGACAATTAGCGACAAAATATATACAACAACCGAAAGCACCGTGTTAAAAATAACTGGATTCACAGAATTGAGTGGCACGCCGATTTTTATCAAAGCACCGACCGCCAATGAAACAATAACTTCCACCGCCAAAAATACGCCATAAACCCAAGCTGGAAGCGCCAAAATCAGCCACCATTTGCGGTTTTTTATTTTCTTAGAAGAGTTTTCCAACATCACTGATCGTCACCAAAATTGTTAAGATTAATAGAATCAACATACCAGTTGCCTGAATATTTTCTTCACGCTCTTTCGTCAGATCTTTCTTAAATAGGCGGAAAATTGTCATCGTGAACCAGCGACCGCCGTCAAGCGCTGGAATTGGTAAAATGTTCATCACAGCCAGCGTCAGTGAAATTAACGCCGCTACGAAAATGATTTGCTCAATTCCAGAACTGACAACTGACGGGAATAATACGCCCAATATGCCAATTGGTCCTGCTACGCTCCCGCTGACAGAAGCCAAATCAGCTCTTGCCGACTCTTTTGATTCTGCGGAACCGAATATTTGTCCAATTGATCCGTGCACGGTTTTCACCAATAACACACCAACGCCTTTGATCGTTTCATATGACAATTGCCCAGTAGTCGCCACACCCACAATAGGCGCCGACCAGGTGCTATATATTTTCTCCGTCTGCCCCGGAATAACACCCAGATATCCGCTTCCCTTCACGGACTTTTCATCATTCAGCTGGACATCAACAGTCGACTCTTTGCCGTCACGCTTGTACTTGACGTTGATTTTTTTGCCAGCATTCTCCTTCGTTACAATTGGCAACTTTCCCGCCTCTGTAAGCGGTTGACCGTTTATCTCAATCAGTTCGTCATTAACCTTAAGTCCAATTTTATCCGCTGGAGAATTCGGTGTGATTTTTGCTATTGTCACCGGCGAGCGACGGACGTCCGTATCAAATGGCAATTGAACTTGGTTCGACAGGATTTTCGGCATGCCAATTACCGCAAGAATCGTGAACAAAACAATTGCAGTTATCCAGTTCATCACGACGCCAGCCAGCAAGATTTTCGTCTTCACCCAAAATGTCGAACCGCCATATGTACCCTCGCCTTTTGCGGAATCGTATTCGCCTTTCAATCTAACAAATCCACCAAGCGGCAGCCAGTTCAAGCTAAACGTTACGTCCTCACCCAAGAAACTTCGCTTTACTTTCCATTTTTTTGCGGCAGGCGGAAATCCGACTCCGAACTCTTCAGCCTTAACGCCGTTTCTCTTAGCGACAATAGCATGACCTAATTCATGCAAAACCACCAATAAAATGAGAACAAATAGCCCTACAAACACTCCCCAAATAATCATTTTCCAAACCGCCTATTCCGATTAGCATATTCCTCTAAAATCACCGACACGTCGTCCACCGTCATGTCTGGCCAATTCTTCTCAATAAACATCAACTCACTGTACGCCGAGCGCCACAGCATAAAGTTACTGAGTCGCTGTTCACTAGAAGTTCTAACAATCAAATCACACGGCGGCACCTCTGGCGCGTATATATTTTGAGCAATCAACTCAGGTGTAATTTCCTCAGTAGAAACTCCAGATTGAACAATTTTTTTAACCGCATCAGCAATCTCCAAATGTCCGCCATAGTTCAAGCATAAAACCAGTTCTCCGTTTTTCAAATCGGCAGTTTTCTCCTCAGCCTCGTCAATCGCTTTGATCAATTGATCCGACAAACCTTCCCTGGATCCGATAACCCTCAAGCGAACCTCGTTTTCAATAAATATCGGCAGGTCAGCCTTCAGTATGTTCAATAGCAATTTCATCAAATGTCGGACTTCTTCCTCTGACCGTTTCCAGTTTTCCGTACTAAAAACGTAAGCGCTCGCATATTTCACGCCTCGATGAAGAACTTCCAGCGCCACGTCTTTTAGCGCGTTATAGCCCGCCAGATGCCCTTCGTATGCCGGCAAGCCATGCTGTTTTGCCCATCGCCGATTTCCATCAACAATAAACCCGATGTGCCGCGGCAAACTCACATTTTCACTCATTATTTGCCCTCCATTCATCAATTAATTTCACATCTTGAACATCTTTTTCGCGACTACGCCATTTTTTCCATTGATATAAAAACTCTAAATTGACAAACCTTACGCCATCATATTCTACTGCGTAATCAAGCAAATCATCATAGCTAACAGCCTGCCCATCAAAAACCCAGCCATCCCAAACTTCAGCCGAACCGTCATCTTTTACAAAATAAAAACGCTGATTATCGTCAAACTTTTTAAGCCAATCGCCACTTTCCTCGGAGAGCTTTTTCATCAAATCAGAACTCGCCGCAAGATCAATATCACTAGCTGGACGAATCCCCAATTGATCCAAAATCCCGCTACCAATAACAATAATTTGATCCAACGGCAAATTCAACGCTTTCACTTTATCGGCAAAAGTTTTGCTCATTAAACAGTCAAGACGTCCTTTTCTTTCGCCTTAAACGCCTCGTCAATTTGCGCCTGCATCTTACTCATTAAGCCGTCAATTTCTTTCTCTACACGCTTCAAATCGTCTTCGCTCAGCTCTTTATTATCCTTCATTCGCTTAGCGTCCTTAAGAGCATCTTGGCGAATATTTCGCATTGCAATTCGAGCCTCCTCAACCTTCTCGCTGACCTGTTTCACCAATTGATGGCGGCGCTCTTCAGTTAAAGCTGGAACTGGAACGCGGACCACTCGCCCATCGTCAGACGGATTAAAACCTAGGCTTTGGTTGTCGCGAATTGCAGAAGAAATTGCTGTAATATTACTCGGGTCAAATGGCGTAACTAACAACATTTGTGCCTCTGGAGCGGTTACGTTTGCAACCTGATTAAGCGGCATTTTTGAGCCGTAAGCCTCAACCATAACGCCGTCAAGCATTCCAGCGTGCGCCCTGCCCGTTCGCACCTTCTTCAATTCATCTTGAAAAAAGCTAAACGCTGCATTCATTTTTTCTTCATAAGGGTTTGTGTCGAACATATTTCCTCCAATTTATCTATCCGTTATTATATCAAACTTCAAGCGTCTTGTCTGCTAATTTTGCCTCACGCCCCGTGCTATAATAACAGAGTGATTTCTAAGATTAAGCTATACAATTTCCGGTCTTATCATCTGCACGAAGCGACTTTTAGCAATTCTGGGACGGTAATCGTTGGACCAAATGGCACCGGCAAGACGAATCTACTCGAGGCGGTTTACGTGGCGCTACGCGGCAGTAGTTTTCGTGGCAGCCTCAGCGATTGTATGACGCTGAACGCTCCGCAGACAATTATTCACCTAGAGGGAGATTTCGGCGAGCGACGCATTAAGCTTGATTCAATTTCCGGAAAAATCAACAAAGAATTCATCATCAATGACAATAAATCAAAGGTCTTAACCAGAAAAAACCGCTTGCCTGTCGTTTTGTTTGAACCAAGCGAACTAAGATTAATCTCCTCTTCACCGTCCCGACGACGCGATTTTCTGGATGGCTTAATTGCCCGACTTGACCCCAAATACGACACGGATTTAAGAGCTTTCAATCGCACTCTTTTACAGCGCAACGAACTCTTAAAATCCCACCAAGAAGACTCATCAATTTGGCGCGACAACCTGTTTGCCTGGGATATAAAATTTGTCCAATACGCGACCAACATTGCCCAAAAACGAGCCAAATTTCTCCAGATAAACGAGCCTCGCATAAAAAATTTATACGAATCTTTGGCGGGAAAAGACACGCAATTATCAATCGAATATGGCGCTATTGTACCTCTGGAAAATTACGACCAAGCCCTACTAAATCGCTTAGGAAAATCCCGCGAATATGAAATAGCTACAGGCTTCACTTCTGCCGGACCACACCGTGAAGATTTCACAATTTTCCTCCATGATCAGCCCGCTATTAAAGTTGCTTCACGTGGCGAAATGCGAACCATTATGCTGGCGTTCAAGTTGCTAGAGCTTGAAATGCAGACAGAGATTAGTCAATCTCGACCACTCATTTTACTGGACGACGTTTTCTCGGAACTAGACGCCACTCGCGAAAAACTTCTTCAGGAGACGATCCAAAATCACCAATTTATCGTCACCACGACAGATGCACGCCACCAAAAAGATGGCTGCTCAATAATCTCCACACAATAAAAATCCGCCCTCTCACGTGAAAGCGGATTTACTTTTCCTAAGCTTATTTATGCTTGAATCGCATCGGAATTATTAGCTAATTCACCCAGAACAATCGCCACGTTATCTTCAATGATCTCATCATATTCTGGAACTCGTGCACGAATCCATGCATCAATTTCTTCAGCCGGCGCGTCATTGTCCTGCATCTGCACCAACTCCTTCAATTGATCATCGTCCAAAGATTCAACGATTTCTTCGCCAATTTGGCTATTGATCGTATCTTCTACGTGCTGAATCAGCGCCTGCATCTGATCTTCTGGTAGATTGATACCGATTGAATTCAGTTGCGCCTTGGTGACTATTGTTACTCGAATGTTTAATTGGGTTTGGTCGTTATTCATGATTTTATAATATCCTTTTTATGTTTTATTATCAATTATGCTTATTTACCGTTGCTTGATTAGCTATTTGCCTCGACTGGGTCAAGTTTGTTGGCGACCGCCCTAGCAGCCCTACCGACAACCCTACCAGCTCCCGCAACAGCCCTTCTACCAAGATTCATCATCCAGTTCGCGCCCTTGCCAGCAACCCGCGCCAACTTATCTTTGGCAGATTCCCATTTATCGCCGAGAGCCTCTCTGCGAGCTTGTCGTCGTGCGTTTTTACGTTCCCGGGCTTTTCCTGCACGCTCCTTCATGGCTTCCTTAGCTTTATCTATTTCACTCTTAGCCTTATCAATTTCTTCCTCGGCAGAATCAATCTTACTCTTCTGCTCACTAACATTAAATTCAGCAATCTTCAAATCCACTGCGGCAGCCTCAGCCAGATTACGCTTTTTGTCAGCCTCCAAGCGCAACTTCTCATTCGTTTGATCAGCTTCAAATGCCTTCTTTGCGGCGTCATACTCAGCGGCAGCTTTCTTAGCCTTCTCTTCCGCCTCTCGTCGTGTCTTTTCTGCTTCTTCCAACTTGGCGGCAGCCTCTTTTTGCTCTTGCTTAGAGTTTTTTACAGTCTCTTTATTGCTATCAATCGTCGACTTGTCAGCCTCATTATCTGCCTTATCCTGCTCTCGCGCTTCGTTATATTTCTGCCTATCCAACTCGCGCTGTTCTTTAGCCTTAGCCCGAGCTTCCTTGCGTTCTTGACGAGCTTTTTGCCTTTCTTCTTTTCGCGTACGGGCTTCTGAGGCTTTCTGAAGAATAAACTCTCGACCGCCCGCAAACAATTCTGCAGCCTTATTCTTTGCTTCAGACAAAGTATTGCCTATTTGTTCCTTAGCACGTCCAGCTCCTTCAGCAATCTGTCCAGGTAATTCAGAACCCCGACTCACGCCAATATAAAAACTATCTTTCAAACCCTTCCATACACGACCAAGACCTTCTTTAGCCTTGTTCTTCAGTGCAGCAACTTTCTCCTGACCGTCAGCAATACGCTCATCGCGTGTTTTCTTCTGTGACTCCATAACCGGATATTGTGTCGTCGTACCTATAGCTTCGTGCTCGTGATTAACCTTCACCGAGGTTTTGCCTGGATTTTGCTCCGCAGCCGCTTTTGCTTCACGCTCAAGAGCCTCTCCAGCGGCTACTACTCCATCCCATGTAACTTCCGAAGAATTATCTTTATTTTTGCCTGGCTTTTCGCTCATATCTTTCCTTTTTTGTTTTTACTATCATTCTTGATATGTAACCATACTAGCACATATTTGCGATATTGTCAATATGCTTATGATAAATATTGACAAAATAAAAAATCGACCGCATTACTGCGGTCGACTTCTTCTCTGCGTGAAAATCTATTCGCTTACGCCCAGCTCAATTCGCTTGAATTGACGAATCACGATGTTCTCGCCTAATTTCGCAATCGCTTCCTTAACGTGCTGCTCAACAGTCTTAGAATCGTCCAAAATGTACGCCTGGCTCATAAGAACCTGCTCAGCAAAATGCTTCTTCAATTGACCTTCAACGATCTTTTCGCGCATTTCTTCAGGCTTACTTGCCAAAGATTCGCTCGCCATAAGCTCAGCTTTAACGCGCTCCATTTCCTCTGCTGGAATGTCAGCTTCAGAAACATACTTTGGACTCATCGCTGCAATCTGCATAGCAATTTCGTGCGCCAACGTCTTAAAGTCGTCAAGTCGAGCCACGAAGTCGGTTTCACAGTTTACCTCAACGATAACGCCGATTCGGCCAGAGTGAACATAACCTTCGATCAAACCTTCACGAGCTTCACGGTCGCCCTTCTTTTCAGCTTTCGTCAAGCCTTTTTTGCGCATAGCTTCCAAAGCTTTATCGAAATCGCCCTCAGCTTCAACCAAAGCTTTCTTAGCGTCAGTCAAGCCTACGCCGGTCAATTCGCGCAATTTTTTAATATCGTCAACAGAAACGCCCATCCTATTTCTCCTCTTTTTTAGCTGGTTTTTCTTCAGCCTTTACGCTACCTGCACCTTCAGCAACAGCCGCAGTGAAGTAGTCTAATAGCAATTGAATACCCTTAACAGCGTCGTCATTACCTGGAATTACGTAATCAATTCCTGTTGGGTTAACGTTGGTGTCAACAATTGCAAATACTGGCACGCCCAAAGTTTGAGCCTCGCGAACTGCATTTGCGTCGGTCAATGCGTCAACCACAACAACAGCGCCTGGCTTGCCCATCAAATCCTTGATGCCGCCATATTTCATATTCAAACTGTCGATTTCCTCTTGGAAGCGCTGTACTTCAAGCTTGTTATAACGCTTTTCCAAATCACCTGAAGCCATTCGCTTTTCAAGATTCTTCAGCTTCTTAATTTGCTGAGCAATAGTTGAACCGTTAGTCAACATACCACCAATCCAGCGCTCAACTACGTATGGCTGGTTGATCTTTTCAGCTGCTTCACGAACAACGTCTTTGGCTTGTTTTTTGGTGCCAACAAACAAAACCTTGCGGCCTGATGCGGCAATCTTTGTCAATTCCGGCAAAGCCTTATCCAAAGCTTCAACGGTTTTAGTCAAGTCAATAATGTGACTATCCTGACGCTTACTGTGAATATATGGCGCCATCTTTGGGTGCCAGCGGCTGGTTTTGTGTCCAAAATGAACACCTGACTCCAGCAAAGCCTTAATGTCTACCTTTACAGACATCCTTTTCTCCTTTTGCCTCATCCGCCCACGATTTGGAGTGTGAAACGGATTGTGTCATTAAAATTAGTTACCTG
>UNSN01000016.1 GCA_900555675.1 Candidatus Saccharimonadota bacterium | reverse complement strand
CCTGAGATTTCGCAAATTCTACCGCTTTCCATAACGGCTCAACCATAAGAAGCATTCCGTCACCACCACCATACGGCGTATCATCCACCTGACGCCGCGGCCCCAAACCAAACTCCCGCAAATTCACCGTATTGAGCTCCACGATACCGTCTTTCTGCGCCTTCCACATCATGGAATTATTAAAAACCCCCGTTGTCATTTCTGGGAAAAGCGTAATTACTTGAAACTTTCTCATCTGTTACAGTGTAGCAAGTGTTGACTTTTTTGTCCAGGTATGATATGTATATATTAACTTCTACTCAACCGAGTAGAAGTAGCCCTTAGAGGAAGAGAGAGACGTCATGTCTTGTATCACCGAGAAAAACACTAACTGGTCCGCGGAAGGTTCTAATCTCTCCATCAAAATGGAGGAGCACACTCTGGAAATAAACGCGTGCACCATACCTCGTCGTGGTTACAAAAATCACATCGAGGACTTAGTACGGGAACATCTCACCCCCTACTCCGACTCCGGAGATATTAACCGAATTGAAACTCTGAAGTCTGATTTCGATGAAGTTACCGGCTTCGCAGTCTACGCCGGAGACACCATGGTGCTCAAGGTAGTACCACGGTCATGGAGTAAGGGGAAACCCGCCAAAACCGGAATAGGAGTCGAGATCTGGCCTGTTGTAGAACAGGTAACCGAATCTAAGCGCCTTGCAAGCGATTTCGAGATAATCGCCAAGCTAGACGAACCCTACGTCCTGTTCTGGGACGGAGGACATTGGTCGATTAAAAGGGTTTTCTAACGCCCGCCAATGAGAATAGCTCGTTGAGACATCAAGTCCCAACTTGAGCCTCGGCGGGCTATTTTCATGTCTTTTTATAGAAATTATTCCCCACCAAAAAACCGCCCCAATAAGGACGGTTTTTTAGCACAAATAAGGCTCTCAATGGTTACCCATTGTCTCGCATAGAGCTGTTCTCGCATAATGTCTGTGCTTGAACTGGTTTTAATTATATATCAAGATCGTCGAGTTCTGCAAGCTCTTTTCTGGTGTTTTCTGCGTAAGATGATTCATTTTCCACAGCTTCATCTGTTGAGTTATCCACAGAAGCATTACCGTTATAATCATTTTCCTCGCGTGCGCCAGAAAAACCATCATTGTTAACGATCTTCAAGTTGTATCGAGCGTCATTCTTTGCGCCCAAAGCCCGCAGAAGTGTACGCAAACTCTGTGCCGTACTGCCGCGCTTACCAATAACTCGACCCAAATCTGCTGGATTAACTGTCAATGTTAGTAAAACGCCCTTTTCATCAATTGTTCGATCTACTACAACATCTTCTGGATGTCCAACCAACGCCTTTACAGTATATTCTACAAACTGCTGATCTATTGTTGACATTCTGCCCCTCCTCCTGGAATTAAACTGTATTTTCATTATACACGAGCAGTTTACGCCGTGCAAACTTTAATTATTTCTCGCCAGATTCTTTATATTTAGCAATTGCAGCACGAGCAGCTTGCTGTTGAGCAACTTGCTTAGATGGACCAATGCCTCGCCCCATCATATTATCGCCAACAAAAACCCCAAGGGTAAAGACCTTATCATGATCTGGACCTTCTTCGCTCAGGACTTTATATATTGGCGTTTGATTGTCAACTCGCTGAGAAATCTCCTGCAAATATGACTTCGGATCACGCCAACTGCCCGACTCTAAAATTCCATCCAACTTAACAATTATATGCTTGTGAATAAAATCGCGAGCATCGTCAAAGCCACGCTCCAAATAAATAGCGCCGATTACCGCCTCAAACGCATTAGCTAAAATCTGTAAATGTGCTCGCTCCGAGCCGTTCTTCTCACCCTTTGACATGCGAATCAGCGGACCATAGCCCAACTTATCGCCAGCATCGCCAATACTTTCTGTTCGCACCAAAGCTGCCCGCCAAGCAGTCAAAATTCCCTCTGGCTCAGAAAAATGCGTAAACAAATATTCTGTTACCGCCAATTCCAAAACCGCATCGCCTAAGAATTCCAAGCGCTCATTGTGGTGATGAACGGATTTTCGATGCTCATTCACATAACTACGATGAGTCAAAGCTGTAATCAGCAAATCCAAATTCGTAAATTCAAAACCTAATTTTTCGCGCGCAAAATCTTGATATGGCGCAGTGTTCATTCCGTTCATTTATAAGTTCTCCTGTCTAATTCGTTTCATGGCCAAAAGAATCAGCTTGCCAATATCTTCATACTCAACTTCGTCCAGCGCTTCATGAAAACTAAACCATTTAAGACCATTCATCCATTCCTCCTTTTGGAGCTTCTCATTAGGATCCAGCGCCTTAACTAGATAAACTTGCGTTGTCATCAATACCAATTTATCGATTCGACGATAACGAAAATTCACCTTGCCCAGCCAGCCATGCAGCTCAATTTTCTTCAGTCCAGTTTCCTCACCGATTTCCCTACGAGCCGTCACTTGAGCCGTTTCACCTGGCTCAATGTGTCCTTTGGGAATTGTCCAGCGGTCGCGAGCGTCTTGATATAGCAAAAATTCCGCCTCGCCCTTTTTATTACGACGAAAAATAACACCACCGGCAGTTGGCTCGCGCACAATTTCCTGAATCAATGGCTTCTTGCTGCCACTAAAATATTTTTTTATCTTATCAAAGTTGCTTGTTCTCACTGTCGGACTCCTCCACGAGAGTACGGAGTGCCGTGCCAAGCACGCCATTCACAAACTTACCCGAGTTATCCGAACCGAACGCTTTCGCTAATTCTACCGCTTCGTTAATCACAACTTTCGGCGGAACGGTATCTGCGCAATATAGCAATTCATATAAACCAATTCTAAGTACCGCCCGATCAATTCGCGGCAACTGACTGATAGGCCATTCTGGCGCCAATGGCTGCAATTTCTCGTCCAATTGACTCTGCGTCGAAAGTACGCCGCTAATCAAATTATCAATAAATTCAATATCGTCAACCGATGATTTATATTCAGCCAAATTACGCTTTAAAATAGTCTTATAATCAACATCGCTATCGCCAACCTCTTTGCGAAATTCATGTTCATAAAGTGTTTGCAGTGCGACAATTCGTCCCAAATGACGGTTTGATGCCATTACTAAGCGTCCTGTTCGTAATTATTATTTTGTTGTTTTACCAGTTTCACGCTTGGTTGTCTTCACCTTAACTGGTGAAGTTGCGTTAACGCGACGTGCCAATTTTAATACCAAGTGACTGCGACGAAGACCAGTTTTACGTGGGCTACTCTGTTTCTTAGGTTGTGCCATAATTTATTCTCCTCTTTTAGGTTGTCATAAAACTTACGTACCATTATACCTTTTTTATTGGACAATCTCAAGAGCTTGTCTGCAAATTAGATAATAATATTGACTTTTTATGTCGTTTATGGTAACATAGCAAACATGAACACGGAACGATTTACATCACAAAACAACAATGAAGACGACAGACCTGTAATAGAAATACCAAAATCTGTAGTTAAAATCGGTGCAGTAGCATTAGCCACGCTAGGCGTAGCTGGAATTGCAAACACCCTAGGCTTATTCTATAGCCCTAAATCACCAGAAAAAGGACCAAGCCCTGCCCACCAAGTAGCTCAAGTTGTGGAGGATTATAGCAATGGAGTCATCACGGAGCTGCCAGAAGATACAGAAATTCACACCGTCACACTTGAAGAGGGAGAAAATCCGACTTCAGCAGCCGAAGCGGCTATGGAAGAATATAACGAGGAAAATCCTGAAAATAAGATAGACCCTAATGAGGCAAGAAGCTCCGTATATGAAACTGCTATCTACATGGAAGATCTCTACAAACATGAGACAGGCAATACAGGGATCCGACCAGAAGCTACCGTCGACGTTGCCATAGGTGACATAAACGGTGACGGACAGCCAAGCATAGCTGTAACGAAAATAGAAGACAAATCTAAATAGACCGTTTTCTAAACCACGATATTCACCAGCTTACCTGGAACATAAACCATCTTTTTAGGTGGTTTATTGTTTGTGAATTTCTGGACATTTTCGTCAGCTATAGCCGCTTCTTCAACACCCTGCTTGTCCATATCACTCGGCAGTTCAAGTTTCGCACGAAGCTTGCCATTCACTTGAACTATAATAGTCATCACGCTGCTCTTTAGATATTTTTCATCCCACTTTGGCCAGTGACCAACATGAACTGTATCATCATGACCCATTTCATGCCACAATTCCTCTGTGATATGCGGAGCAAAAGGCGCCAAAATCTGGATCAAACTTTCTAATGCAAATCGCCACTCGTCCGACATATCAATTCCATGCGACTCTTTTATCTTATACAGACCATTGACCATTTCCATCATCGAAGCCACGGCTGTATTAAACTTCTCATCTTCAATATCGCGAGTAACTTTTTTAATCGTCAAATGAGTTAATCGCAATAATTCTTGAACTGTTTTTTCATCCGCGTCAAGAGAGTCGTTTGGATTCCTATCAACGAACTCCTGAACCAAATTCCATGCTCGATTTAAGAATCGATAAGTTCCCGGAACACCACGAGGATCCCATGGCGCGTCCATGTCATAGGGCGCGATGAACATTTCGTAAACTCGCAGCGCGTCGGCACCATATCCGCTATCCATAATCTCCATCGGATCAATGACATTACCCTTAGACTTGGACATTTTCTGACCGTCTGGCGCCATAATGTATGCATTGTACATCATTCGCTTGAAAGGTTCTGGAGCCGGAACGAGACCGAGCTTATAGAAAAATCGCATCCAAAAACGACTGTATAGCAAGTGAGCCACGGCGTGGTCGGCGCCATTGTAATAATCAACCGGCATCCAATGGTTAATTCTCTCAGGATTCCACGCTTCATTATCGTTGTGTGGGTCGAGATATCGTAAGAAATACCAACTAGAACAAGCATAACCATCCAAAGTGTCAGTCTCACGACGGCCTTCTACCCAATTATCGCCGTCAGGCTTATTTTCTGTAATCGGCACAGTTTTTCCAGTTTCAACATCCACCCAGACTCGCACCCAATCATCAACCTGGGCCAAAACGGAAGTATTACCGCCCGTTGGCTTAAAGTTCTCCACCTCCGGCAAAATCACCGGCAAGCATTCATCAGCCACGGCAATTGGCGCGTGACCGTCAACATGAACAATTGGAATCGGAGCACCCCAATAGCGCTGACGAGAAATTAACCAATCGCGCATTTTATACGTGGTTTTGCTTCGTCCAGAATTCTGCTGCTCCAGCCACGCAACAATTTGCTCACGAGCATCCTCACTCCTGGTCCCGTTAAATTGTCCGGAATTTATCAACTCACCCTCACCAGAATAACAGCCAACATCGGCTAAACGCTCAGGCTTATCAACAACTTGGATAATCGGTAAGTCAAACTTCTCGGCAAACGCAAAATCGCGCTCGTCGTGTGCTGGCACCGCCATGACTGCGCCGGTTCCATAGCCACCCAAAACATAATCCGCCACCCAAATCGGCAATTTTTGACCATTGACCGGATTTATGACATAACTGCCAGTAAATACGCCCGTTTTCTCTTTATTCTCTTGGCGTTCAACATCAGATTTCTGTTGCGAAGCTTGGATATACGCCTCAACCTTTTCGCGCGTGTCGGAATTGACCAACTGAGAAATCAGAGGATGCTCCGGCGCCAAAGCTACATACGTCGCGCCAAATAACGTGTCAGGACGAGTTGTGAAAACTGTAATCTTGGAATCTTGACCGCTAACCGCAAACTCAACTTCCGCGCCAACTGATCGACCAATCCAATTCTTCTGCATGGTTTTAACCATTTCCGTCCAATCAAGCGCATCGGTTGCCTCTAAAATTTCATCTGCATACGCCGTAATTCGGAAGAACCACTGCTTAAGGTTGCGCTTGGTCACAGGATTACCACAGCGCCAACATTTGCCACCTTCAACCTGTTCGTTAGCAAGCACCGTGTTATCAGTTTCACACCACCATTGTGGCTGCTCTTTTTGATACGCCAAATCGTGCTTATATAATTGCGTAAAAATCCACTGAGTCCATTTGTAATATTCTGGATCGGCTGTAGAAATTTCTTTTGTCCAATCATAGCTAAACCCAAGTCGCTTCAATTGCTCCTTAAAATGGACCTTCGCCTCATCGTGCGCTACACGTGGCGTTTTTCCGACTTTAATAGCGTAATTTTCAACCGGCAAACCAAAGCTGTCCCAGCCGATTGGATGATAGACATTATAACCCTGCTGACGCTTGAATCGTGCCTTAATGTCAGCAAATTGAAAAGTACGACCGTGACCAATGTGAATTCCCGCCCCTGTAATCCCCGGAAGCATGCTCAAACTGTAATATTTCGGCCGAGTCGTGTCATTAAAATCAACCGCGTAGGTGCCGTCAGCCTCCCATTTGTTTTGCCATTTTTGTTCAATTTCTGTCGGATTATAGCGTCTCATATCTGTAATTATAGCAAATAATCCCGCTCATTACGAACGGGATTATTATTAGGCAATTAAGCTATTTACCTAGTCGAGGTTGATGACAATCCACTCGAATATCCGCTCATAAAACCTTCTACAAACTCTTTCAAGCTTTCAGCGCTCGAAGGAACCTTGATTTCTTCAGATTTATTCACATCGATGTCAAATGAAATTTCTACAGAAGCCTTCTTGCTATCACCTTTCAACTCTAAGGCTTTCAACTCATGAGATGATCTATCAACCCACACTTTCAATGAAGATTCGTCAATAGATGATGATTCACTACTCTTGTAGCCATTCGATTTTCCACACTTACTGAGCGCCTTACCGACTGATGAATTCTTAAACTCATCATTAAATTTCGACAATTTACTGTTATCACCCTGCAGTTCAAAACCACGTCCACCATTACGATAGCTAATCTTTGAGTCTTTTATGGTGAAGAAGCTATTCTTTTGATAAAGTTGAACTACTTCCTTGCGGACACTTTCGTCACTTTGAATTTTCTTCAGAGCGTTAATTCCACACTTGTATTCGCTACCGATTTCATCTGGAGAAATCTTCATCCACGTGTCGCTCATTTTATCTATCTCAGAACCCATCTTCTCCAAAGTCTGATCACGGTAAGTTTCTATTTGAGATCTTGATAGATTTCCGCCAGACGAAGACTCCATAACTATTTCAAGCAAAGTGCCATACAAATCCTTAAAGTTATTTATCTTCACGTATATCGTCCCATCATCACCAAGAACCATATCGCCGTCTAGTGGAATACTCTTTTCAACCCCTTTGATATTAAGCTTAGCGTCAATATTTGCCTTTGATTTTCCCGACTCAGTAGCAGCCTTTACGTTTAGTTCTATTTTTCCTTGGTCGCGCATATCAACAACTACCTTACCGTCGGAAGTCATCTTCTTTGCCATAATAGCATTAGACACAGCGTCTGTAACCATCTTTTCTGGATTCTGCCACCACAAGAAATAAACTAGCACAGCAGAAATAATAGCAATAAGAGCTATAACTCCCAGCACTATGCCAATTATCAATCCCGTTTTCTTCTTTTTTGGTTGCATCGGCACGCCGTTATATTGCGGCTGTAGTGCAGGTTGATTACCTTGATCCATCATTCCCCCTTGTTTTATATACCTTGAATTTAATATATCACATTAATCTTTAAATTGTGAGAAAAATTGGTTTTTCCTAGCAATCCACTCCGGCGTTTGCCTGACCAAGTATTTATCGTCCTCAGTGCTATGAAGGTTGATTTTTATAGACTCCTCTAGCCATACGCCGCCGCTTGAACCCTTAAACAGAGCAACACCTTCAGATTTCAATTTGTCGCGCACGAAAGACCCAGCCTCGATGGCATTCTTACATTCCTTCACCTGACAACCTCTTTGGCGTGCGGCCGGCGCCAAATATTGATTAGCTTTCTCACCAACCGTCACAACCCAATCCAACAAATCAGGACTACAGTGCGAACCAAGTTCAGCGTGAGCTTGCTCGAAAATTCCCTTTAAGCCATTCATATTGCCAAGTACAGCAATTCGCTGCGGAGTCTCAATTCGATACAAAGATTGCAAAGCAGCTAAGGCGGTCAACGGCGTCGAACTATAGCTATCATCAATCAACCAAGCGTTATCCGCGCCCTTCAGCAAATTCATCCTGCCAGGCAGTGGACGCAAATTCTCTATACCTTTTTTTATATTCTCCTCAGTTTCACCAAACGCATACCCAATAGCTGCCGCCACGATCGCTGGACGAATATTATGCTCGCCAATTAGCTTAACATTGACTTCTAATCCATTAGGATTTTCCGGCGACATAATAAATCCGTGATGTCCATCTTTCAAGGAAAAATTACGATCGTCAAAATTATACTCCGCCACTGGATCACTTCCGTACGTAGTGATATTAGGATTCGTCAAAAAGCTAGCAAAACGCCCGTCAATGTCATCACGATTTATCATCGCCATTCGTGAGAAATTCGCCAGCGAAATCATCTCATTCGCCACTTCCTCCAAGGAATATTCAACCTGCATTCGACCATTTGTCACAGAAGTTACAACCGTAATATCCGGCACAACATAAGCCTTAAACCAATCGTTATAGCCAAGTTCCTTTGGATTAAATTCCTGAACAATCACTTGGACTTCCGGTTTTTCAGCCTTAATTCTCTTCTTTACGGCGCGCATCACTTTCCACCATTTGAACAAGCCTTTTTCAGGCATTTTCACGCCCATCATCTGGAGGAAAACATCAGCTTTTGTCTTCGGCTCTTCATTGCGAAGCTGAATATCAAATTGTTGCGCCAAAACCGTACCGATAGCTATTTTCGCGCTAGCCTTTCCAGCGCTACCAGTTATCGCCACAAGCTTCACGTCTGGATGAACAGCAAAAAATTCTCGTACTAATTTTGCTAATTTTTCTTCCCTTTTTTTTGAAACAGTAACCATAGCTATATCATACCATAAGCATTATAGAAGAGCTGCTACGCGCCCACCCGGGGCATATTTGAATGTGTGTTTGTCTTTCAATTGGCAAGCATAGGAGAATGCCCCTATGCGTACCAGCTCATGTTTAATTATGCATTATCACCCAAAAAAACACAAGCATCATTTCTCATTTACATATTCTGGCAAAACTTTCCCAGCTAAAACTACCGCCATCAAAACTGCAAATCCACACATAATTGACGGAATTCCGATAATAGTCGATGGATCGATGATATTGACAAACGTCGTAGGCGCCATAAATAGAACATATCCCACAATCAACGAACCTAGAGAACGCCGAATATGTTTACTGGAGGTTTTACTCCTAACGTACGCATAAGCAATTGCCGCAAATAATAGGCCATAATAATACAAGCCATACCACATTCCGACGCCCGGCTGGTTTTCAAAAATCACATAATTACCCAGGCAAGCCCCAGACTTAATTCCGTTAGCCTCCAATAGAAAATAACTAATAAACATTGCAGCAAAAGTGTAGCCAAGTACAGGAATCCATCGCCTCTTATCACCAGAAATTTCATATATCAAATGAATACCCAGAGGCGGAAGCATAGTAATTGCAATATAGCCAAGTTTAGCCCAGCCGAGATTGTCCAGAAAAATTGCACCTTCACAAACGTTATATTCAGCCCATTGAAACAGCGCCAAACAAATCAACAGCATGATCACAATCTTCGTCACGGCATTCAATTTATATTTCCAAAAAGTATATATCGCCAGAACAATTTCAATTGTCAACGTCGCCAACATTACCGCTGGAGAAAAACAATAGAGTCTCGGTTTTTTAATCTTATCCATGCGTAAATTATACATTAATTCATCCCGCGTTTTCTATCATCCTCAACAGCTCTTCTTCGTCAATGATTTTCGTGCCGTATTGCTCAGCCTTTTTCAATTTGCTAGCACCAACCTTACCACCAGCCACCAAATATGTCGTGTCTTTAGAAACTGCGGTTTGAAAAACTCCACCGAGATTACGAATTTTATCCGCAGCAGCGTCGCGTCCCATAGATTTCAGAGTACCCGTGACGACAAAACTTTTTCCGCTCAAGTTACCAGACTTTTTATTAAACTGAGGAAGAACTCCCAATTCTGTGAATTTATTGAGCAATTTTACATTATCCTCATCAGCAAACCACGCCACCACAGATTCGGCAACAATTTCACCCACGCCATCAACTTGTCGCAAATCATCAATCGTCGCTTTCGCCAAATTTTCCATACTTTCAAAATGATTCGTCAAATCAATCGCCGTTTGCGCGCCAATATGACGGATTCCCAGACCGTACAAAAATCGCTCTAATTCTGGGCTTTTTTTATCAGCAATTGCCGA
This sequence comes from Candidatus Saccharimonadota bacterium, assembly GCA_900555675.1. Taxonomy (GTDB): domain Bacteria; phylum Patescibacteriota; class Saccharimonadia; order Saccharimonadales; family Saccharimonadaceae; genus Nanosynbacter. The sequence continues at coordinate 3,839 of UNSN01000016.1, read as the reverse complement.
GATTAACTTTTGCGCAGAAATATCAGCAAACCGATCCAACTTCAACAAATCGTCTTTAGTAAGCGTAAAAATATCCGCCAAATCGCCAACCAAACCATTGTCAATCAAAACTTCCACGTTCTTTTCACCAAGCGTATCAATGTCAAGCGCGCCCTTAGACGCGAAGTGTGCCAAAGCTCGCTTCAAAATCAGCGGACCACTAGAGCCCTTAACTCGGTAAACGGCTTCACCTTCCGGTCGCACAAATTCCAACTCCGGATATTGCCGTTTTAGCTCTGCTTTATAATCAATTGGCTCAGAATCTGCGGGTCGCAACTCCTTCAAAACATTCTCAACTTGCGGAATAATATCGCCCGCTTTAAAAATCACTACAGTGTCGCCTCGTCGAATATCCAAACGCTCAATTTCATCGGCGTTATGCAAACTGGCGTGCTGCACCGTAGTTCCCGCCACCACTACTGGATCAAACACAGCCACTGGAGTTGCCGCGCCAGTTCGCCCGATAGAAATGACTATATCCCGAACAATTGTTGTAGCTTCTTCGGCCGCGTACTTATAAGCCACCGCCCCACGCGGATTTTTACCCACCATCCCGAGATTGTCATATATCTCTCGATCGTTAATCTTAATAACCAGCCCGTCCGTATTGAACGGCAAATCATGACGCTTATCGCTCCATTCATCAACAAATTTCATCACGTCGGACAAATTATCAAAAACACTGGCTTGCTGATTGCGAGAAATCCCCAGCGCCGTCAAAGCCTCGTAAGCAAAACTATTCGTCGGAACTTCCGAACTATCATCGCGAATCACATCATATCCGCGAAAATGCAACGGGCGCGCCGCCACCAGTGCAGGATCTAATTGACGAATTGTCCCCGCAGCCAAATTGCGCGGATTGGCAAATGTAGGCAGCCCTAGAGATTTCTGCTTTTCATTAAGCTCCTCAAAATCCCGTTTCAGCATGACAATTTCGCCACGAATCTCTGTCCGACCGTGTAAAAAATTCTCAAAACCCGCCGCTTCACGCAGACGAAGCGGTACGTTTTTAATAGTCCGAACATTATTCGTTACATCTTCACCCACAAAACTGTCGCCACGTGTCACAGCTTGCGACAATACGCCGTCGACATAAATCAACGCGCACGCCAAGCCGTCCATTTTTATATCCGTAAAAAATTCATGTCGCTGACCCGGTATCAATTTATCAGTTCGCTCAATCCACGCCTCAATTTCACCCTTATCGAAAACGTCATTCAAACTAACCATTCGGCGCGCGTGCTCTACCTTTTGAAAACCGTCGAGCAACTTATTTCCAACTCGCTGCGTAGGACTATCAATAGTAATCAGTTCCGGATGATCCGATTCAATTTTCTTCAGCTCATCCATCAGACTGTCATAAACCGCATCGCTCACACTTGGCTTATCTAAGGTGTAGTATTCATAGCTATAACGATTTAACAGGTCTTTAATTTCGTCAATTCTTGGTTTTTTTGGTGTCACTTTCAACCACCTTTCTGTAGAACAAATAGACATACACAGAAACCATAATTATCGTTACGTAAAGTAAAATCAAGCCAGTTGTCGGGACAATTGGTAGCCAGTCGATACCGCTAATCCATCCCTTCAGCGCGCCGTCAAGCAGAATTACCGGAATCAAAACGACCGCCCACAAAAGTACGGACAGAACAACAGCCCACGCAAATCTCAGCAGAATCCTTAGTCTTCGACCCGTCACAATATCACCCGACAGACGCAGCGCGTGAAACGGATACATCCCCGGCAACGTTACAATGATCATCGCAAAAACCGTAGAAGTCGCCCAATAGACGGACATCGCCACTATCAGAATCGCCGCACCGCCAGCCGCCATCAGAATCGGCGTTTGATTTAACACTCCCGAAGCATTAAGCGCGCTATAAATAATCACCGCCACTGCCGCCGGCACCATTTGAATTAGGAAAACTCCGATGACAATTATCAGCGCAATTATGGGCGACCCAGAACTGTACAAACCGTCGCGCATTTTCGGTTTTTTACCAATTAAAATAGCTCGCGTTAGCCAAACAGACGACAGCCAAGTTAATAGCCCCAGAAAAATTCCCGCCGCTTGCTGAATATTTCCACTAGCCGTTCCACTGCCAGAAATATAGCTAACCGCAACGCCAGAGAACAGGCTAATTGTTGTATAAATTCCGCCGAATCCATTTGACTCAGCCTGATTCATCACATCCTTAAGTTGCTGGTATGTATCTTGCGACATGACGCTAGCTAAAGCAAACGTCAATATTGACATAACGACGATTAACGCCAAAAAAGTCTTCTTATTTCGCCACACTAGACGGCAAGCTTCGCTAGTCAGCGACCAATATCCTGGAATTTTAAGATCTCGTTGGTAATCTCGTCGCTTCGTTAACCGAAAACTACGATGAGGTCGGCGCTGCAGAAAATTACGTCGCTGCTGATTTAATTTACTAAAGTCACGCTTAATACCAGACCATACGCCTTTTTTATGATCAGCATTTGACCTCTTAGGATTTTTGACTACTCGTTTTTTGGAGGTTTTCGTTGCCATAATTACATCTTTGTTGCGTTATTTCTCAACCTTGCAATTCTGTCTTCTAGCGGTGGATGAGTACTAAATAGTTTTGAGAAAAATCCGGGTTTCAAAGGATTATTCATGAACAAATTGGCGGTGGAAGAACTTTGTTTTTGCATTGGTCTGCCGTATTGACGTAACTTTTCCAGCGCGCTTGCTAATCCTTCAGTGTCTCGTGTCAATAGCACTCCCGAAGCATCCGCCAGATATTCACGCTGTCTACTGACTGCCAGCTGGGTTATCGTTGCCAAAAGCGGCGCCAATATACCCACAATCAACCCGAAAGCGTAGATGATAGGATTAACGTCTCTGTCACGGTCATCGCTATAAAACATCATTCTAAGTGCCAAATCTGCAAATAGGCCAATCGCACTAACCAGGCCAAAAGCGATCATACTCACGCGGATGTCGTAATTTCGCACGTGACTCATTTCATGCGCCATAACCGCCTCCAGCTCTCGCTTGTCCATAACATCCAAAAGCCCAGTGGTCGCACCAACAATGGCATGATTTGGGTCGCGACCAGTCGCAAAAGCATTTGGGGATGGATCGTCGATAATATAGACTTTCGGCATCGGCATACCAGAGGCGATAGACAAATTTTCCACCACTCGCCAAAGCTCAGGAGCGTCATTTTTACTAATTTCCTGAGCGCCAGTCATCATCATAGCCAACTTACCAGCTATAAAATACTGCAACCAAGCATACAATATCGCACATATAAAAATGATAAGCGCCAGTGAATAGCTATCAGTCGCCGCTCCAATAAACAAACCGATGACTCCAATAATTATCACAAACACAGACATAATTAATATTGTGTTGCGTTTGTTTTGAGAAACTGCATTGTACATATGTTAATTATACCAAAAATCGCCCGCTAAAAATAGACGAGCGATTTTCATTTCAGAGTTCAATTAGAACTTTACTTCAACCGGATTTTCGACACTTGCGCGATCCTCAACGTCGAAGAATTCCTTAGCTTGGAAGCCAAACATTCCCGCGATGATGTTTGTTGGGAAAGTCTGGATCTTCGTGTTCAGGTCGCGAACGCCACCGTTGTAGAATCGGCGAGCTGCTTGGATTTTATCCTCAGTGTCAACCAATTCCTGCTGCAATTGCAAGAAGTTCTGGTTTGCTTTCAATTCTGGGTAAGCCTCAGATACGGCGAACAAGCTCTTCAAAGCGCCTTCCAAAGCATTTTCAGCCTTGGCGGTTTCAGCCACGCTGCCGGCATTCA
>UNSN01000015.1 GCA_900555675.1 Candidatus Saccharimonadota bacterium | reverse complement strand
TTGTATAGCTCAGCTTTCTTAGCAACAGCGTCAGCAGCAGATTTAGCAGCAGATGTCTTTGCCTGGTTTTGCAAACCGTTGTATGCAACCAAAGAAACAACTGTCAAAATTGCGATGATCACGATAACGATCAAAAGCTCAACTAGTGTAAAACCTTGATTTTTGATATTCTTTGTAGTCACGATAATGTGCCCCCTAAATTGTTAGTTTGATTTGTAACTTGATAATACTACAACGTTTTTAAAAGCGCAAGCGTTTTTTAATATATATATCTATTCTGCACTGGACGCAAGAATAAAGACTCTGTTGGACTAATCCTATTTTGATTAGTACCGTCACCGATTTGCCCCTCATTATTTAACCCCCAGCAGTACGAGCGTTTATTTGTCATAATGACACAACCACGGTTCGCTCCAGCAGACAAACTAACAATCCTCTCTCCCGCAGGCAGTCCGTCATTAATTTTCATAGGTTCATATGTCCATATAATTACCTCAGGAGGAGGACCCTCGTATTTCTTGTTTGCTCCCAGTTGCCCCATCTCATTATTTCCCCAACAATACACTTCCTTTTTCCCGCCATTATTCATTAAAGCGCAAGAATGAGAAATACCAACCTCAACCTGCAAAGCCACCCCAGGCAAACCATGGACCAACCTCGGCTCAATATGCTTTTTAGGAGTACCACTCCCCAGAGATCCAGCCTGTCCACGTCCAGCGCCACCCCAACAGTATACCCTGCCCGCATTGGCGATAGCGCAGGTGTGAGTTACATAATCAGGATCTTTTGTCCACCAGTATCCATCCTGAGATATATCATCCACATCTTCCAATCCCTTAACTCGAGTAGCTCGACTATAATTATCGCCAGCTACTGGACCAACACCCAGTTGCCCAAACTTAGCCTGCCCCCAACAGTAAGCTCTTTTTTCGGTAGTTATAACACACATAGTCTGCGAGCGAGATCCGCCAGTCGACAACTTAGTGGCAGAATAATTATTAGGAATGCCGTTAGATCCGCCCGAATTAATCATCACTGGCGCTGCGCTATAGCCAGGACTACCTGGACTACCGTAACCCAATTGCCCGAACCTATTACTACCCCAACAATACACCTTACCTGATGCGATAGCACACGAAGTATCACCCGTCCCTCCAATTGCGCTGATTTTATTTCCAGAAAAATCCGAGGTTGCAGCCAAGCCAACGACTTTAATTTCAATTGGTACGGCAGAATAGCTACCACCAAAATCACTATTGCCCAGTTGCCCAGACCTATTATCACCCCAACAATATATTCTCCTGCCAGTACTTGATTTAGTTAACACGCAACTATGGTGCTGCGCTGTAAAAATATCAATGATCTCACCATTCCTCATATCGCCAATAGAACGAACTTTCACTGGAATATTAGAGTCGCTAGTAGTTCCATCACCCAATTGCCCCATATTATTTTTACCCCAACACCATACATTATTCGACAGAATCGCACACGTACGGTTGGTGCCGCTTACTGTACGCGTTGCGTCAATATCGGCTGGCCAAGTAACTGATTTTTTTACAACAGCAGTATAAGTCTTAAGAACTACACCACTCCCATTTGTTATTTCAACGCGACCAATAGATGAGATTTGAGCGGTAGCAGCCGACAGAGCCGTGCTTCTAGTCGAAGCCTCCAAATCACCGACCTCAAAAGTCGTCCTAAATTTATTACCTTCATCAAATACGTATTTCTCATAACTCGGATTTACAGCCCCCTTACAATTAGTTTCTGGACGAAGCGACCCAATTCCACCAGGAACCGACCCCCATGATTGCTCGGCCCCATTAGAGTCTAAGCAGGCGTTAGCATACGCCGTACCCGCCTCGCCAGCCTCTTGGGCTAACTTGTAATAATACTCTTCCTGAGAGTAGACATATGACTGAGTTACAACTTTCATAGCCCCAGCCAAAAGAGCCAATATGAAAGTACTCATGAGTACAATTAACACCAAAGAATAGCCATTTTTTTGTCGAATCATAAGTTATTTATCTTTCGTATCATTAATGTTTGAGAATCGGAAACTTGTTTACTTGGCGATTGTATTGTTAAAGTAACCTCTACATTATCCGCACCGTCAAGAGCTTTCTTATCGCTATCTGGAGCATCACTATTTTTACTTATCAGCGTTTTTCCATCATAGTAATTAATCTTAAATTCCGAAACTCCAGTCGCTAAAATCGAATCTTCGCGAAGCTTCATGGCTCGATCTTTAAACTTATCAGCATCCGTACCATTCATACAAAAGTAACCCGCAGCAGACCCTGAATATGGCGTTGGAGGATAACTGGAGAAATCAACTAAATCATTATAAATAGTCCGTCGATGCAATTCTCCATTCTTCAAAAAGTATATGACTATCTTTTTATACTTCGGCTGCTGAGTCTTATTTGCACTACAATCAAACTTTGGAGTTCTTAGATATACAATCTCCCTAGAATCAGCGCCTCGTCCCATATTTGTAGCATATTGGAGTAGTATAAGTGAGTTCTTTTCGGGATCGGTGATGGCACTACTTGAATATGGATTACTTCTATATCCCCACTCTCTAGGCGTCGCACTAGGGAAATTTTTATCAGTAGCAAACGTATCCTCCCCGTCATAACTACTCACCTTAAAGCGCGAAGCTTGACGCACATCAGTTTCAATTGCGTCCATGGAATTGTGCATATTTCGGCTAATCTCAACCTTCACCTTGCTGATAGACGCACTTTGGTTTGCTGAAATTAACATCTGGCTAAACACGCCGACGACCATTGCAATGATGACCATCACCATCGCTAATTCGACTACAGTAAAACCGCCCTCATTAGAACGCCACATACGTCGCATGTACCACCTTCTTTCCGCTACCTACGCCAGAGCTTGGCAATCCATATTCTACGATAGATTCCACTTTAATCGGCATTCCCAGACTAACTGTTCCGCTCTTACATCCGTATGGCGCTGATGCATATACTTGCTGTCTAACCACTCCGGGCAATCCATCGACATTACCCGTACTACTCATAACCGAATATCTGGAGCCCGGGGTTCTAGTGCTCGGAGGAGGATCTACACACTTAAACCACGACGGAGCGGAGTCATTCGCGTAACGACGCATATTATTATACGCCAGAAGACTTGCTTTATTATGCTGAGCGCTTAAAACCGATATCTGGCTAACTTGCGCTTGCATACTTAATATAACGACCATGAAAATACCAATAACAACCAGAGTAACCGCAACCTCGACAATAGTAAACCCATTGCTTTTTCCTGTTAATCGCGCCATATGCTATTCACCTTTTTTTCCGACCCCGTCGAAAATTCCTTATATATAATGTTATATTTCACACAAGTTACCGCCGCCACGTCAGCTATGGGACCAGAAGTCGGCTTCGTACAATCTCCATCGTCTATGTTTGCCGCCTCGTACAACAATTCGCCGTTACTACCGCCAGCCCAATCACCACGACTGCATTTAATCATTTCTTTTTTTAATGAATCACTCCCTACGATTGACGAAAAACTCTTAATAAGATCAGCACAAGAAGGATATTCGTGCCCGATAGAGCTTACATTTTTATATTTGTAATATCGTTCCAATCTCAAAGACAGCTCAGATACATCAGCTTTTTGCTCCTGATCTCTAGTCAAATTCAAAAATCTTCCGCCACCAACAAACGCGATACTAGCCAAAATAGACACAACTACAATAACTACTGCCACTTCAATTATCGTATAGCCACCCGTCCCACGATTCATATCAATATTGTAGCGCAAATCTACAAAAAAGCATATGCTTATTGTCAGGAAAGTTCTAGCGGCTCTTGTTCAATTTTTATACCGAACTTGTCAAAGATAATTTGCACAATTTCCTCACGAATCGCCGCCAAATCATCATATCCTGTTGCCGAATCATTCACGAGCACCAACGCGTTCTTTTCGTAAACTCGCATGCCGTGACTGCGATAACCCCTTAAGCCAGCCTTATCTATCAACCAACCTGTCGGGATTTTATATTTTCCATCAGACATTGCATAATTTGGAATGTCGCTATATTCTCTTTGCAATTCTTCCAATTTCCATTTTTCAACCAGCGCATTTTTGAAGAAAGAACCCGCACTTGGTAGTTCAGCTGGGTCTGGCAATTTTTCCGAACGAATATTAAGAACTGCCACGCGAATCACTGACAAATTGACCTCACGAATATCATTCTCGTCAATATATCTCTGTAAAGAGGCATAATACGGCGGTTTCGGCTCTGCTTTATTTAGTCGTAAAGTAATATTCAGAATGCAATATCGCCCTTTTTCCTTGTCGCGAAAAATGCTGTTTCGATAAGAAAAATCACATTCGTCAGCGGAAATAGTTACAATTGTGTCGGTTTTTGAATCGTAAGCTTCCAGGCTAATCAACGTGTCAGCAATTTCTTGACCGTACGCCCCAACATTCTGGACTGGCGCAGCTCCAGCCGTTCCGGGAATTCCCGACATAGCCTCAATTCCCTGAAGTCCAAGCCCAATAGCCTTCTCAACAACCTCATCCCAGACTTCGCCCGCACCAATTTTCACATCAGTTGTTTCGTCAGTTTCAGAGATAACCTCAAAGCCTTTGATCTTATTCAATAGTACGATTCCTTCAAAAACCTCGTCATGCGTAATCACATTACTGCCACCACCCAACACAAAAATCGGCAAATTTTCCTTTCGGGCATTACGATATAGCGACACAACATCACCAGCAGAATCCGCCGTCGCCATATAGCGAGTCTCACCTCCCAATTTCATAGTTGTGTATTGTTTCAGTGATATATTAGTCATAACGTCCATACGTATAGTATATCATTTTACTCGGCCGTCATCTATGATATAATAACTTCATACGCACCCGTAGCTCAGCGGATTAGAGTACTTGGCTTCGAACCAAGGGGTCGCAAGTTCGAATCTTGCCGGGTGTACCAAAATAGCTCGTCATTATGACGGGTTTTTATTTATAACGACACTCATAAAAACACTAATCGAGCGGCTGAGCTAGCTATTCAATGGCGGATTCTGAATTCCTGATGGCATTTGCGCAGATTGTGAACCTAAAATTTGGCGAATTTGATCAGCGGTGATAATTGTAGTTGAGCCAGGTGCGACAGTTCCCGCCAGCATTTGCTTGGCGACGGTATTCTCGACAGCTCGCTGGACGACGCGGCGCATCGGACGAGCTCCCAATCTTGGATCATAGCCAGCCTCAACTAGCAATTTCTTACCTTCTTCCTCGACCGCAACTTGAATTTTTTGCGGCGCCAAAGTCTTATTAACTCCCGCCAAAATCAAATCAACAACCTGCAACAATTCCTCTTTTCCTAGCGGACGGAACAGAACAATTTCATCAAAACGGTTTAAGAATTCTGGGCGGAATAAATTGGCATTAATCAACTCGTTGATAAACGTCTGCTCGAACTGCTCCAATTGATAGCCCCGCTCAATATATTCACGAATTCTATCCGCGCCAGCATTCGACGTCGCAATTACAATCGTATCGCGAAAACTAATTTCTCGGTTATTTTCGTCGCGAAGTATTCCCTCGTCCAAAAGCTGCAGAAGTGTCGTCAAAACCTGAGGATGAGCCTTTTCAATTTCGTCCAAAAGCACGACAGAGAACGGGCGCTTCTGAACTTGAGCAGTCAAACTCCCCGGATCTCGCGAACCATCCGCAATTAACCTAGCCACGTCATCCGGCCTGACAAATTCGTTCAAATCCAAGCGAATCATATTGCCTTCGCCGCCAAAATAAACATCCGCCAAAGCTTTCGAAAGCTCCGTTTTACCAACACCAGTCGGACCAAGAAACAGAAACGCGCCAATCGGTCGATTCTGATTTCTAACACCTGTGCGCGCGCGGCGAATAGCGTCAGAAACAACCGTCACGGCTCGCGTTTGATTGATCATTCGCTGATGAATTAATGACTCCAAGTTTAACAATTTTTCCTTTTCGTCACTTAAAGATGCTACCGAAATTTTTATACCAAGAGTCTTTTCAATCGCGTCATCCACAGATTGCGCGGTCACCAGCCCGCCACTGGCGTAACTTGCTGCTGCTTCCAAAATTTTCAACGCCTTACCTGGCATTACCAAATCCTGAACATAACGATCACCAACACGATACGCCTCCGCCAGTGCCTGATACATATATGTCACTTTGTGCTGCGCCTCAAATAAAACCAATTGATCACGCATAATTTTCATAGTTTCGGGTTCATTTGACGGCTGAATTGCAATTGTGTTCAAAGCGTGGGCGAGTTGCGGCTTAGTCTGGGAAATTTGCAAAAATCGCTGATCGTCCATCGTTAAAATCGTCCTAAGTCTGCCTGCCTCCAGAATTGGTAATAATACATTACTCAGGTCAACCGAACCGACGCCTTCTTCGAAGAATAATTGCGCATTGTCCAGACATAAAATCACGTTCTTCGACAAGAAAGCTTCGTTCAAAATCATCGTGACTAGATTTTCCAATTCCCCACGACCCGACGCCACGCTAATCAACGACGACGCGTCCAGCATAAAAACTTGCTGATACATAAGCGAACCAGGAACGCCTCGATGTCCGTCAATCAGCATTTCAGCGAACGCCGACACGACAGTACTTTTTCCCGCGCCGTCAGCACCAACTAGCGTAATATTCTGCCGCCCGCCAGAACTAAACGTTTTAAGCATCTGCCCCAACGCCTCCTCATGCGCAGCCAACTTAGTTGTAAACGCACCGCCAGATACGCTGACGCTAATATTCTGAGCAAATCGACTCAGCAGCGGCGTATAACCAAAAGACCAATCCCTAGCAATTCCGCCCGTATTTAGCGGCTTCTCTTTATATTGATCAATCAGCGCCTTTATTCGCTCGTACCATCGAATAGCCTCCTCGATATCACGAAAATCGATCTTCATATTCGCCAGCAAAGAATCGTGTTGTGGTAATTGCTTCACTATCGCCGCCGCCAAAACCGCGCTAGTAATCTTCGGACTTTCCGTGCTATGCCAAATTTCAATCGCTGCCTTCCAAATCTGCTCCGTTCGATCCGGATCGTCGACGGAAATATTACGCAAGAAATTCGGCGTCAAACCCAGCCGCACTGCCAAAAATTGCCCGGCTCGCGTACCTGTAATCGCCTCAGCAATATCAATCGGCGTCGGTCTGCGCGGCAATTTGCCCAAAACGTCCGCCGCCATCACATCATCAATTGTCTTAGGATTTTTACTAATTTCTGCCGTCTTAAGATCTTTTTCCCACCAAATCGACACCATAATCATCGGACCACTCAGACCAAATAATAGCCAGCCAGTTGCCCCGTGTTCAATCAACGACCACAAACCAAGCAGCACCATCATAATACCGACAGCTATCGCCACGATATGCCAAGCATTACCAAACCTTACAGAAAATCGCGCCTTCTGAGCTCGTAAACTGTCGTAATTAAATCTCGGCTCTATTTCCATACAGAAACTCCCATTTGCCATAAAATAATTCCGATAAACGGCATCAGTGGCAGCGCCAGCCACATAATAACCCCTACAATCATCCACAAAAATCGTAGCAATATCATCAATATCCCAATAATTATCACCATCGAGCGCACCACCGCACCAATTGCTCGCGAGAACATTTTGTCAAAAAACGCAGATAGCTGCACGGACAAGTCGCCGCCAACCGGAGCAGCTGAAATTTGACGAAACGGATTGAATAAGGTTTTCAAAAGTAGCCCGACTGAGAAAAAATCTGCGGTTCGTAAAACTCCCAGAAAACTTTGGCGAATATATTGCAACAAGCCATTGCCATACCACCACTGAAAGATACCCACCAAAAACATATTGATATTGTAGCACATCGGCCCGGCAGAGTATAATAGACAATATGGCAAGACAGATGATTAGTACTATTATTGGCAAAAGCGTCAAGAAAGTCGCTAAATTACGCGGCGGCGGTTCAGCCTTGCCGGGTTTGGTGATTGAAAAAATTGACCCAAAATTTATTCAGAGAACGTTGGCAGATTTGCCGCAAGGCGTAGTGATTATCAGCGGAACGAATGGAAAAACGACGACGACAAAAATTGTCGTAGAACTATTGGAATCGGTCGGATTGAAAGTCTTCACAAATCGCACTGGTAGTAATTTTTCCCGAGGCGTGGCAGCAGCACTACTTGATGAGGTCAATATCCGCGGCAAGCTGGACGCTGACATCGCAGTTCTGGAACTGGACGAGGCTTGGGCGGTTAAATTCGTGCAGATTGTTCGTCCGCGCTTTTCCCTGCTTCTGAATGTTATGCGCGATCAATTGGACAGATTTGGAGAAATTGACAATACAGCCGCATTGCTCCAAAAAATAGCTGAGGCCACCAGCGACACCGTCGTTCTCAATCGCGACGATCCGCGAATTTTTAAGATTAGCGAACATATTCAGGCTAAAAAAGTTTTCTTCGGTACAACCAGCGAATTGCTTCAATTAATGCCAACAGACGACACTCTAAAATACGGAACCGCAGTCGCAAATCAAAGCGTAGTTGCCGATGTTTTATTGAAAAAAATTAACTCTCAACAGGCGACTTTTCAAATTGACAATAAAGAAATTGACGTAGATCTGCAACTCACTGGAGTTTATAATCTTCTCAATGCGGGGGCAGCGGTTGCTCTGGCTCGACAAATCGCGGGACCGGAAATTACCGATACAATTTTATCTGCGCTGGAGAGCATAAAGCCGGCGTTTGGTCGTGGCGAAACGATTTACCTGAACGGCACGCCAATTGAGCTTATTTTGGTGAAAAATCCGAGCGGCTTTCGGTTGGCACTTCTGTCATTCGCCAAAAACAATAACACTACGATGATCGCTGTTAATGACAATTACGCCGACGGACGAGATGTAAGTTGGTTCTGGGACGTCGATTTTTCGCTATTAAAAAACGTAGCAATGATCAGCGGCGCGCGCGCTTACGATATGGCTTTGCGACTTCAATATGACGACATTTCAATTGGGAAAATCGACACCAATATTTCGAAAGCCCTGGAAGATTTCATCAATACTAATCCCGATGAGCCAAAACAGATTTTTTGTAGCTACACGGCCATGACAGCGATTCGTCGCTTGCTGAGCGAAAAAACCGACGTGGAGGAAATATCATAATGAAAATAACAATTGCGCAACTTTATCCGCGAGATATGAATCTTTATGGCGACTGGGGCAACACGCTAGTCCTAAAAAAACGTCTAGAGCGACGCGGCTTCGATGTTGAGATTATCGATCACAATCCAGGCGATTCAACGGATTTTTCTAAAATTGATATTTTTGTTGGCGGCGGCGGACAAGATTCTGGACAGACGATTATCCAAAACGACCTTCTGGCGCGAGCTGATGAACTACGACAATTAGCAAAAGACGGCGTGCCGATGTTGATGATTTGCGGAATGTACCAATTATTTGGTCGGTTTTTCCGAACGCTCAAGGGCGAGGAAATTGTTGGCGCTAACATTTTGCCAATTGAAACGATTGCTGGCGACGAGCGGATGATCGGTAACATTGTCATCAAAAGCCAGGAATTTGGCGATATCGTTGGCTATGAAAATCACAGCGGACAAACTTTCTTAGATAAGACAGCCAAACCTCTTGGGCAAGTTATTAAAGGCGCCGGCAATAATATGATCGACGCAAACGAAGGTGTTCGCTATAACAACGTCATTGCCACTTACCTTCATGGCCCGATTCTACCTAAAAACCCACAGATTGCAGACTTTCTTATTGGCGAAGCACTAGAGCGACGCGGCGTAAGCGCGGATTCGGGGCTGGGAAAAATTGACGATACTTTAGCGAATAAAGCGAGAGAGATAGCGTTAAAATTATCCAGATAATTCATGAAAAAAATCCGTATATATCTTAAAAAGCTATATGCATTTATTTATAAAATGCCCGATTGGATTTGGCTAATTCCAATCTTAATCTTAGCCATCAACGTTCGACTTACCTATTTAACAAAAGCCGATATTTGGCACGATGAAGGGTATACGGCAGCCATCATTCAGCAGCCAATCAGAGAAATTATTACCATCACAACCACAGATGTTCACCCGCCGCTTTATTACGTTATTATGCACGTTTGGCAATCGATTTTCGGCAATTCCGTAGCTTCGCTCAGAGGATTTAGCGTTACGTGCGGAGTTCTGACGATTGCCCTATTGTTTCTATTACTCCAAAAACTTTTCTCTAAAAGAATCGCCGTATTTGGAAGTTTTTTAGCAGCGCTAGGACCATTCTTAATCCGCTATAGCAATGAAGCTCGAATGTATGCACTGGCGGCATTTTTGGCCGTAGCAATGACATACGCATTTATCGTGGCAGTCGAGCGCAAAAATAAGAAGTTCTGGTGGGCACTATACGGAATTTTAGTGGCACTCGGCCTTTATACACAATATTTCCTAGCATTAATACTGCCCGCACATTTCGTATACATTTGGCTAAAACTTGGCGGAAATCGCACTGCCATAAAAAATATATTTAAGGACAAAAACGTTTGGCTTGCCGCAGGAACATGCTTTTTGCTATTCCTCCCCTGGCTACCAGTTATGACCTCCCAAACCAGCCGAGTAAGTGGCGGCTTCTGGATCCCCGAAGTCACTAAATTTACCATCCCAACAACACTATCAATGTTCTTAACTTACGACGACAGGATTGTCCGCTATTTTGGATTGCTACTGCCGCCAATTATAGTCGTAATTTCATTCATTCTAGCCAAAAAACGCCCAAAATATCAAGCAGCAATTTGGATTTTAACAATTTGGTTACTGCTACCGATGATCATCGTTTACACACTCAGCCAGGGTCGACCAGTTTACTTAGACCGCTACTTCACTTATTCAGCGCCAGCGTTTTACGGCTTGATTGCAATATTCATCGGGCTTATTTTTTCTAATAAAAAATGGTGGCCTATTGGAATATCTATTGTCCTGACATTATTTATCGGTCATTATATGTGGCATATCGGCGGTAAAAACATTGCAGAATCATCCTGGAACAACACCAATACGGCCATGAATCACATAAACGAAAATATCCAGAGCAGTGATGCTATTATTTCTGGCGAGATCTACACTTATTTTCACACCTCCTATCACAACCGCACAAATAAAGAGATTATTCTCCTGAAGCCAAAAGAAGAGCTAGGCTGGGTTGGCGAATGGGGATTAATTAAAAAATTGAATACTCCAGAAATTAGTTCTTTAGAGTCAGTAAAATCTCCAAGAATCTGGCTTATTCTTCGCGAAAAAACATATGACGAATATAAAAAACAAGTTCCGCTCTATTGGCAATTAAAGCAAGAATTCCATGATGGCGACTTGATTATTGGACTATACGAAAATAAAAAATAACTGGTTAAATGCCAGTTATTTTAATACATTGAACGATCTCAATTGGTCGGGGTGAAAGGACTCGAACCTTCGACCTCACGGTCCCAAACCGCGCGCGCTAGCCAACTGCGCCACACCCCGAAGATATCTCTATCATTCGCTCTGATCTATCTTAACATATATCGCTGAATAAGTACAGAATAAATTTGCAAACAAACTTTTATACTTCGTGAAGCAATAAAAATAACTTGGCAAGTAGCTTACTTCAGGATAAGATATATTGTATGAATTACACAAAACCGTATACACCTCCAACGCTAACCGTGGATGCAGTAATTTTTCAAGTAAACAACAATACCCTGGAAGTGCTATTATTAAAACGACCGAATGAACCTTTTAAAGGAGAATGGGCCCTCCCTGGAGGGTATAACGCCAAGGGCGAGACAACTACAGACGCGCTCGAACGTGTAGTTTTCCAAAAGACAGGCGTAAAAATTAAAGACGACCTACGATATATTGAACAGCTTTACACTTTCGATACGATCAATCGTGATCCACGAGGACATGCAGTGTCTGTAACCTACATGGGTTGTGGACGCAATATTACATACAATGAAGATTTAGAAGTGGCATTTTTTGATGTAAATAAAATACCAAAGCTGGCATACGATCACACCAACATCATTAAATACGCCAAAGAACGCCTAATTGCAAAAATGACATACACCAATTCGGCATTTGCTTTTCTGGATCGAATATTTACCTTAACACAACTGCAAACAGTTTACGAGATAGTTTTTGGTCGTGAATTTGACAAGCGTAATTTTCGAAAAAAATTCCTCAGCTTAAACTTAATTCATGAAACTAACAAGTTGTGGCGAGACGGCGCGCATCGTCCGGCAAAATTATATGAATTTAATTCAAGTAAGCTCGAGAATTTAGATCGTAGCTTAGACTAACCTCCCTGTAAAAATCTAGAAAATTTATATTTTTTATAAATTAGTGTTGACAATACAATAACTTGCTATTAGACTAGATAGTAAGTGTAAGCTATACATTAAGTAAGGAGGATCTTAACATTATGGAAAAGTCTAACTATATATTTGTCGGGGTTGACCCACAAAATGATTTTATCGATGGGAGTCTTGCCGTTGCCGAAGCAGAGCAAATCATCAAACCTATCAACTCCATTGCCGACGAGATACGAAAACACGACGGCACGGTTGTATTCACCCGAGACTGGCACCCCGAAAAAACACCGCATTTTGACAAATGGCCAGTTCACTGCGTAGCCAACACCAGAGGAGCTGATTTTCACGAAGACCTAAATATTCAGCCTAGTGATATTATCATCAATAAAGGCGTCGGTCAGACAGACGGATATTCTGGATGGGAGGGTAAAAGCGAAACAAACGAAACGCTAGAATCTATCATAACGCCAAAAACACCCCATGAAAAAGTTAAAATATTTCTCGGCGGGTTAGCAACAGATTTTTGTGTAAAATCTACCGCCCTAGATATCGCCGAACATTTCAAAGATGACAGGCGTGTTACTACATACCTACTTATAGACGCCATCCGTGCTGTAGGATTAACCCCAACAGCCGAAGAAGAAGCATTATCCGCAATGAAGGAGGCTGGAATATTAGCAATATCAACCGAAGAAGCAAAGAAGATAATTCAGGAGGCAATTTAAATGGAGAAGAGTTCAAAAATATCACAAGGATTAGATTACTACAAAGCAACTATGGGGATGAACGAGTTCTTTAAACATCCTGAAGCGGAAGTTACTTTCACACTGAAAAATCGCTCCCCTAATTTACTGTCAGAGTTTGTAACTCCAGATGAATTGCAAAACAGCCTAAACAATCTAGCTGAAGGATGGCAGCCCAGTGAGATTGCCTACTTAGCCGGACTACAAAGCCAAGACGGCAAAGCGACATTTTCTCAAGAATACCTTGATTTCCTAATAAGTAACCCCTTGCCTCCGGTCAATATCGAATATGATAAACGCGGCGATCTAGCGGTTGAGGCTACGGGAAAATGGCCCCTAGTTACATTCTGGGAAACCGTTATCATGAGCGAGATAAATGAAATATATTTTCGTAACAAACTCGCACGTGAAGGTTACTCTTTGGAAGAAGTGTATGCCGAAGGAGATCGCCGGTTAGACGAAAAGATCAAATTATTAAAAAGCCGCCCAGACATTAAGTTTTCCGATTTCGGCACAAGACGACGCTTTAGCTTTAATTGGCATAGGCACGTAATTGAACGAGTTGCAAATGAACTCCCTGATAATTTTGTCGGAACTTCAAATATATACCTGGCGCATAAACTAGGATTAAAACCAATTGGAACTTTTGCGCACGAAATGCCAATGGTCTACGCTGCACTTGCAGATAAAGCCGGAGACAACCCACTAAGTGGCCACAGTCAGGCACTAAAAGATTGGCAAGACACATACGGCGACGAGCTATCAATTGCCCTAACAGATACATTTACAACCGACTTCTTCTTTGCCGACTTTACGCCCGAACAAATGACTTCATGGAAAGGACTACGACACGATTCCGGCGACCCAATAGAATTTGGAAATAAGGCTATTGAAATTTACAAAAAGAACGGAATTGATCCTTTGGAAAAAACTATCGTCTTTAGCGATGGGCTTGATGTGGGCGAAATTATTAGGATAACTGATTACTTTAAGGACAAAATAAATGTAACATTCGGTTGGGGCACGACTTTGACTAACGACCTTGGAATTACACCCAACAACTTTGTTATGAAAGCCACAGAGGTTGATGGAGTATCTACGGTCAAATTGAGCGACACTCCTGGCAAACATACAGGTCCAGGTGATAAAATTAGAGAGTATAGTGAATACGTAAAAGCAGCTTTGGCAGAGAAGGCACTAAACAACACTCTAGCTACTGTATGAAAAAA
>UNSN01000014.1 GCA_900555675.1 Candidatus Saccharimonadota bacterium | reverse complement strand
GGCGCGCCAAATGCTCACAGCGCTGGGCTGGCAAGAAATCGTTACGGTTGATAAAATCCGCCTTGAATCGAAAACTGAGGACTATACGATTTGCATTGATGAAGTTGCTGGATTGGGGTTATTTATTGAACTGGAGGTTTTGACCGAAGATAGCGCCGACGTAAAAAACATTCAACAACAAATGTACAATTTTCTGAAAAGCCTGAACATTGACGGCAAATTATGGAAAATTCCGTACGACACAAGTATTAGAAATCTGCAAAATAACGTTAGTTAGCGTATACTTATCAATATGAAACAAGAGAATAGCCCAATTTATTTTATCACTTCCAATCACAGTAAATTCACCAGTCTTCAAGAACTTCTTCAGCCGCTTGGTGTTGATTTAAGGCAGCTCGATTATGATTTTGACGAAGGACGAGGGCTTGACATTCAGACGATTGCCAAAAGCAAATTATCTCAAGCCAAGAAAGCGTTTCCGGACAAGCGCCTGGTCGTTGATGACCGCGGTTTTTTCATTCCGGCGCTGAAAGGTTTTCCGGGACCATTTGTTAAATTGCTACTAAATAGCTTTAGCTATCCCGGTATTATCAAGTTGATGAAGGGTGAGACTGATCGTCGAGCTATTTTTTCTTTTGCGGTTGGCTATTTTGACGGCGAAAAAGACCACATTTTCGTAGCCAACGAAGAGGGATTTATCGTTGACGAGCCACGTGGCGATAACCTCCATGGCTGGACGGAATTACTGTATATTTATGGGCATCCGAGCTTTCCTGGTCGCAGTTTGGCAGAATTGAACGACGAAGAATGGCAGGAATATCTGACGATAATTGAGAAAGTTGACGGGCTCGCGATGTTGAGGGATTATTTAATAGATGCTGAAAGCTGATAATAACCGTATACAACAGGCTATCATTGCTCGCGAAATCATTGATCTCTACCGAGATTCGCAAGACAAAATCGGGACGGCCGAGTCTCTTGATGTACTGTGTTTTGCAATGGCGAGATTGACTGACTACGATAAAGTTGACTATCCAGCAATTGACTGGGATGATTTAGCAAGCAACTTTGATGGCATAGCAACATCCCAGGACAGTGATGTATCATCTATACGAAAGATAGAAAATGATATAGCGTCTACATATAAAAAATCTTTAAAGATTATAAAGCAACAACTAAGCTGAGCTAGGAAGAATACAGATAATATATCGCCCCATTACTTAACGATCGAATAATGTTATAATATACTTAATGAAACCATCAAAACCCGTCATCCTCACTGGCGTGCGCGCCAACAACAACATCCACATAGGTAATTACTTTGGGGCTATTTTGCCAATTATCAACATGGCGAAACGTCGCTCGGACGAATACGATATCAATCTATTCATCCCAGACCTTCACAGTTTTACAACGCCAATCGACCACAGTAAGTTATACGACAGCATTCTGAACAACGCGCGAGTTTATACCGCCGCCGGATTGCCACTGGACAATTCTTCCATTCATCTTTACCGCCAAAGTCGTATTTCGGCGCACAGCGAACTGGCGTGGATTCTGGATTGTTTCACTGGATTTGGCGAGATGAGCCGAATGACGCAGTTTAAGGATAAGGGAAGTAAAGGCGATGCCTCCGTTGGACTATTTAACTATCCCGTCCTAATGGCTGCCGACATTCTACTTTACGGCGCAACTTACGTGCCGGTTGGCGACGACCAGACTCAGCATTTGGAGTTCACGCGTGATATTGCTGAGCGAATGAACCGTAAGTTTGGCGATCTATTTATCGTGCCAAAACCCGTAATTCAGCAGCATCAATTCTTCGGAAAAGATCAAGGATTGAGGATTAAAGATCTCGTAAATCCAGCGAAGAAAATGAGCAAATCTGACGAGAGCGGCAAGGGAGTTATCTTCCTTTCTGACGATCCAAAATCGGCACATAAGAAAATAATGAGCGCAACAACAGATTCAATTGGCAAAGTTCAATACGACAAGGAAAATCAGCCGGGAATTTCTAATTTGCTGGAGATTTTGACTTTGGTTCGACAAGACGCTGGCAGGGAAGTTACCCTGGAACAGACCGCCAACGAGTACTTCGGTATGGATCGTTATGGCGATTTCAAGCGAATCGTGGCTGACGAAGTTGCGGAATTTTTGGAGAATTTCCAGAATCGGCTTGCGGCGGTTGATGAGCAAGCAATTGAAGAAAAGCTGGCTTCTAGTGAAAAAGACATGAATGTCGTCGCTAATGAAACTTTGTATCGCGTTCAAAAAGCTGTAGGGCTTCGAAAATAGGGAGCAAATCGCGTGAAAATATTACCTCGGACAGTGCTGAAAATAGCTAGATTATACAAATTAGCAGATGACAATACGCCCGTCAAATCACTGCGTCGATTGGAAATTCAAACAGACAAATCTCATGTTTTTGCGGATTTTATTTTGAATAAGCAGCATTTTGCGCTGCTTTACGGCTCGATTGTTGACGAAGAGTCTATTGACGAATTGTGGACGGAAAAACCAAATAACGCCGAGATTTTGCCGAATCCGCTAGACCCGGAATTTATCGAAACGCCGTTCCAGGGAAAATATGTCATAATGTTCCGAATTTCGCCAACCAAAGTGCGCTTGGATATTTATTTATCGACCAAATTCGACACAACAATTTCCCGAAGTCTTTGGCAAAAATACATAAAAGCTGGATACGTTTCGGTCAATAATAAAGTCGTGACGACGCCGAAGTTTGAGGTTGATGAAACTGATGAAATTGCGCTTAATTTGCCAGAAAAAGAGCAGACGGATGTTGACTTGCCGATTTTATACGAGGATGATGATGTGATTGTCGTCAATAAGCCAAGTGGGTTGCTAACACACGCAAAGGGCGGACTTTCTGACGAGCCGACGGTTGCGGAGATAATTCGCCCGAAGACTTCGTTTGCGACGGACACGGATCGTCCGGGAATTGTTCATAGGCTTGACCGCGACACTTCGGGGTTGTTGATCATAGCCAAAAACCCAGAATCTGCCGCGCACTTACAGAGGCAATTTGCCGAACGAACCGCCAAGAAAACCTACATAGCAATAACCGACGGCAAGCCAAAGTTGAATGCCGCAAAAATTGACCTACCAATTGGTCGCAATCCTTCGGCGCCAAGCACGTTTCGCATAGATCCGAACGGGAAACCGGCTCAGACGACTTACCATGTTTTGGCGGAAAATGATACTCAGTCGCTCGTGGAACTGAAGCCGACCACTGGTCGAACTCATCAATTGCGTGTCCATTTGGCTCATTTGAATGTACCGATTCTTGGCGATCGAGTTTATGGAAAGTCTTCGGATTGCCGTATGATGTTGCACGCTCAAAAATTAGAGATAACTTTGCCGTCTGGTGAGAGAAAAATTTTTGAAGCCGCAATTCCTGACAAATTCAAGAGATTCTTCCCAGAGGATTTATAGATGCCTGAAGTGATTATATCCGCTCGAGATACTCAAAAAATCAGCCAGATTTCATCGCAATTGCCGCACGCGCTTTTGGTGATTGCGGATTATGGACTTGACGGGCTGGGCGTGGCTCAAATTCTAGCAAAAAATAGCGATATTTTTCATCTGAAGCCGCTTCCGGAAAAGCAAACCATATCTGTTGATCAAATCCGCGAGCTCATCTCTATGCTCCGAACTTACGCCATAAATCGTCGAGTTATTATCATTGACGAAGCCGATTCAATGACCGAGCCATCGCAAAATGCATTCCTGAAAGCACTGGAAGAACCAAATAAAAATACCAATTTTATCCTTGTTGCGAAAAACCCGAAGTTGATGCTCGATACTGTTCGATCTCGTTGTCAGACATTGACGCTTCATAAAACGACATCCGCTCAGGATAAAAAAATGCTCGAAAAGTACGATTTAGACCCAGCTTCCAGCCAGCAAATTCTTTTCTTAGCTGCAGGGCGACCATTACTAATTAAAGAATTGGCGGAAAATCCAGAAAAATTCGCCGAATATCGACAATTAGCCACCGACGCAAAGCAAATTTTAGCCACGAATCGGGAATACGACGCGTTTAAGAATCTCGTCAAATACTTTTCTGACCGCCAAAAAGCGCTATTACTAACGGATATTATAGTGAATATGATTCGTTTTCAGGCTTTATCCCACGGAATGAATCCGTCGCTTGAAGAGCAACTTGAAAAAACTACCTCTGTTGCGAGCGCGTTAAAATCTAACGCCAACGTCAGGCTGGCGCTGACGCAACTTGTGATATAATAGTATAGATATGTTTGGATTATTCCTCATTCTGATTTTAATGATTTGGGCGATTTTTTATCATCCGTCAATCAAGGAAACTGGCGACCTGCCAACTAAGATTACTAATAAACTTGATCAATTATGGGAAATTGCCCAAGAATCGATTCGTGAGAATAAATATTTGCGAGCGGAAAAGGCTTTATTGACAATTTTGCGAGTCGATGAGAAAAACGCCACGGCATACAACCGCTTGGGGATTTTATACGCTAAGCAGCGCGCATACAAAGACGCCATCGAGTGTTTTGAAATTGCTCAGAGTTTGGAGCCAAGCGCCTCCAGCCTTCATAACGTCGGCTTAATTTACTACGAAACAGAGAATTATGAAAAGGCGTCGCTAGCATTCGAGCAAGCACTGGAAATGGAAGATGATTTGGCGGCGCGTTACATCGCTTATGCTAAGGTTCAGGAAAAAATAGGGAATACGAAGAAGGTTATTAATGCACTGGAAAAGGCCGTTGAACTGGAGCCGATTCCTCAGACATTGAAGATTTTAGCGGAAGCATATGACAATGCTGGACAGGCCGAGTTGGCTGAAGAATTACGTAAGAAAGCTACAAAAATGCTAACTC
Source organism: Candidatus Saccharimonadota bacterium (assembly GCA_900555675.1). GTDB lineage: Bacteria > Patescibacteriota > Saccharimonadia > Saccharimonadales > Saccharimonadaceae > Nanosynbacter. Next base: position 12,926 of record UNSN01000014.1, on the reverse strand, counting down.
CGACGACGCCATCAAAGAAAGCTGACGCGCCACGTTCACGCCAACAGCGCAAAATACATCAACCGCGAAAAATAGTTATGTAAACTCTTGTCACAGAGAGAAAAAATTGATAAAATAAATTCAGTTGCCGCTTTAGCTCAGTTGGCTAGAGCAACGGTTTTGTAAACCGTAGGTCCTCGGTTCGAGCCCGAGAAGCGGCTCCACATCACGCTGGAATCGTGTAGTGGCAATCACAGGAGACTGTAAATCTCCCGCCGTAAGGCTTCGTAGGTTCGAGTCCTACTTCCAGCACCAAATTTGAATTATCGTCGCCTTTTTAGGCGATTTTTTATCTTAATCGATACAGACACTGCTGATACATTACCAAAAACCGGGTCAATTAAACTAAACCAGACCCCCCGTAAACTTAGGAGTGAGTAGCAGCTAAGTAAAAGGAGGTTTTCCTAATGTCTACCATATCAAAGATACGTCAATCGGATGTATTACTCTACGCATTACCAACTGCTTGGCTACGCTCACAAGAGCTGGAGACCCAGCAAAGCGCCAGCCAAGGAGAGAAAATCTGGAGCGTGACCAAGCGCCACGCCGAGAGACTGTTCGGTAGATAGAAAGGAGACGACCGCCCCAGACTAATACTTATGTTATTAGCCTGGGGCTTTTTCATGTTATATAATTATAAAATATGAATAACGGCGAGAATCAATACCCTCAAATGACCTATAAACAAGCAGTCGAATACTGCAAATACTGGGCGGACAAAATTAGGTATAAAGGACTTGATTTATTAACTACTGATTACAGTGAAGTCATTGGGATTTCTGATCAGTTAGCTTATGCACTATATATGCAGACTTGGATTGATCCGCAAAAATATTATCCTTTGTATCGAGTTCGTACATATGCTATAAACATTGACAATAATTACACCGACAGAGCTTCGTGGGAAAAGTTATTGGAACTAATTGATGATCTGCCAGAAAAATACGGTAAAAATAATCACCCTCAAATGACCTACAAACAAGCAGTCGAGCACTGCAAGTACTGGGCGGATCAGATCCGAGCCGATGGGCTTGATTTATTGACTACTGATTATGGTACAGCTATTGGAGTTTCCGACCAGTTAGTTTATCCTTTGGAGATGCAGACTTGGATTAATTCACAAGAATATCCTCTCCTGTATAAAGTTTGCGTATACGCCGTTACCGTTGATAATGACCACACCGACAGGGAATCGTGGGAAAAGTTACTCGAGCTAATTGATAAATTATAAGGCCGGAAAATAATATTTTTCTTACGTGGATATTTTTATATAATTGGTCGCAAGACGCCAGGCTGAGCGCCATTGACTTTTGATAATTTATATGCTATTATATGAGCATGCTTGAATTTACAAAATCTATTCTTACATTATGGAATAGCGAAAAAAACCAACGATTGAAATTACAGTACGCTTATATTATGCTGGCTATAATTGGGCTAGCCGCGGCGGGATTATTGACATTATTTAACGCCTCATCGGCGCACTTGGCGGCATCAGCGTCAGGAATATTGTTCGTTACGTTCTTAGTCAATAGCGTAGCGTGGGGAATAATAGAGGCATTTGTCACGCCAAAACTGCCAAAAGAAGTCAGCACGCCAGTCAAGAAATCCACTCGTAAAAAATAACTCGGTTGATTAAACACGGCTTAATGTGCTAAAATTAAGCCTGTTACGCCGCGATAGCTCAGTTGGTAGAGCGCATCCATGGTAAGGATGAGGTCTCGGGTTCAAGCCCCGATCGTGGCTCCATATGAAACACGGATTCGCAGAGATGCGGATCTTTTTTATTTCGCCTTCATTAAGTTTATAAATTTAACTGGTTTTCCTTTTTCCCAATCCATAATAAAGGCATATTTACCATTATGCTTAAAGTGGTCATTGCTTTTGCATCCAGTACACTCATTCTTAATAATCTTTGGAGATTCGCCCCATAATTTGACCATAGGGGGAATTTCTTTTTCTATCACTTCATGACGGCAGCTCATCGGTATCACGTTTTTAATTCCGTCCATCTGGAAAATGTTCCAAGAAATAATTTCCGCAACCCGTAATAACATTTCCATTTTTTCTTTTGATATTTTCCTGTCAAGATTTATCTTATCATTAGGAAATTTATCATTCCAGTAGTCGATGAAAGTATATAAAAGGTTCTCTCTGGCCAGAAGAAGATTATCACCTTGCCATTCATATCCGTAAGAGCATTGAAAAGCAACAACCGCCCATCCCAGCCATTCTTTCTTATCATTACAATACGAACCGACAACTTGAAGTTTACGGTCTAAAAATCCCACTCTGTCAGACAGTTTCAAAACTTTTTTTCCATTAGCAGCATTATATCTACCAACTATAAACGGCGCCTCACCACAGGTTATCTCCAGACGAAGTTCTTTGACGTAATCCTTCCAATTACTCTCGTCTGCAGGCCAGTTTCCTGAACTCCAGTCTATCTGTCTATTCATCTGGCTGACAATATTCTTTGGCGTAAAAACCTCAGCCTTATCCTTTGTGCGGCTTTTTTGCTCTTCCTTTGATTTGGCAATTCTGGGCTGTATTAAATACGTATTTGACCCCGTTATATCTGAGATCGATATTTCTTGCTTTGGATTATGACCGACATAAGAGTCGGTAGCCCACAAGATATTATGCGATTTTCGCTTCGTCGTCCGCGTCCTGTCCAGCAAAAGAACATCCAACAAGTCGCCGTGGCGGCGAATGGTGTTTTCAAGAATGTCAACTTGCTTCAACTGCATTATTGCTCTACTGGCGCGAAATATTTATAATATTTGATTCACTGCAGGGTTGAATGTTATTAAAAACAAAATCTTGAATATTCTGGGGAATATCATACTTTTTCATCAAACATCTGTCTATTTCGTCAATTGATAAACACCACCATTTTTCAGAAAAGTCCTGAACTGGCACAGCACCCCATGATGTAGTTGAATGTTGACTATGCTTATTTAGATATAAAAGTGCTCTAACAAATTTTGTATTTATATACTTTGCAAGATTCCAGGCAGACGCCTCATCGTCATACCCTCCTTGTTCTTGAAAAGTTTCAGTACAGGCTTCATTCGGTCCAGCTACGATAACATTAGCATAGGCACCACCTAAAAATGGCGAACTCGCAGACCAATTTCCCCATGCATAAGGTACGAATACCTTATATTTTGACAATTGATTATCTAAACTAGGAAACGGATAATCATGCGGTACATAAAATACCCTCCCCTTGGATGAATATAATCTTATATCTGTTTTGCTCATTCTTTTATCATGTATATCAGGCAATCCATATTTTGAAGAATCCCTGATAACGTCGGTGCTCAAGCCGTATGGCTTGCGCACCGACGTTATCGTTTGCATTGACAAAAACCCAGAAAATGATTGAATTTTTTCAGCCAGGTCTATAATTTCTTGAGGTTTTTTAATATCCAATTTACTTATAGGAAGAAGTCTTTTTATCGGATTTTCTCCATTTTCAAATACCAACTGTCTTCCATCTAGACCATTGTTGTATCCTTTTTTCCATAATATTATGTTTGTCCACTTTGCCCCAGAAACGCCAGGAAACGCATCTTCTATATTATCTATTTTTACTATCTGCCTATCTCTTTTTACGCTTTCTTTATTCATCTTTCGCAGATTATTAGCATCCTTAGGCTCCTGCCATCCAACAGGGAAGATCATGCAAGATATATCAGCAATCTTTATGGATGCTGTCCAGAAATCTGGATAAATCTGCTGACGATTCTCTCCCTGATACGGCGGATTTCCAACTACTGCTGTAAATTTCATGTTTAACGTCTCTCCCTTTTTAAACGCGTCAGTTAAATCTAATTGCTTAAGATTGCTATCATCAATACCTGAAAATGTCTCATAAATGTACTTGCGTGCGATATTGTAGATAATATTCGTTGGCGCAAATCCATAAAGTTGCTTCTCAAGGATGTGTTTTACTCTTTCCGATTTGTCTGGTATTTTACTCTCAAGCCCTCTGTTTAATCTCTTTGCTATTTCTGTAAGATACAAGCCACTCTTTACATATAAATCCGCAAATGTCGCGTTTGGATCTTCAAATATGCCAGGATTATTTTCTTCCAACAAATCAAGCATTTTATTCACAACTCCCCTTGGCGTAAAAATCTGATTTGTTTTTAGCGGGCGAATGTAAGAGAAAATATCTTCTTTGGCGCCAGGGGAGAGGTAATCTGCAATTTCCTGTCGCTTCTCCTCAAACTCTCGAATGGCAGCGTTAAATGTATAGCGATCAAAAAATCCTTCAAATGTTTCGCCGGTTTCTGGATTTGTCCATGGGCCGCGAATTTTACGGAAATCGTCTTTTGTAAATGGTTCGCCGTCTTTTTCTGTAAATAATTCCTCAAAATCCTTGTCAGAAACGGTATCCTCGATGTTATCCAATGTGATTTTATCTACATCTGTACTGGCAGCCATAATGAATGAAGGAATAGCACGAGTAAATGTACGCAATTTCCTCCTAATTTGGTCCATTTCAGACTTTTCTTCTTTTTCGTAATTATCTTCTTCTTCACGAATGACGGTATCGTTAGGGAGATCTTTCTCAATGATATTCGCCAGACTATCCGCTAACTTATCCTGAGCTATTCTGTCCGCTATATCACCAGACACAAACTCTTCTGCTGCTTCTTTGACCTTTTCACGGAGCCCATTTTTAATACCGTCAAGCTCTGCCTTTGAAGGAGAATAGGAATCTTTATATTTCCCAAGGAGCTCAGATATTTCAGGCATACAGTCAGCGGTAATTTTTTCAACGATCTCATCTGCCTCCATATCAGAATCAACCGCAGACAACACAATATCCTGCATCCTTGAAGTGTAGACCTTATTACCGAGTAGTTTATCCTTATTTACAGATATTCTGTGATCTCGATTCTTCTTACGATCTGGGTCGTGTTGAACTTCTTCGCTTTTAGTCTGCTTATCAGTGTCGCTAGTTGAATGAGCCTTATTTAATGCCGCAATCACCTCAGAAGGAATATTGAAGACGTTGTTAATGTTTACAAATAACAAATTAGTAACAAAACCACGGCTCACAACCTCCTTTGCGACGATGGCTTTAGGGAAAGTCAAAACTTGCTCTGCATCCAATTCGATCATCTTACCAGATTCATCTTCCGCCAAGACAGGGAAGTAATTCAGCAATTCTGCTACATTCTGCTCTCTGATTTTTTCTGTAGCTTCACCTCTGGCTACGTCCGCCAATAGACTGTTGGCAAACTTGTCATAAACTTTAAGCACGCGATTCGGCGAGAAATCAAAGACGTAAGCCGACTTTTTACGACAGAGGTTGCCGTTATTATCTATAAAATCATACGGGTTCTGAGAACGGAATATTGCCTGCATGTACAACGACTCAGATTTAATATCAGACAGCATAAGCACAGCAGACCATTCTTTAATGGTAACTCCAGTTGTCAATTGCCCGACAGATAAGGTTATGGTGCGATCATTCTCCTTGATAGCCTTTTTAACCCTACTCAAAGCTTTCTCGTTGGCTACAGTATCCTTCATTTCATCTTCAGATGAATTACTATCAGACTGAGATCTTCCATTGCCCGCGGCAAGCACTATTTTATATTCACTAAATACTGGGTGATGGCGCAACATTTTCTCCATAGCCTTCGCTGAAGCAACACGGTTTCCCACCAACCAAAACGTGTGTTTTAATTGATCTCTTAATTCAGGGGTTGAGAATGGATATTTTTCATTTGAAGTTAATTGATTTAAGAATGTTGAAATATCATTCTCATGAACGAACTTGCCACTTGTGTCTGTTGCGAACATCTCATTCAGCTCAAAAGCATAATCGATATTTTCATCGTCCATCTCCATGCCTTTTTCAAGCCGATCAGAGATAATATCAGACATCTTGTAGGTAAATAATCTCATATCTGGCAGATTAACGTGATCACCAGAATCATCCAAGTTCTTCATTTCTTCTTGCTTAGCTTTTTGCTCATCAATATAAGTCCAGTTGAATATCTGATTGTCCTTAAAATGTCCATCCGCTATTGCCTTAAAAGGTGTTCCAGATAAATGCAGCGTAAACCTGCGCTTAATTTTTCCAAAAGCTTCGTTAGTTCTGTCTGTATCAACACCTTCATGAGCCTCATCTATAATTAACAAATCCCACTTAAGATCCGCCACCCATTTTAATTTGTTATGTGGTCCACCAAAAACTTTACCGCCCTTCAAGTCCTGCAGACTTAAGAAAGTTATCTGTTTATCCTCACTTGATGAATTGGCTTTATTGAGAAAATCATCCCTAGACAAAGTTTCACGCTCTTTCAATGAATCCGCGGTCGAAATAAAATAATATCCATCAATGAATTTATCGAAATCATCAAACCACGAATTAGCGATTGCTGGGCGATTAGTAACTATCAAAACATTCTTAGCGTTAAACTTTTTTGCAAAATCGTAAGAAGAGAGAGTTTTACCAAAACGCGGCTTTGCATTCCATAAGAATTCCGCTTCCTTATTTGGCGAAGAAAAATCTGTGGTCTGATGAGATTCTGCATAAGCAAGGGTTTGAGAAACGGCACATTCTTGCTCCTTTCTCAATTTATACGGACTTTTATCGGAAGATCGACTGAATAAATTGCCATTAGCGTAATCATCAAACAATTCTTTAGATTTTTCTGGCGTACCATTGAAGTAAAACCATTCCTCGCCCAATCCGCCATCATCCTGTTTTTTACTCTTCTTGATTCCATTTTTTACGTAATATTTATGAAGATCTTTGTCCTTGAAGAATTCGTGAGTTGCGTTAGAAAAAGAGCTAGCACTCCACAATTTCTCATATCGCAATTTTACAGCTGCAGTCTTAGTCTGTTCTAATATTCGTGAATCAACGTCTTTACGTTCTGTGTATCCGACTTTTTGCCAACCTTTATTTGCTGGAATATCCGGCAGAATATAAGAATATATTTGAGGATAAATCCTCTTTGTGGTTTTTATTATTTTCTTATCATCATTCATAAATATCCTCCACAGTCACTAAGTGAGTAACCTTTCTGATAATTATACTATAAAACGACCACCAAAAGTTTGGCTAATGATATAATCTTAACAAGGTTAGGAGGGTGTTATGACGAAACAATCGATAGAGCAGAGAATTGATAAAGTGCGCGGGTCAATGTTAGGCGGGGCAATTGGCGATGCGCTTGGCTATCAAATAGAGTTTGAGCGCGACATAGCGCCGAGGTCAACGACTCGATTCACGGATGGAATTGGTATGATTTCAGACGATACGCAGATGACGCTATTTACAGCTTGCGGACTTTTATGGCGAGCTACGCGACTTCAAACGCGTGGCATAGCGCCGCTTCCGTCGGAGGCGATATATTTGGCATATTTGGATTGGCTTGATACGCAACAAAAAGCTGGACAGGTCGAGCACACGCCAGTAGCTTGGATAAAAAATATTCCAGAGTTAAACGCCGTGCGAAGTCCAGGAATGACGTGCCTTGATTCACTTTCCTCAGGGGAGATGGGAACATTAGAAGGCGGTCTCAATGGCAGTAAAGGCTGCGGTGGAGTTATGCGAATTGCGCCAATTGCCCTGTATTGCAAAGAAGACGTTGTTGGTGAAATTTCTGCCAAATCTTGCGCGCTGACTCACGGACATCCTCTGGCAATTCTTTCCGCATACGCGCTGGGATATATAATTTATTACGCGCTGGACGGAAAATCGATAGAAGAAGCCGTGCAAATCGCAATCCAGAAAATGAACGACTGGACTACCGAGAAAGTTTACGGAGACCAAGATCCTCTTGAAATTGGTTGCGATAGCAAAAAAGCTGAATTGACCAAACTGTTTAATAACGCCGTCCGCTTGGCCAAATCTGACGTTGAAGATCAAGAAGCTCTTTATCAACTCGGAGAGGGTTGGGTCGCCGAAGAGTCGGTTGCGATTGCTATTTATTGCTCGATCAAGTACCAAGACGATTTTGAGGAGGCGATTATTGCGGCGGCAAATCATGACGGGGATTCGGACTCAACGGCGGCAATAACTGGAAATATTATTGGAGCAAGGGTCGGATATAAAAACATACCGGATTATTACAAAGATAATATTGAACTCAAGGACGTAATATTGGAACTTGCGGATGATATGGCAAAAAATATGCCGCTTAAAAAGATTGACGACAGATACCTTGAACCGACAGACGAATGGCTGGATAAATATTTATACTTGGAAAAGAAAGATTAGAGTCCGCGCCTTATCAATTGGCGAAGTAAGCATAAAAACTAGTAAAATCTGATATGGTACTAGCATTTTCACTTCACCCATGCTATAATTAGTCAAGACGTTTTATAAAATCTAACGAGTAAAGAGATGGCAAAGAAGAATACGAAACGAAAGCTGATTGGTTTGGTGAGTAACTTGAGCAACCACCGAACTTACTATACTACTGTTAACACCCAGAACCGCACTACAAAAGGTCAGGGTAAATTGACACTACGTAAGTACGACCCAATTGCAAAGCAACACGCTACTTACACCGAGACTAAGAAAAACCTTGGTCGTAACGAAGTTAAAGCTCGTAAAAGCTAATTTAACAGAATTATACAGAAACTCCCTCGCATTCAGAGGGAGTTTTTATTTGGCAAGAATGTCTGACTATTTCCTCAATCGAGATCTCATATCACGAATGGTATTCATATAGTAAAGAAAAGCGTCGTACGGCGAATCATACGGACTAAAATAAGCGTGGACATCGCCGTCGGTGAAATTCTTCGTTCCCATGTAATAGAAGTAGTCTGAAGTTTGCAATTTTCGCCAATCGCTAATTAAACCTTCGTCCTTACTATCCAAAACCTCATCTTCAAGCTCATAGACATATCGCAAGGCTTCTTTCTGCAGACTGTTTCCGTTCCAAGCCGTCAAATCCCGCTCGGCGTCCGCCCATGTTACAGGCGACGGCATACTTATTTCACCAGCAGGTGCATTCGCGTCCAGTGCTTCGCTAACGGTATAGAAAGTATTGCCGCCAGCGCTCAGCCATTTATCAACAAACTTCTCAAAGAAGCCGAAAATCCCAGATTCCGCCCATTGATGTTCGCCGAAAGTTTCATAGTCCATAAACAAGTTAAGCAGTGGCGCGTAACGGACAGAATCTTCCACCCACGTATTAAACTTGTCCGCAGTCAACGGCCATTCATTCCATTTTCGATCACTAAACCTAAACGCCAAATCATCGCTCAATCGATAATTCTTAAGCAGTAATCCAATTTTCTTCGTGCCTCTTGGGCGATATACATAATTCGGACTGCGCCAATTCAAAATCGGATCCCAGCCTTCAGCCAACACGCCCTTAAAACCATCCTGCTCAGCCCATTTCGCCAAATCATCGCTATACGCCAATTCCGTATTTGCCAAAACTCGCGTTTCCGCGCCAAAAATCTCACGAATCTTCCAGCGATGAAGCTCAACTTGACACTCGAATTCCTTGCGCGAATAGAAAAACGCCAGACTGTGATGGTACGGACTTGATAATATTTCTACTTGACCAGTTTTTACCAGGCGCTTGAAGCTCTCCAAAACTTCAGGATTAAACCTCTCGGCTTGCTCTAAAAACGTTCCACTAAAACTCAGCGAGATCTTAAAATCAGGATATTTTTTCAGCAATTTTTCAAGCAAAGCATTCATCGGTAAATACGACTTTTCTGCAACTTTTTGGAATATTTTTTGATTGTCCTGATCCTGGTTTTGACCGCCAGAGAAATAATTATGCTTCCAGGCCACGTCAAATATACTATACTCGCGTATTCGCCACGGTTGGTGTACGTGTAGATATAAAACTATTCCTTTATTTTTATTCATACCAGCACTCCTTTATACAGTTTCAGACATTTTCTAGCGGCGTCTTGCCAGGAAATTATCGCGTATTCATTCTTAACGTTTTTCTTCAAAGATTTCTGTAAGGCAGGTGATTCAGCGATATTAACAATTTCATCCGCCAATTTATTCACGTCCCAATAGTCAAACCGCATAATATTATTCAGAACCTCGCCGACGCCGGATTGACGACTAATAAGTAACGCCGTATCATGGTGCGCCGCCTCCAAGGCAGTCAAGCCAAATGGCTCAGAAACCGAACTCATCACAAAAACATCAATCAAACAGTAAATATCTCGCCACTGTTTTCCGCGCACAAATCCCGTAAAAATCATCTTATCACTAATCCCTAAATCTGCCGCCAGTTCAATCAGATCATCTCTTTGCTCGCCATTTCCAGATAAAACAAAAACAATTTTCTCATATTTCTCAAGCGCCTTCGCTGCAGCTCGCACAAAATACGTCAAACCTTTCTGAACCGTGAGTCGCGTCAACGCGCCAACAACCGTATAGCCATCCTTTTTCAGCTCCTCCAAATATCTGTAAGTGCTGGCGTCATACTCATGCGGCGGCAAATCAGCCAAATCAATCGCGTTATAAACCACCTCAATTTTCTCTGGCGGAATGTGATAATTCTTAACAATTATTTCCTTCGTGATTTCACTAACGGCGATTATCCGATCAGCCATCAACAAGCCTTGTTGCTCAATTTCGTGAACCAGAGGATTTCCTGACTGCTCGCCAGAACGATCAAATTCCGTCGCGTGAACATGCACAATTAGCGGCGCGCCCGTCATTTCCTTAGCAATTACTCCAGCTTCCATCGTCAACCAATCGTGCGCATGAATTGCATCGGGCTGATGATTTTTCACAAACTTCCGAACATATTTACCGTATCTACGTTGCACGGCGCGCATCGGTGAAAGACCATACTCATCCTTAGCGTTTTCACGGTCCTCCTCTGAACCGTTATTATACGCACCCAAATCGTGATAATTCGGCGGCAAAGGAGTGGCTGAATAGATATTCATATAGTCAATTCCAGGATGCTCGGCGGTGTAGGGAATGATAAAGTCGATATCAACGCCCTCCGAAGCAAGCGCCTTCGACATCTGATAGCAAGCAACGCCAAGTCCGCCACTATTGTGCGGAGGAAGTTCCCACCCAAGCATTAAAATTTTCATCTCTGAGTTAATTGTAGAACTACGCTTATGTTTTTTCAAGGGATTTTGGGATCTTTTTCACGAGTTTTTTATTTTTCACAATTTTAACATTTGCGACAAAGCTAATTCGTGATAAAATGGTTGCTATAGGAGTGTAGCTCAGGTGGCTAGAGCACTGGTCTCCAAAACCAGGTGTCGGGGGTTCGAGTCCCTCCACTCCTGCCAAGCAGAACGTTCAGACAATTTAAGCACAGTAGCAAACGGTTCGTTAGGTGTAAAACGGACCGTTTTTGCGTTTAATTTGAGGTTCGATAGTACTAATTGCAATAATTCCCGTTTTTCTTCGATATTTGCCACTTCAAATAGTTTGTCACCGTGTTCAAATAGCTGTAACAGATACGTAGCAGTAAGATAGAAGTTATTGTCGGCTTCTTCAAGTCGGTTCATTTGTTGCTGAATACGAGCAATTTCCTTGTCGTATCGGTCCTTGTTTTCCTTATATTCATCTGGGGTAATACTTCGCCGACTACTTTCATCGTCAATTCCTTCCTGCGGTAGTTCAACTATCCGCTCACGTTGGTTTATCTTGACAAGCAGTTCGGCAACACGAAGCAGTGGGTCGTGTTGTGCGACCTGTGCGTTCTGATTGTTGTTTGACTGCCTGTCCATACCACAATGATATGGAAAAGCTGTTTAGCCCTATTCTGGCTATTTTTTGGTGTGAGTGATATATTTAGGGTTCAGACGGACCGACTTAGTACTGAACTTGAACAGGTCTGGTATTCCTGTAGCTTTTTGTACACGGTCGTTCATCTTACTGATGACGGCGTATACCTTGTTCCAGTCAGAGGGCTTCTGAAGGTCTGGCAAGTATTCATATAAGCTGTCCCATTCTGCAAGGAAGTCTTTCAAGTCCCACTGTTTATCGGGGTCTTCAAACATCAGCCTACAAATGGCTGGCGAGTATTCAGCACTTTTCGTGAAGCGGATAGCTTCATCTGCGAAGAATATAGTCTTCGTTTTTGGGTCGTAGGTGGCTGGTTCTATATCCTTACTTTTGACCTCTTTTGCTTCTTGTTCACTGGTTGTTTCGTAGTCGATAATAATCCTACGAAGTTCCTGAAGCCGTGCGTCAAAGTCTGACATAAGTTCGTTCCATTTTTCTTCATTTTCCGTCAGGTTACCAACAGTACCTATCCGGATTCCGCCTTTCGGGTCTTCAAATTGTAGTCTGTATCGGGCTTTTCCAGTTTTATCCAGTATGGTATTCACTTCGCCAATCCAGCCACTTATGTATGTCTGAGCTGTTTCAAGCATTTTTACAGTCGAGGGGTCTTCAGGCTCTGGTTCAGGCGTTGATATCAAGGGTAAGCCGTATGTACCTGTGCTACGAATAACTGGTTGCTGAACGAAGGGTCTGTCTGGTACAAGCGTTTCAAAAAACTGGCTCAGTCGTTCGTAAGCATTTTTGCCGTACGTGAATAGCCTTATAAGTTCTTCTACATTTTCCTTCATATACACCTTCAATCTTTGCTGTCATTATAGCGAAATATGATGACATTTGATAGTAACCAGCTAGTGATATGTGCTAAAATGAAAGAGTCGAAGTCAAAGTAAATTAAATGTAAGTGTAAGCACTGCGTATTCTTTACGCACACAGCTGAACCTATAAATGGACAGCTTGTGGGTAAGGGTTTAGCACTGCTCCACACTTACTTTGACCTTCGACAGCCAAAAAACACAGGCTGTCCTTTTATTTTGGACGACTGCGTGGCTGTCGAGGAAGAAAGCAGTTATGTCCAAGCCCTTACAAGAGTATTCAAAAGATGAACTTATAG
>UNSN01000013.1 GCA_900555675.1 Candidatus Saccharimonadota bacterium | reverse complement strand
TGCGTGGAAAATGTAACGGGGCTAAACGTAATACCGAAGACATGGGTCTATGCATTAGCATGGGCGGTAGAGGAGCGTTCCTATCGGCAGTGAAGCAGTATTGTAAAGTGCTGTGGAGCGGTAGGAAGTGAGAATGCTGGAATGAGTAACCATAAGAGAGGTGAGAATCCTCTCGGCCGTAAGAGCAAGGTTTCCTGAGCCATGGTAATCATCTCAGGGTTAGTCGGGCCTAAGCCGAGGCGCAGAGCGTAGGCGATGGACATCAGGTTAATATTCCTGAACCGGTTAAGTTTTGTACACTGTTCACGGGGAAGTAATCGAAGCGGATTCATGGTTTATCCGTCCAACCGAGCGGGAACGCAAAGGGAGTGAAAGTGATTCTTCGGAGTCGCGATTTTGGTGAAAGCCCTGGCTAGAAAAGCAGGTGTACGCGTGGACTTAGCCGCCCGTACCGCAAACCAACACAGGTGCTCGAGTCGAGTAGACTCAGGCTTACGAGCGAACCTTCGCTAAGGAACTCGGCAATACAGCGACCGTAACTTCGGGATAAGGTCTGCCCCCACTTCGGTGGATATCAGCCGCGTTCACTCAGTGAATATTAGGTTAAAGAGTACATTTTTAATCACAAAACGAATTTTCTGAGATAGAGCAAACGAATTGTTCTTTTGAACGCGAACCTCTGGCATCTAACGATGTGGGGGCCGCAGCAAAAGAGCCCACGGAACTGTTTATCAAAAACACAGGTCTCTGCTAACACGAAAGTGGATGTATAGGGGCTGACTCCTGCCCAATGCTGGAAGGTTAAGGGGAGCGCTTCACGGTGCGAACTGAAGCCCTAGTCAATGGCGGCGGTAACTATAACCGTCCTAAGGTAGCGAAATTCCTTGTCAGGTAAGTTCTGACCCGCACGAATGGAGTAATCATGTGGGCACTGTCTCAGCGAAGGACTCGGTGAAAGTGCATTGGCGGTAAAGATGCCGTCTGTCCGTACCAGGACGAAAAGACCCCATGGAGCTTTACTACAGCTTTACATTGAATATGGTTTCAACATGTGTAGCATAGGTGGGAGACTTTGAAGCAGATACGCCAGTATTTGTGGAGTCACCAAGTGAAATACCACCCTTGTTGTGATTGTGTTCTCACGCTGACCGTTATCCGGTTAGCGGACCGTGTATGGTGGGTAGTTTAACTGGGGCGGTTGCCTCCTAAAGAGTAGCGGAGGCGTTCAAAGGTTGGCTAACTTCGGATGGAAATCGAAGTGATAGTGTATGCGCATAAGCCAGCTTGACTGTGAGGAGTACATTCCAATCAGAGACGAAAGTCGGAGCAAGTGATCCGCTGTACGTACATTTGTACATGAATGTGGGATCGACAGCGCAAACGGATAAAAGTTACCCTGGGGATAACAGGCTTATAGCGCCCAATAGTTCACATAGACGGCGCTGTTTGGCACCTCGATGTCGGCTCATCACATCCTGGAGGGGGAGCACCTTCCAAGGGTTCGGCTGTTCGCCGATTAAAGTGGTACGCGAGCTGGGTTCAGAACGTCGTGAGACAGTTCGGTTTATATCCGGTATGGACGATAGGAAACTTGAGAGGATCTACCCCTAGTACGAGAGGACCGGGGCGGACGCACCTCTGGTGTATCGATTGTGGCCACCTGCTGCATTGTCGAGTAGCTATGTGCGGACTAGATAAGCGCTGAAAGCATATTAAGCGCGAAACTAACCTCAAGATAAGGTTTCCCTATGAGGACACAGAAAGACTATCTGTTTGATAGGCGCAAGGTGGAAGTACAGTAATGTATGGAGCTAAAGCGTACTAATAGTCCCATTGCCTTTTTATGTCCTTGTCCGTGGAGTTTATGCTTGCATAAACATTGCGGATAAGGTAGACTTAACTAGTAATTGGTGCTTTTCAAAAGTACCAGTCAATTAAAAATCAATTCCGTGCTGATGTTGGACATCGAAGAAAGGGGTTTGGCCCACCGTGGAGTATATACGGAACCAAGCGTCGTAACCCCCTCCTTCGGTGCCCATAGCGAGGAGGAAACACCTGTTCTCATTCCGAACACAGAAGTTAAGCTCCCCAGCGGCGATTATACTGCGAAAGTGGGAAACTAGCACGGTGCCGAATTATAAGAAAGCCATCCTAATAGGGTGGCTTTCTTCTTTATTTTAAAACGTTTGTGGTATGTTTTGGCGGGTGATAGAATATAAGTATGTGTATAGTGTGCAGGGTGGCTACTGGTGGTATGGCAATTGCTGTTGCTTTAACTCCAACGATTAGCATAACAGCACCCAATGAGACTAAGGGTGATGCGAAGAGGGCGATTAGTGCTAAAATTTTCTCTGAAATAAAATCTCCGTCGTCGCTATCCAGCTTTAAGGTGTCAGATATCCAGACTCCAGATTGGCACTCCACATATCAATCGTCAAAAAAATCAAATTCTGGAGTGAAAAAAGAAGTCACATACACAATATCAACAAAGGGGAATGTCCGATCAAATTTGTCTGAATTCTCGAAACAGGTAAACGAAACCTTAAACGACAATCGAGGCTGGGCGCGTATGGGAATTGTTTTTAAAGAGGTAAAAGAGGGTGGAAACTTCAATTTAGTTCTGTCGCAAGCCGAATTAATGTCGTCGTTCTCGTCAGGTTGTGACGCGGATTGGAGTTGTCGAGTCGGGTCTTCTGTTATTATCAATGATAATCGATGGTCTGGCGCGACTACAGCGTGGAATAAAGCGGGTGGCGACATTCGTAATTATCGACATATGGTAATCAATCATGAAGTTGGGCACTGGCTGGGGCATGGGCATTTGAATTGTTCTGGGGTTAATAATCCAGCGGTGGTTATGCAGCAGCAATCAATTGACTTGCAAGGTTGTACCTTTAATCCTTGGCCGCTTGATAGTGAATTGTGGTCAACTACGCTAGGGATAGAACTATGAAATTGATAAAAAATTATCGCACACTTAAATTGGCCATTGCCATGAGTTTTATAACGCTGATAATGATATTGGCGTATGGATTCATGAGTTGGAAATCTTGGGAAAACGTTCAAAGCGTAACAAAAAACACTAACGAAGTGGAAAGCTCGCTGTTTGTTAACTTGCAAAAAGACAAATTATCCGCTGAAAAATTGAACGAATATTTGGTTGATTTAAAAAATAAACGCCAAAGCTGCGATGTGGTATTTTTTATATCTTGGCAGAGGGACATTAATGCTAGATTTAAAAAGTATTCGGAAGAATGTAATAAATCAGTAGAGAAGATGAACCGAACTATACAGAGTATAGAGAAGATTGTTGGCTTTATGGAGTTTGATAAGGAGTTGAGCGGTGAAATACGTACAGTGTCAGATAACCTATCGAAGACCAGGCAAAATGACTTTATTGCTATAGAGAAAATATGGACTGGCGTAAAGAAGAGGTTGGAATCCAGAGAAGACGAGGTTGACTTACGTAAGCTAGCGATGAAGAGGATAGACGCTATTTTATTGGCTGTGCGTGATTTGAAGTCGGCTAACGAAAAGAAAGACAGCGACCAGTTTGCTATAGCTAGGGATAAATTTACTGTGGCTATTAACGCTTGGATTGGTTTACAAAATGAGTTGACACAAGAATCTCAGCTTAGGATAGATAATCTATTAAGAGAGTTTTAGAATAAATCTGCAATAAAAAATATCCCTCTATGTGATGGGATATTTTTCTTCTCGAATCTCGCAGAAAACGAGAATTTTTTGTGGTGGAACTCATGATTTCTAAAGCTCCAACAGGTGCCGTCAGTAACTGACTTTATTAGTATAGCTAACACCCCACCAAAATGCAATATTTTATTCACAATAAAAAACTACTTATGTAAATATTGACAAAGCGTTAGTTATATGCTAGCATATAAACATAACACATATCATGTGTGATATATAAAGGTGAGGGTTTCCATTTAAATTTATGTGGAAATCTTTTTTAAAAACGGAGGAAAACCTTCCTATGGCAGGAACAAAGGCTGGCGGCTTAAAGGCTGCTCAAAAAAATCTAGCTCGCGATCCAGATTTTTACGCAAAAATCGGACGTAAGGGCGGTAAAAACGGTCGAACTGGTGGCTTTGCTGCAAATCCAGCTTTGGCTCGTATCGCTGGTGCTAAGGGCGGACGCATTTCACGCCGTACTAAGAAGACAGTACAAAAAATTGCAGAATAAGACCGCTCCAATCTCTTAAAATTAGCCTCCGTATAAGAGGCTTATTTTATTTGATATCTTTTAAGCTGGCAGGATTTTGCTTGATTTACACGCCACTCTGAGTGGCAATTAATGCATCTGTAAGATGAGGCAGTCGCCTGTAGTCCAACTGCGCCACACTGAGGGCAAAGACTACGTTTATGTAGCCAGTCCCTGTAACTATCCAAACAATCTTGAATATTATCGTCGTCCATACTGAGAGTTAAGCCGTATTTTGGAGCCAAAGTATCAACGGCGTACTCCCAGGCGGATCTCTCCATTTCGATTAGCTGAATGTCGTGTTGATAATTTTTATGACCAAGTTTAGCATGGGCGATTTCGTGTAAAAGTTGCACTAAGTCTTCTTGTGAATCTAATTTTTCGTAATAGACTGTTTGTGAATTGGGGTTCCAGGAAAATACTTCACCCTCCTTGAGCTGCAGTTCTGGGAAATCGTGTTTAATTTGAGGCAAGCTGACTGATAGCATTGTCATAACATCCGTATAATACAATTTCTTCTGGGTTAGGGGCGCTGATTATTTTTGGTACTGATATGGCGGCGGGTAAGTTTTCTGCCAGAAGCCCGCTTAAAATATCTGAAAAATAGGATGTGAATACTCCCACGCTCCCGCCAATAACAACGACATCTGGTTGCGTAAAGGCAATGAGCGGTTGCAATCCAGCTTTTATCCTATTGGCGACCTCTTCCCAGACTTCCAGGGGTGTGTCTGATGATAATTCGCCAAAAATTCTCTGTAAAACTCTACCCGCAGCAATCTCTTCCCAGGTGGTAATCTTGCCATTGTAATTCAAAGACATATGTCCGCCTTCGCAGTCGCTAAGCTCTTTATGTAGATTTCCATTCAGGATTAGGGAAGTGCCAACGCCGGTCCCTAGGGTGATGTATAGGCCGCATCTGGGGGTTTTGGGCAATCTGAGCATACTTGCCAGTCCTGCCATATTGGCGTCATTTGCAATAAATATTGGTATATTAGGAAAATATCGGGAAAGCAGCTCACGGATAGGTTGATTTTTCCAGCCGAGGTTTTGACACCACACTGCCACGCCGTCTTTAACTACTCCTGGCAGAGCTACAGAAATTGCGTCAATTGGCTTATCGTTCGTAATTAGGTGAATTTGATCGGCGACGCGTTGAATATATTGGTCTACGTTTTTAGGGGTGGGGAATTTAATGATATGCTTAGGATTTTTTTCCTCGTCAAAGCTGGCTACTAATGTTTTGGTCCCACCTGTGTCAACCGTAATAATCATATATTTATTATATCACCAGCTTTACTTATAAGAGGTCATTATGATATAATAAAGAAAATTTGAGTGGAGATATAATATGAAGCGAGTAAATCAGACTGGATCAATTGGAGTTTTTGTAATAGTAGGTGCTATTTTAGTGGCTATATCTTTGGCTGTTCTTTACGGAATTAGGCAGAATAATTTATCACAAGATGGATCGCCAATTTCTAGCGATTTGGTAACATCAGAGAATAGCAATAAGAATTCACAGAGCAACAACGCATCTCAGCAGTCCGCAGATCAAAAAACGAATAGCCAGTCGGGTGGAAGAGGTGAGGCTCGAACCGACGTGAAGACTGAAGAGTCGAAAAAGACAACTCCTACACCTGAGTCTTCTCAGTCTCAACAATCACCATCATCTACAACGCCAGCTCCTTCTACTCCTTCTAAGCAATCTGATAAAGGATTGCCAAAAACTGGACCAGAAGATGTAGCTGTTTCTGCAGTGGCTTTTGGTATTTTGGCGTTTTTGACGGTAGCTTATCAGCGATCTCGCTATCTTATCTAGCTTTGACTTCTATCTATCTGTTGTGATATAATTGTGATAATCTGTGGGGATATTTTTATTATATCCCTGAAGAATAATATCAATTTTAAGGAAGGGGTCTTTAGAAGACTTATGGCAGATGCCAAAATTACAATGGATGACCTGCTGGCTCAAGCAGGCGATAGTGTTAAACAACTTGCTGTCGGTGAGACAGTTGACGGTACTGTTTTATCAGTAAAGAAGCACGAAATTTTAATCGATTTAGGACCTTTGGGTGTTGGCTTGGTTCCACGCCGCGAAGTTAGCCTTTCAAAGAACTACAATGTTGGCGATTCAGTAATTGCTAGCGTAATTGATACCGAATTGGAAGACGGTTATTCACTACTTTCATTGCGCAAGGCTGCGAAAGATCGTGGTTGGGATGAAGTTATGGCTAAATTGGAATCTGGTGAGATCATCACCGTTGTACCATACGACGCTAACCGCGGTGGACTACTAGTTGAATACGAAGGTATTCGCGGATTCTTGCCAGTATCGCAATTGTCAGCTGAACACTATCCTCGCGTAGGTTCTAGCGACAAGGACGAAATCTTGCAACGATTGAACAGCTTGGTAAAGAAGGATATTAAAGCGCGAATCTTGGATGCTGATCGCAAAGCCAACAAATTGATCTTCTCTGAAAAAGAGGCGGTTAAAGAAGGTTTGGCAGAGCGATTCCAGAAGTTGGCAATTGGCGA
Source organism: Candidatus Saccharimonadota bacterium (assembly GCA_900555675.1). Taxonomy (GTDB): domain Bacteria; phylum Patescibacteriota; class Saccharimonadia; order Saccharimonadales; family Saccharimonadaceae; genus Nanosynbacter. The sequence goes on along the minus strand of UNSN01000013.1, from coordinate 11,721 downwards.
CACAGTTACAGGTGTTGTTACGGGTGTTGTTGACTTTGGCGTATTTGTTAACGTTGAGGGTATTGAAGGTTTGATTCACATCTCAGAAATTAGCTGGGAGCGTGTTAACAACCCATCTGACTACGTAAAGGTTGGTCAAACTATCGAAGCTAAGATTATCGCAATCGACAAAGAACGTTTGAGCTTGAGCATGAAGCAATTGACCAAGGATCCATGGTTGGATGAAGTTGAGCAATTTAAGCCTGGTGAGAAAGTTGAGGGAACTGTAACTCGAATTACTCCATTTGGTGCATTCGTACAGTTGAGTCCAGCGGTTGAAGCTTTGGTTCATGTGTCAGAGCTTGGCGGCGACGGTACCGATCCTGAAAAGGTATTTACGTTGAACGAGCGTAAAGAATTTACAGTTTTGGATATCGATAAGGAAAATCGTAAGATTTCTCTTTCACTCGGCAAATCATCAAAGAAAAAATAATACAAATCCCCTGAAGCGTAGTTACGCCCAGAGGTGAGAGGAGCTTATTATGGCAGAAAAAATCGTCAATATTGCGGATTCGGTAACGGTTGGCGAGTTGGCTGAAACTCTGGGATTGTCAGTAACTACGCTGATTGGTGAATTGTTTAAGAACGGAATCGCTGCGACAATTAATCAGCGACTAGATTTTGAGACTGCACAGATTATTGTTGAAGAATTGGGATTGGACGTGCAGCTAAAGCGAAAGACGGTTTCTGCGGAAATTCATCATCATGCGCACAAATTATCAGACAAGGCAGTTCCTCGTCCACCAATTGTGGCTGTGATGGGGCATGTTGATCACGGTAAAACGAGTTTACTAGATGCGATTCTTGATAAGAAAACAGCGGCTAGTGAAGCCGGAGGAATTACTCAGCATATTAGCGCTTATCAAGCTCAGCGCAACGGACGGACTATCACTTTACTAGACACTCCAGGTCACGAGGCTTTTGCGGCGCTAAGGCAGCACGGAGCCACACTAACCGATGTGGTGATTATCGTGGTGGCGGCGGATGACGGAGTTAAACCTCAGACCGTTGAAGCTATTCGATTTGCCAGGTCAGCTAATGCTAAAATTGTGGTGGCAATTAATAAGATTGATAAAGAGGCGGCTAATCCGCAACTAGTAAAGACTCAATTGGCATCTGAGCATGGCTTGAACCCTGAAGAATGGGGTGGCGACACTGTGATGGTTGAGGTTAGCGCAAAAACTGGTCAGAACTTAGATAAGCTTTTGGATATGGTTTTATTGGTGGCGGATATGGAAGATTTGCGTGCAGATGAAGATGTTCCGGCTGAAGGTTTGGTTATTGAGGCACACATGGAAACTGGTCGTGGCGCCGTAGTTGGCTTGTTAGTGGAGAACGGTCATTTGAGGCCTGGTCATTATCTGGTTGCTGGGACGGCTTACGGGCGAGTTCGAACGCTTCAAGATTTCCGTGGTAAAACCGTTAAAGATGCCGGTCCGAGTATGCCAGTGAATATGACCGGATTTAAGGAATTGCCACAATTCGGTGATGGATTTGAGATTGCGAAGAGCGAAAAAGAGGCTCGCAATTTGGCGCAAAAGGCTAAAATTGAACAAGAGAAAATGGCAGCCACAACCAATGTTACTGGCGCAGATATTCTTAAGATGATGAACCGAAAGCTTGATGCGGAAGAATTTAACGTAATCGTTAAGGCTGATGTTCAGGGTTCGGTAACGTCTGTGGTTGATAGTTTGAAGCTGATTGACACGAATGGCGAAGTTGAGCTTCATGTTGTCGGAACTGGCGTTGGCAATATTTCCGAGAACGATATTCATTTGGCGGTCGGTGAAAATACGGTGATTTATGGCTTTAATGTCGATTTGCCACCAGCAGTTAAGCGATTAGCGGCGCGTGAACATGTGGAAGTGCGAATTTTTAAGGTAATTTATGAACTATTGGATGACGCTAAGGCTTCAATGGAGGCTTTGCTAGCGCCAGAAATCGTTGAAACTGAAATTGGTGAGTTGGAAATTAAGGGCGTGTTTAGGACGATGCGTGAAGAAGTTATTGCTGGCGGTGAAGTGAAGCGCGGTAAAGTCGCTAAGGACTTGCTGGCGCGCGTAAAACGTGGCGGAGAGCAAATTGCTGAAGTGGAAGTTTCTTCTGTACAACGTCAGCAACAAGAGGCAAAAGAGGTCTTTGAAGGCGAAATGTGTGGGTTGAGCCTCAGGACAAAGAAAAAGATTACCCTAGAAATTGGCGACAAGTTGGAGTTCTTTACTAGGGAATTAGTGAAGAAGACGCTGGGGTAGACTGCTCTAAGTATTGACTTTTTTATGTATTTATGATAGTATCTTAGATATACATAAGTTTATTGCCATTCTGCGTGCAGAAGGCGAAAGGAACCACCACAAAATGAGCGAAACACCCGAAGGACGTCCAGACGTCGAAAACAATTCCGAGAAGCCGCCTTCTGTGCTTAGAAGATTGGGTCGGGTTGCAGCTAAAGCTGCAGGAGCAGTAAAAAGGACTTGGAGGACAATGATTGGCAGGGACTCTGATGAATATGCTGTTAATGATAGCTTGGCGCCAGAAGTTTCTGAGCCGTCTAAACCTACACTTGATGATATAGCTAGAAATAAGCAGAAGGATAAGGCGAGGGACGCAGCCGCCACTGAAGACACTTTAGAAGGGGAGACTTCTAGTGTAGATGAACCGGAAGTCGAAGGTAAAAATACTAGTACCCCAGAAAAGCCAGTAGACGTATCTGAAAATGAATCTAAATATTATTCTCTAGACGATTTGATATACGGAGATGTTCCTAAGAGTAAGGCTGATAAAATACTAAAAAATGCGTATGGGACTGCACATGAGCCGAAAACTCTAGATGAATTGATAGATAATCCAAATATATCTAAAGAGGAAGCTGATGAAATATTGGATAGAGTGTATGGATCGTCTTCTGAAAAAAACGATCGAAAAGATGACGTCAACTCAGCTAAAAGTGGTCAAGAGTCTGGCGCTGCTGAGTCAAGCAAAGATGAGCAGGTAAAAGATTCAAATTCTGACACTGGAGAGGCTCCAGTAAAAGAGATAAGTCCAGAAGAACACGAAGTCGCTACTAATCTTAAAGTCGCCAGGATAAGATATGTTAAGGCTGGCGTCAAGTATGAAACGCATTTCTTTAAGGAGAACTTTGGTGGTGAGGAGCGTCGTAAAAAACTCGATGCTGCTGCTGAGGAGCTGAAGAGGTGTGAGCTTGAATATATGCGCTTCCAATTCTCTGAAAAGATTGAGGCAGTAAAACAAGGATCAGAAGAAGATCAAGCTAAATTAGCTGAAGAGATAGCTCATGCTGTGTTTGAGGACATGCAGAGGGTGTCGAGAGAGATAAAGGAAGCATACAGTGAAAAGCTAGACAGCCAATCTCCAATCAGAAAGGCACTTTCTAAGCTAGGTAAATGGATTAATAAGGGCGGAAAGATTTCTCAGACTGTAAAGCAGGGCGGTGCTGGTCTTGTAGGCGGTGCTATAGTAGGGTCTGTTGCTACATGGCCTATTACGACGGCAGTGGGTCTTGCTGCAGGCGTAGGTGTCGCTAACTTGGCAAAACTGGGCGCGTTGGAAGATCGCCGCGATAAAGACGTCTTGTCTGAAATTCCTATTGAGCGTCTAAGAAAGCTGTTTAGGGATGATGTGAAGGGTATGGGCGTTGGTGACGTCATTGGTCATACAGTGAGTGGGTCAATTGGCGAGCTTCACAATGCAAGTGTAGAAAGGCAAGATGATTTGCGTAAGCGAATGCGTTGGGCAATGGGTAGGTTTAGCGTCGGCTTTGCTCTGGGTGGTTATGCTGGTAAATATATTGGCGACTGGGCTAACTCTGCACACGCTACTGGAACTGGGGGTAATGCTGATGCAACTCCACAATCTGGTAGTAATCAAATACCACAGTCTGGCGACAAACCTCTTATAGATAACCCTGCTGCCAAAACAATCGTAAATAGTGTTAATCCAGATACGTCGAGTTTCAATTCTTACGACTATCCTTGGGACTGGGCTGCTGAGAAGTTTGGCGACGCAAACGCAATGGATCAACTTCATAACTTGGCTGACAAGGCTGCGGCTAACGGTCATACCGTAAAGTGGTTTAATAACGGCGAAATAACATGGGTGGAAGTCGACGGATCTAGTGCTACTGAGCACGTGTTGGGTGTATTGAGTAGATACGTTTAATAGATAAAATATAAAAATAAACAAGGAGATAAAAAATGTTTGAAATTACTGACGAATTCTTAGCACAGGCTGGTTTTGGATCATTGCCTGCGGATAAAAAAGAACAGATGAGGGAAGACGTCGCTAACAGTGTCCAGGATAAGATTACGAGGAAGATTTTACTGGCTGTTGGCGAAGCGAAGCTGGATGAGTTTATGGAATTACTGGATGGCGACGATGCTTCTGTAGTATTGAATTGGTGTGCAAATAATGGCGTTAATTTAACAGAAATTGTTCAAACCTCGATGAATGAGACTATGGTCGAGCTGCAAAAATTATACAATGACGCGCTGAATATGATGCGTGGATAGTAATATTAAACAGTTACTGGTATAATTTAACTTAATCATATAGACGAAAGAAAAGGAGGACTATGTTCCAACTGAATGAAGAATTTCTTAAAGAATTGGGGCTGGACCAGCTGCCAGAAGATCAGCAAAAATCGTTGTTGCAGCATATTTATAGCGAACTAGAGCTTCGAGTTGGCGAACGATTGAGCCAGGGGATGAGTGATGCTCAGCTGGAGGAGTTTGCGGGAATTATCGATAAAACTCCGGGTGCTGTGGATGATTTTCTGATGAAACATGCGCCTAATTATCAGCAGGAACCAATGCTGCAGAAAATGTCACAAGCTTCAGGTTTGCCCGTTGACGATCCGCGTCTGAAGGATGAATTTGCAGCTACTAAGTGGCTAGAGGTTAATCGACCAGATTATCGTGACGTTGTGGCTGCAGTGATGGCTGATCTTAAGAAGGAAATTATAGCGAATAAAGATGCTATTTTAGGTTCAGTCCAAGCGTAATTTTATACGGATGATAAAATAACCCCTTATGTGGGGTTATTTTTATTTGTAGCCTCTTAGGTAATCTTCAGCGGTCATTGTTTTTCCGCTGGGTGCGATGAGCTCGTCAATAATTAAATAGTTGCCGTCGGCAAATTTTTTATCAAGGCGAGAACCCGGAGTTTTGTCGCAATGAGATTTCGTGATGATTATATCTCGATCATCAATTGTCATTCGGCTACGCGGAAATCCGAGATGTGCGCGAACGTGGGCTTCAGCCTCGGCGGCGGTCATACGCTCAGCATTGAGCCATGAATTGTCCTTGCTTAATAATTGGCAATATGAAGCCTGAGAATTGTCCTGTGGTGTTGGTTGAAGATTCCCGTTGATGATGTTTGATAGGTTTTTTATTAGAAGAGAAGTGCCGTCGTGGAATAGTTTGTCGTACAGCTCGGACTTTGATTCTTTTCCAGTGAGGGCTTGTCGAGTTTGAACGTATATAGGACCGGCGTCCATTTTACTATCAAGTTGCATTATCGATACGCCAGTTTCGGTATCTCTATTGGCTATAGCTGATTCAATAGGTGAAGGTCCTCGATATTTTGGTAGTAGAGAAGGGTGAACGTTGATAATTCCCGGTGTAAATAAGTCGATAATTGACTGGGGAATGATTTTTCCGTATGCAACCAAAACGCCCGTTACTGGCTGAAGTTGTTTTATGTAGTCGGTAATTTCACTGACTTTGCTTGGCTGCAAAACTGGAATATTGTGAGATTTAGCGAATGTTTTTACTGGAGGCTCAGTAAGTTTGTGTCCGCGACCGCGCTTGGTGTCGGGCTTGGTGATAACACAAACAACGTTAAATCCCTCTTCAACGAGAGCTTCTAAGGTAATTAGACTGTAATTTTCAGTCCCAAAGAATACTATTTTTGGCGATGTCTTTGTCATAATCTAGCGGTTGCAACTCGCCTTTCTCGTCGAGCGTATAAAAAGCATCTTTTTTATCCTTAATATGGTCTATAAAAACTAATCCATTACAGTGGTCTATCTCGTGCTGCAATACGCGCGCCAAAAATCCTTCGGCTTTAATTCGCACTTCTTCGCCATCTAAATTCATGGCTTTTACGCGAATTTTACTGTAGCGAGGAACTTTTCCGTAAATGCTTTTAACGCTTAAGCATCCCTCAAAGTCTTCAACAACTTCGCCTTCATATTTCACGATTTCTGGATTGATAAGAGTAATGAATTCGCGAGTTGATTTTCTTTCAAAGTCAGCTCGAACAATCACAACACGCTCTAATTTGTCGACTTGCACGGCAGCCAGGGCAGCGCTAATTTCGTGAGGTCTGGAGTCTTCCCAGTCCAGCGCAGCTGCGGTCATTTCGTCTGCTAGTTTTATAACATCATTAGTAACAATGTGGATTTTCGATGATTTTTGGCGAAGATGTGGGTTTGGTAATGTGATAATATCGTCTTTTGTCATTGCTATAATTATAACAGAAATTACAGTAGACTTACAGGGTCGAGTTCGTATTGCCAGTGTGATGACGGCAGGAAATCCAAGACGTCAAGAAGCTCTTGTCGTTTGGGACTTTTTACTACGATTTGCCATCGATATGTATCACGGACGCGCTCATAAAAAGCGGGCGTTGGTCCAAAAACTTCAATGTTGTCAAAATTGGATTTTAATAGTTCGGACAATTTTTTAGCGTTCCTTATGGCGGCGGATTCGGTTTTATAAACGCAAGTTAGTTTTAATAAGTAAGTGAAGGGTGGAAAGTTGGTTTTTTGTCGCTGAGATATGGTTCTTTGATAAAATTCTGCATAGTTTTGAGATAGTCCGTTTGTGATGGATGGGTGATTTGGTTGATATGACTGGACGACAACTTCTGTTGGTGTGCTTGACCTGCCGACACGGCCGACGACTTGGGCGAGCAATTGAAATGTTCGTTCGGGTGATGAATAGTCGGGGAGGGAAAGTCCGGTGTCAGCCTGAACGACTCCGACGACTGTTAAATGCGGTAAATCCAACCCCTTGGCAATAACTTGCGTGCCGATAATTATATCTATTTTGCCATTTTTCAATTCATCATAACGCTCGTCCACGGTAGCTTTCAAATCGGTGTCTTTATCAAATCGAGCAATTTTTTTGTTCGGGAATAACCTCTGTAATTCGTCTTCAATTCGCTTAGTTCCGATACCTTTATGAATGATATCGGCGTTTTTACATTCAGGGCAACTAGTAGGAACTTTGGTCGAAAAACCGCAAATGTGACATGACAATTTATGACTATCCGCGTGCAGAGTGAGCGGAATAAAACAACGTGGGCAGCCAGCCTGCCAGCCGCAGTTATCGCATAATGTGATTGATGCCGTGCCGCGTCGATTGTGAAAAATAAGAACTTGCTCATTTTTTGATAATGCTGTGTTTATAGATTTCAGAAGTGAGTCAGAGAGAAATTGATGTTGAGTAAAATTGTTGCGCTTTGTCATGTCGACCAGCGTCACGTTAGGGGAAACGGTGTCTGGCCTTGCTGGTTTTGTCATTGTAATGATTGGTGTATTTGATTTTTTGGCAATGTAATAGTCGGCAACTGCTGGAGTAGCGCTACCTAGAATTAGCTTGCCGCGATGTTGATTTGTAAGGATTGAGGCGACGCGGAGGGCTGAATATCGAGGGGATTGCTCTTGCTTGAAGCTCGGTTCATGACACTCGTCAATTACCACAAGTCCAAGTTGTTGCACGGGCGCAAAAAGGGCAGATCGTGGACCGATGATTATTACCGGATCGTTTGAGCCAATAACTCTTTTCCAGATTGCATATCGTTGAGCTTCGGTTTGCTTGGAATGGGTAACTATGACATTTGGTAGATGAGCAGAGAACTCAGCAACTAGTTGCGAAGTCAGGGCAATTTCGGGGACTAAGATTATTGCCGATCGCTCTTCTTTTAAGGCTTGTTTTACGGCTTCTATGTATACTAGAGTTTTTCCTGAGCCAGTTACGCCGTGTAAAAGTGCCGTTCCGGAATGGAGATTTTCGATGGTCTGGAGGGCTGCTTTTTGCTCATCAGTGAATACATTTTTTGTTCGATTTTCTGCTGGATTAACTGGGGTGGACTGGCTAATTGAGCGACGTTTTTTGGATAAACCGCTGGGTAAAATTGTTTGCCAGACGGTCGCTTGGTGTGTAGCGTAATATTTACTCATCCATATGGCGGTTTGAACGAGTTCGATTGGCAAGGGATATTCTTCGATGATTTTACTAATTGGCTTGACTTCAAAATCGGGCTGGCGAACTTCTTGTAGAACTACGCCAATAGCATTGATTTTACCGATTTCTATAGCAACAATCATTCCGGTCGGCAGTCTTTCCTCTGAAGAATACGTAAACGAACTTGCGTCGGCGCGGACGATTCTTGTTGGCGAAACCAAATAGTAATGCATGTTTATATTATATCGCGAAAAAAATGCTAAAATAAGCATATGTATTTTGAGAGTCGTTCGCAGGCTGGGGCAATTCTGGCTGATCAAGTGCTGGAAAAGTATCGCTATGAAAACTGCGCGGTGGTTGCAATTGGAGAAGGTGGCGTGTTGATTGGTGAGCAAATTGCAGTGAAGCTTCACTGTGTTCTCATGATGCTGCTGAGTGAAGGGATTGAGATCCCCGGGGAAAGTTTAAGCATCGGGGCGATGTCGCAGTCTGGGCAATTTACGTATAATAGCCAATTTTCTGACGGTGAAATTAATGAATATACTAGTGAATTTCACGGTTATCTGGAGGAAAAAAAGCGCGAGGCTCATCAGAAAATGAATAGGCTTTTGGGTGATGGTGGAATCATCGATAAGGATATGCTGAAGGATCGGGTGGTGATTTTGGCGAGTGATGGTTTTGGCGATGATTTGTCGGTTTTGGATGTGGCTTTAAGTTTTCTGAAGTCTGTTCGGATTGAGAAGTTGGTGATTGCGGTGCCGTTTTGTGGCGTGGCGGCGGTGGATAAATTGCATATGACGGTTGACGAAATGCATATCTTGGACGTGAAGGAGAATTTTATGGGATTAAATCATTATTACGAGGACAATACGTTGCCGTCCAAAGAGGAAACGATAGCGAAAATTAACCAGGTTATTTTGAATTGGAAGTAAAAAACTTGTCGGGTGTTGTAAAATTGTGATAAACTTTAATTAAGAAAGATGCGTTAGGGAGGTTATGTTAGACGTTTTTATTACATCTAGGGTGCGGCGAAAAATTGTAGTAGTATACGCTAAGTATCCTGATTTTCACACACATGTTCGCGGATTAGCAAAGCTAATTAAGGAAGATCCTGGAAACATTCAACGAGAATTGAAGCGACTAGAAAAGGTTGGATTTTTGCAGAGTGAAAAGCAAGGTAACTCACGTACGTATTTCACTAATAAACAATTCCCAATTTTTAAGGAATTGCAAAGTATGGTGATTAAATCTCAGCAATATTCAGCGCGATCAAAGCGTGGCATGGCTGATAAAGACTAATGACATTATTTGAGAAAATTTTAGCGGCTCGAGGCTTAACTACGCGTGCGGCGCGTGAGGAATTTTTGCATCCGAATTACGCGTCAGTAAAGCATGATCCGTTTTTATTGCCAGATATGAGAAAAGCGGTGGATCGCTTAAAAAAGGCGCACGCTGAGGGCGAGAAAATTGTTATTTACGGCGATTACGATATTGACGGGCTGAGTGCGACGGCAATTTTGCTGGATGCGTTTGACAAGTTTGGCTTTAAGGAAGTTGGTGCATTTATTCCGAATCGGTTTGTTGAGGGTTACGGAATGACGATGGGTGCCGTTGATAAGGTACGAAATATGGGCGCGGATTTAATTGTCACGGTTGATACGGGAAGTTTGTGTCATGCGGAAATTGAATATGCGTCGAGTTTGGGGATTGATACGGTGGTGACTGATCACCATAATGTTGCCGAGACTCCACCGCCGAGTGTTGCTGCGGTCAATCCGAAGTTTCTTGGTCATAAATATCCGTTCCGCGATTTGTGTGGTGCAGGTGTGGCGTTTAAATTGGTTCAGGCTTTGCAAACTGAACTGGACGGGCTGCCAGATGGTTACGAGAAGTGGCTATTGGATCTGGTGGCGCTGGGAACGGTTTGCGACATAGTTACGTTGGCGGATGAAAATAGGGCGAATGTCTATTGGGGCTTGGAGGTTTTGAAAAAGCAGAGGCGTCCTGGTCTGAAGGCATTGATGTCGGTGGCGGGAATTGAGCCAGAGAAGGTTAATGCTAGACATTTGGGGTTTGGTTTGGGTCCGCGAATGAACGCGGCGGGTAGATTGGAGACGGCGCAATATGCTCTGGATATGTTGACGGCGAGTGATGGACTGGAGGCGTTGGAGGCTAGTGAAAAATTGGAAGAATTGAACATTAAGCGTCGCAGTATTCAGGACGAGATTTTTGACGAAGCTTGCCAGCAGGCGGACAATATGACTGATGATCGAGTTTTGGTAGTGAATAGTGGCAATTGGAATCACGGGGTTATCGGAATTGTGGCGTCAAAGTTGGTTGAGAAATACAAAAAGCCAGTTTTTATAATTGGCGAGCGTGGCGACGAGGCTACGGGTTCGGCGCGAAGTTTTGGTGATTTTTCCGCAGCTGACGCGGTTCGCGCAGCTGACGACATCATTATTAAAGGCGGCGGTCATGGAGCGGCGGCTGGCGTGACGTTGGCAACTGAGAGAATTGACGATTTTCGTAGGCGGGTGAATGAGTTTTATGATTCGCTGCAATTAACAAACCAAGAGCGATATTTGCTGCCGCGAGCTGATGTAGAAATTGATGATTTTTCGGAAATTACTGAAGAATTGATAGAAAATTTGGCGAAGATGGAGCCATTTGGCAATGGTAATCCCGAACCAGTGCTAAAAATTACCAGGGCATCAGTTTTGAGCATGCGACGAATGGGCGCGGACGGGCAACACGTTAAATTAGCGCTGCGTGATAAAAACGGTAAAGTGTTGCAGATGCTGGCGTTCAACGCGCCAGAGGAATTCTTCCGCGAGCCAGGCGACGAGGTGGTGGTGTGGTTCCAGTCAACTGTCAATGAGTGGCAGGGAGTACGAACGGTTGAGGGGCGGTTGCTGCATGTTATTTTGCTGGATTGATACTTGGCCGGGTAAAATTTTGCTTTGCAAAAGTATTCCTCATCTGATATAATGCATAACGATATGGTACGAGTTACACGTAAAGACGAGAAAGAGGCGAATGAAAACGTTCTTCGCCGTTTTAACCGCCGGCTTTTGCAAAGCGGCGTGATGCAGAAAGCCAGAGCGTCAATGCGCTTTGAAAAACCGATTAGCAAAACAGTACGGCGCAGCAGGGCAATTGTTCGCCGTATGCGCAAGGCGGAAAAGACGCAGAAGTTGCGTTTGGGAGTTCGCTAGCCAATGGCGCTGAAGGCGCGAATTAAAGATGAAATGAAAGCCGCTTTACTTAGCGGCGATCGTTTTGTTGGCGAGACGCTGCGTAATCTGACGGCAGCAATTCTGGATGAAGAGGTTAAGCTAGGTAAGCGCGATGAAGGCTTGAGCGATGAAGAAATCGAAAAAGTCGTTGCTCGCGAAGTCAAAAAACGCAACGAATCGGCTAAAATCTACCGCGATAACAACCGTCCAGATTTGGCCGAACCAGAAGAGCGGGAAAT
>UNSN01000012.1 GCA_900555675.1 Candidatus Saccharimonadota bacterium | reverse complement strand
CTCAAATATAGCCCCAAGCCAGTTCCGCCAATTTCTCGCGTGTCAGAATTGTCCACCCGATAAAATTTCTGGAATAAATGTGGAATATCTTCGGCGGGAATGCCAATACCGCTGTCTTTTACGCTTACGGAAATCTGCTTATCGTCGCCGGTAACATTGACGACAACTTCGCCCGACGGTGTGTATTTGATGGCATTTTCAATCAAGTTGCTAACAACTTCCCGAAAATGATCAGGGTCAATATTGGCATAAAAAATCGGCTGCAATGACTTCTCTTTACTCTCGCCAACGATGTCTGGCATAAAGATGTAATTGAGCTGCTTTTCGCTAGCTTTTGTCGCCAAACCATCAAAAATATCCTTCAAAAATTCGTTTACGTTGATGACTTTCGGGTTGTTTTTCATTCGCCCATCTTCGACTTTGCTGATATCAAGAAGATCTTGGAATAATCGTCCCAGATGTTGCGCCGATTCGTGGGCTTTGGTAATGAAATCGCGGGCTTTCTCGTCGATGTGAGCGGTGGCTGGATTTAACGCCAGACCCAAATAGCCCTCAATTGACGCAACTGGCGTACGCATCTCGTGGCTGGCGGTGGAAATAAACTCGGCTTGCTCGCGCTCCTCGGCTTTTTCCTTGGTGATGTCGCGGAAAACTACAATGATTCCTTCGCCGTCCGTGCCGACTGGAGAGCTGACGATTGACACTAAAATGCGTTTTTCAGAGCTGGTCAATAGGAATAATTTATCGTTGTGTGTTGGCTGGTTTTTTGATAAAGATTGGGCTATTGGATTCTCGAGGTCCTCTACGTCTTTTCCGTCTGAGGTAACGAGTTTTAAGACGCTTTTCCAATTAAGTCCGAGAGCGTCGCCTTGGTCCCAGCCGATGATTTGTTGGGCGGATGGATTTATCAGTTCGATGTTGCCGTCTTTGGAGATCGCTAAAACACCGTCGTCGATGGCATTAATCACTACGTCAGATTTGTTCTCGACCGCGGAAAGTCTATTCTCCAGATTGGATGTATTGTCATCAGTTTTTTGGCGGCGAATCCATAAAACAAGGCTGAAAATCAAAGGCAAAAATCCGAAGAATAGGTAGCCGATGATGAATTGTATGTTTATTCCCTGTTGAACGCTGGTGGCTATAATCTGCAAAATAACCAAAAGTCCCATCATTCCTAAGATTATTGCGCCGAAAAATCCTGCGAAAATTGCCACGATAATCCACATAACCAGGAATGGCGAAACGACTCCGCCGCTGGTAATTATGGTGGTTACGGCGACAGCGACGGTTAACAAATATACGAAAATTCCGATTTCAGTTTCGTGTTTTCTGGGAAGCCAAAAACATAAAATCAGCACAATTAAGCTGCCGATTCCTGCCACGCCAGCTGCCAAATCTGAGACCGATAATCCTATTGGTAGTTGATAGCCGGTCGGTATGAATCGTGCCCATGCATATAAAAGAATGATCGTGAAACAACTCAGTAATGCCACTTCACACAACCGTCTTAACCAAAATCTGGAAATTGCGTGAGGCTTAAAGTAAATCCCGCCCTTTTTCATGCTTTTATTATGGCGAATTTTCAGAAAAATCTCAAGCGATAAATATGGTATAGTGATTACATGAATAATGTTCAGCACAACGACCAAAGCAACTCAGCTTTCAAGCGAACTGTGGTCTTTGTGATAATTTGTCTCATTTCGGCGAACCTTATTGGTGCCACGTCTGATATATTTAAGTTGTTCATTGGTCCTTTGGGCCATATCTTAGGGGCGTATGCGATTATACTCGCTTGCATTTCAATCTATTGGTATAAAACTGGACGATATTGGATTACTGATAAAGTTTCAAAAGTCTTGACTACCATTGGGTGTGCGACGGTTATATTTTATGTATTAGTCATCTTTTTACGATTCGGGCTATTTTTCCTCATCGCCAATAAAGACGTATTCATCGTAAAAGTCTTATCGACTATTGGTATGATCAATTTATATTTCTCTCCTATTGTTATTTCTCTGGTCGTTTTAATATATAGCTCTTGGGCTATGCTGTCTTACTATAAAAAGTCGACGTCTGACATAGAGAAAAAGTAGACAAGCCTTCCCTTTTCATGGTATAATCCATGGAGTTGCGGCCCTATCGTCTAGCGGTTAGGACACCAGGTTCTCATCCTGGCAACCCGGGTTCGATTCCCGGTGGGGTCACCAAGAATAGTTAACTTATTAAAAAACATCTACATGAAGGTGTTTTTTTAATTTGTGAAGTAGTATGCTTCAATTCTCAATATTCTTCAACTTTTCGTATAGACACATACTACAAACCGTACGTAGATGGTCTAGTTGACGATCTGTATGGCCTCATAACTAGGGACGGCCTAGAGTTTATAAAGTAACAAATCCACTTCGTCCCATTCCTCAACCACTGTGGTCAGAGTATATATAGCGATGGTTTTGGCGTTGTCATATATTTGTTTTGATGTAAGCTTCTTTAAATCTCTCAAGCTAAAGAGGTTAATGTTGTTGGATTCGCCGCTAGCTATATCATGCATCGGATTTTCCGAAGTAATAAACGCATAACTTATGTCCGTGTGATAATGCCCGCCACCAGCAGGATATGTGTGAATCGCGATCGGTTGAGGATGCAGTTTCACTCCAGGCAATGAAGCAAGTCTATTGTAACTCGGTTGCAACAGTTTCAGCTGGTTTTTGTCGTAGCCAGATTCTTCGGCTATTTCCCGCAAGACTGCTTGCCACGGTGTCTCGTCCAGCTCGACATGCCCACCAAACTGCAATAACTTGTTTAGCTTGCGGTGCTTATGTAAAATAATCCGAGGTTCAGCACTCTCTGTTATTTTCACGATATATCCGCTAACACATATATCGTGCTGGCCAGGCTGGTTGTGTATATGAGGCATACTATAAATTTTACTTTAATTGTGGTGTGCGGTCAAAAGGATGCGCAAGGGCAACCTTTAGGGCGGGTAGGTTATAAATTGCGCTATTTGATACAACGCAGCTACTCAGTTATGTTTATTAATAAAAGAAAGCTTTGCGCTATATCTTCGGATGGTGTCTCTGGGGATATTTGAAGCAATAAGCAATTTATCGCTAAAGATGGTGAGCGTTGTATGTGAGACACCGTGGGAGTCCATAGAAGGGCTCTTTTTTCTAATTTGAAGGCAACTGATAGCTTTTACTGAGCTGTGGTATAATAGGCGAAATAGTAAATTGGGGAGAGTTTTTGTGGTTCAATCTTTAGGCAAGCTAGAAAAGGTAAATATCAGAAAAATATGGGAGCACGAAGCTTTGTCGTTTACTCCATGGCTGGCTCATCCAGATAATTTATCTTTGTTAGGCGACGCCTTAGGAATAGAATTCAACACGGAAAACATAAAAACCGAAGTTGGTGTCGGCGATTTTAATGCGGATATAGTTACGGCTGATTACTCTGATAGGGCGATTATAATTGAAAATCAATTAGAGCGTACAGATCACGATCATCTTGGCAAGTGTATTACTTACGCGGCTGGGATTGGCGCTGAAACAATCATATGGATTGCAAGTAATATTCGTGATGAACATAGGCAGGCTGTCGAGTGGTTGAATTTTAATTCTTCTGATAAGATTAATTTCTTTTTGGTTGAGCTTGAGGCGTATAAAATCGGCGATTCCAAGCCAGCCCCGCACTTTTTGGTTGTTGAAAGTCCTAACGAATGGACAAAGGTTGTGCGCAGCCAGAATAATAGCAATAGCAGTATATCCGAAGTAAAGCTACGGCAACAAAGATTTTTTGAGATGGTGCGAGATTATGGACTGGAGCATTCTAAGAAGGTCCGTAGCTGGCAAAAACCTCGACCTCAACATTGGTATACGATCAGATATGGTGGCAAGGCTCATTTTAACGTGTTAGCTAACACTAGAGAAAAGTGTATTTATATAGAGTTATATATTTACGGAGGTAAGGATTCGGACGCGCAAAATAGGCTAATTTTTGATAATATCTACAAACATAAAGATAAAATCGAGTCTGAAGTTGGTGAATTGATATGGCATAACAGGGACGATGCTTGCATGAAGCTTGTACGTTATCGTATAGATAAAGATCCTGCCGATGATAAAGAATCTGAAGAGGCTTTGCCGCTTGTTATAGAAAAACTGGATCAGTTTATATCTATATTTCCGAAGTACTGGAAAAATATATAGTTAAGCTGACTATGTGCAGAATTAAAGATTATCGCTACTCATCTGCTTAACGACATCTATCAAATTCCGCGGCGTAATGTCGGCTTTAATCAGATATCCGTCGACGCGACTCATAACGGATTTACGCGAAGCTTCGTCCTGCTCAAAATTGGTCATAATCAAAATCTTGCTATTCGGAACCAAATCGACATTGTTGTTTCTCAGTGCGTCTAAAATCTGGTCACCGCGTTGCTCTGGTAACATCAAATCTAAGATTATCAAGTCAAAGTTCTGGTTGCGCGCCGCCACTAGCCCGTCATTTCCGTCGACTACCCACGTCACGTCATATCCCGCTTTTTGCAAACTTCTGACGTACATTTCGCCAATAAATCGGTCATCTTCCACGCATAAAATTGTCTTTATCATAATTCCTCCTAGCCCTTATACATAGCGTGATTTTTTATCCAGCCGCCACCCTTTCGTATCAATTGATTATTTAATTGCCCGTCTTCTAGCAATTTGTCTTTAACTGTAGCATAAATTGGCAAAGTGAACGAGAAGACCGAGCCTTCGTTTTCGCGGGATCGAGCGATTATCGAGCCGCCGTGAGATTCGACAAAAGCTTTGCAAATGTAAAGCCCAATTCCCGTCCCAGCTACAGCCTCGCGTGATCTGTGCGATCGGTAGAATTTATGGAACAAATTGTCCACGACATTCGCCGGCATTCCAATTCCATTATCAGCGACGGACACTTCCACGAAGTCGCCTTTTTTCTCCGCGGAAACGGTTACGGACCCGCCCTCAAAGCTGTATTTAATGGCATTGTCAATTAGATTACCAATCACTTCCCCGATACTTCCGTGATCAGCGGCTACTGTCGGCAGATCATCTGGAATATTGACGCTGAGCATTCTGTGTTGAGTTGAGGCACGAAGCTGCATATCATCGGCGATCGAGGCGTAAATATTAGCGACAGTGTCTTCCAGCAGATAAACCTTCAAGTGATGTCTATCATATCTGGCGACGTTAAGAATATTGTCAATGTAGCTAGACAAGCGATTGGACGAAACGACCAACCTATCAAGAAGTTGCCTTTCATCGCCCTGCAAGCGTCCAGCAAACTCTTCGTTGATGATGTCCAGGTATCCACGAATGACTGTAATCGGTCCGCGAAGTTCATGGGCGGCAAATGAGATGAAATTTAGGTCCTCTTCTTCTGGCAAATATCCTTTAGACTTGTCGATGAGAAAAATGACAGTTTCGGCGGCGGCGCCTTTCTCAAATGAAGCCACGATATCAAAAATCCGCGTTTTTTGGATGATGTCGGGGTTGGTACTAATGCGTTGCCAACGGCGCTCGGCTTTAATTTTCTCATTGGAGATTTCGTGAAGCCAATCGGAAATGCTTGGTTCGTTTAGAAAATCAAGCGCCAGAAAATCCTCACCTTTTGCGTTCCTGGAAATCGGGGCGGCGGAATTGGCGAAGATAATTTTCTGGTTGGAATTAAGAATCACGACGCCGGTACTGGCTTGATTCAGGGCTTGAGTGAGCGGGATTTTTGGTTTGTCGTTGTCGTTAGCTGATTTTTGCTCTGGTTGATAATCGCCATAAATTGCCTGAAGTGCCGTCTTAAATCCGGTTTTTTCGTAGCGTTTATCGTTGGGGTTTGGCGGAGTGTCGGTTGTCGGTTCGCCAATTTTATGAGAAAGCGCCGCCAGAATTTTATTAAGCGGTGCAGCGATGATTTTAACGATAGAAATTGAAAATAGGATTTGTAAAATAGCAGTAATTAAAATGATAATCCAGAAATTTAGCTGGAATATGGAAATTGCCGTAAAATGGAGCGCGATTCCCAGTCCTAATATAATGCAGGCGCTCGCTGATAATAGGACTAATATGACTTTTCGGTAATAATATTGTTTGTACTCGCGTAGGGTTTTAGATGCCGGATCTATTGCCATGAAACACTTCCCCTTCCTGGTGTGAAGGCTGCAATCCATGTTTGCCCGCGATTTAAGGCAACGTCTTTTCCAGATTCGTCTGTCAATTTAAGCGGCGAATTTATGTCCGCTTTTGACCAAGTGGCGGTGGCGACTGTGCCGTTTTGGAAAATGTAAGCTTTGCCGGATCCTGTCGTTTTGATGTCTTCGTAGCCATCGTAATTTTGAGCCCGAGCTTCAACGCCAACTTCCATAGCTACGACAGTATTTGGGGCAATTTGCCCATCCTCTCTATCAGTATGTGGCGCGCCAGCCATGCTCCTGAGGTAAGAATTCGACGCCTTGTCGTAGGCGTATGAAGTGTTGTAGAGTGAGCCGCTGAGGTTTATGCTTACAGATGTGGCGTTTGGCGATTCGACAGGCTTGCCGTCTGCTCGCGCGAAGCTGGTGAACTCGGAATTGTTATAACCTTTTGCGCTGTTTAATTGGTCAAGTTTTTCTCCTGAAGTATAGACGTTATGCGGCGCGTAGCGGTCGCGAGATCGCCAATATGATCCGTCGTTAAAGAACTGGTCGATGTCGCGATAATTGCCGTTTCTGACTTGAGATAAAGCATTGGGACTTCCGCCAACGTGTGCGATTGATGCTTTATATGGCGCCGCCCAGCTCAAATAGTACAATCTTAAGCTTCGCACTGGACCGATCAACGCAGGTTTCTCTCCCTGGTACAGAGCCAAAAACCTAGTTATTCCGCCTTCCGCCACAGCTTCATAAACCACCCCAGCTTTCTTCAGTCCTGACTGCGGTCTGGCGGCTGGACTATTCTCAATCATCACGCCAGTTACAGGCAGCTTTGCGGCGGCTTCGTTCGCGATTTCCACGCCAGTCAGCGGCGAATAAAACTTCTTTGGCGCGGGTTTTTTAGTTGGCAATTTCAGCTCCACGCTAGCGGTCTGCTCGTATTTTATGGAATGAATTGCAATTATGAAAACTCCAGCAATAACCGCTGCGCTCACCACGAGCACAATTGCCAGAATGTGCTTTTTTACCCATTCTTTGAACGACTCCCAGCGAGCGTTCTTTTTTTGTCCTGATTTATTTATTTTTTCAACATTCATGCTTATGCTTAGTATAGCATTTTCGGCGCACGAATAAACTATTTTTGTAGATAATTATCGATTCTTTGCAGAGTTTTTTCCTTGCCAATTAGTGCCAGCGTGTCGTTAAGCTGCGGGCTAAACGGCGCCCACGTCGTCACAATTCTCACCAGACTAAACAAAATCCCCGGCCTCTGCCCCGTCGTTTCCAGTAATTGATTAAGGCAATTCTGAATTGTTTCTGGCGTCCAATCTGTAATTTTCTCGAATTCTTGGCGAGCAATTGACAATAAATCTCGTCGTTCGTCGTCGGTCAATTTGCGAAGTTGTTTGTTTCCGTCAATTAATTCCGTGTCAATTTCAGGCTCGACGAAGAAATAGCTTGTTAATTTTGGCAAATCTTGCAATGTCTTCAAGCGATCTTGCGCCAATTCCAGAACGCGCTTTTTGTAAGATTCATCGGCGTTTTTGGCTTCTTCGCCCCAGAATGATTGGCAGCGAGAATAAAGATCGTCCAAGCTAAGCGATCGAATCCATTGACCGTTAAGCCAAATGAGTCGTTGTTCGTCAAATCGCGCGCCAGATTTTTGAACGCGATCAAGCGAGAACTTTTCAATTAATTCGGCTTTACTGAAAATTTCTTGCTCCGTGCCGTCATTCCACCCAAGTTGCGCTAAGAAATTAAGCATCGCTTCTGGCAAAATTCCCTCTGATCGATACTCAGTTACGCTTTTAGCGCCGTCCCGTTTGCCAAGTTTTTTATTTCCCGATGGCGCCATAATATGTGGCACGTGCGCCAGAGTTGGTGGCGTAATTTTAAGCGCTTCGTAAAGCGACAGATATTTAGGCGTGCTGGCAATATATTCCGAGCCGCGAATCACGTGCGTAACTTGCATCTCAAAATCGTCAATGATGTGCGCAAAATTATAGGTTGGCAGGCCATCCGCTTTGATCAGAATGAAATCATCCAAAGCTTCTGGGCCGGCCGACAATTCGCCCATAACGGCGTCCGTCCAAGAATATCGCTTAATTTCTGGAACTTTGAAGCGCAGTGGCATTCCAAGTTGCCACTCTGGCGGATCTTTTGGACGATGGTCGCGATATAAAAATGCTCGTTTTTCAGCTTTGGCTTTGTCGCGGAAAACTTGCACTTCTTCAGGCGTGTACGGATCGGCGTAAGCTAGCCCTTCGCTAATCATTTTCTTTGCCCACTTTATGTAAATATCACGGCGATCTGTCTGGTGATATGGACCAAAATTGCCAGACTCTTCTTTTGGATTGTTAAGAGTTGGTCCTTCATCCCAATTTAGCCCTAGCCAATTTAAGGTTTCCAAAATCATTTCTTCCGCACCTTCGACGAACCGAGCTTGGTCCGTATCTTCGATGCGTAAGATGAAATCTCCCTGATGCGCCCTGGCAACAAGGTATGTGTATAGCGCGGTGCGAACGTTGCCTAAGTGAATATAGCCAGTCGGACTTGGCGCAAAACGAGTTCTAATAGTCATGAGTAAATTATAGCACGTTATCTGATGAGTTACAGACTAGTGGCAATTTTTTCAATTTGGCTACTTGAGAGGTTTGCGTCGCCACTGATTTGATATAGGATTCCGCCGTTCACCCAAGCTGCTTCTTTTCCGCCGCTGTAAATTGTCAATCCGTCGATCATTGTGGTGTTTGGATTCTTGTGTTTTTCAGAGAAAAATTCTTTCACTGCTGACGAATTCCAACCGCTTTTTTGCTGGGTTATGGTGTACCCTGAACTTCCGTCGGCGTAGGCATATTTCATAGAGACCTCGCCCGATTTGAATTTGATGGGTCCATTCAGTGCGTAGCCGTCTGGCTTGTAGCCTGGATATTTGGCGTCAATTCCTGATTGAACGGCTGCCATTTTTATGGAGATATTTGGCATACTCAGGTATGTTAAATAGCCACCGAGTAGCATTACCGCAAAACCAACAGAAAACGTATTCAACCAACGTAAGGCGCCGCCCTTTTTCTGGCGTCGACGTGCTTTTTTATTGCTGATAATCTCATTCGACAAAGCTTTCTCAATCGCTTCATTTTTCAATTGATGAGCGGTTTTTGCGACTGGTTTTTCTATTTTTTGCGGAGCGACGGCGACAAGCGGATTGTTATTCATGGTCAGAGGCTGGCGTTCTTTTCTCATTTTAGTGTTAACGCTAAGAGGTTTTTGTTGGGCGCGACGAGTGACGGGGTGAGTTTCGGCTGGACGGTTAATAGTAATTTTCTGAGGAGCTGGCTTGCTGGCAATTGGCGCAGAAAACTTCTTCACGGCGACATGTTGCTTCACGTCGACGCGAGCTTTCTGGGGTTTGGCAGCCAATGGCGTACGCTGTGGCATTTTAACGTGCCGACGATTCAATGTGCTGGATTTTTGAACGTGTGCGGCGTGAATATTTGATACAGACGTGCCGCGCTTACTGATTGATTGTCCTTTTTCTATTTCAGATTTTTCAATCTTAATATCATCCATTACCATTCCGGTAATAGTGTTGTAAGCTCGTCCATTGATAACCACGTAGTTTTTACTTGCCATTAATCCCCCTAATGTTTATTCCTATATATTATAGTACAAATCGCCTAAGGTTTTTTCAAGTGTAAAAATATGTTATAATTTCCGTAATTATGTACCAGAAAAAGAATCGCACTAAAGAGCTCGCACGGCGGACCTTTGTGTATACGCTGATGACATTATCACTTATAATTCTTCTTACGTTTTTGACGTTTAGAATGCTCGGCTATACGTTTGATCCAAATACGAAAGAATTGCAACAGACTGGACTTGTCCAATATGAATCACATCCTGGCGGGGCGCTGGTTTATGTTGACGATATGGAGCTGCGCCGCACTCCAACGAAAAGCACCGTTCTTCCTGGCAAACACACTTTTTCGATGAAATTGGATAAATACGAACCGTGGCAAAAAACGTTGAATATCAAGTCTGATACTGTTACGAATTTGAATTACGCCAGACTGATTCCGACCAAACGCGAAACCACCGAGGTGAAAACGTTTGACTCATTGCAATCCGTTTCTCTGTCGCCAGCTGGTAATTTCTTGATGGGATTTGGTGTTAAAGATAAAACTCCGATTTTGACAATTGGCGACATTCGCGACACGAACAAAGATAAGGAAAAATTCACGGAACACGCATTAAGCACGAGCGTTTTGGCTGGCTATTCCCTGTCTTCTGACAATCATACGTTTACTGTGTCGGAGTGGGACCGCGATTCTCGTTACGCGCTAGTGAAACATTCGTATCCAACGGAAAATAATGCTACGGGCGTGCAGTGGTTGGTTTTTGATAGAGAAAATCCAGAGAAAATTATTGACGTAACGGCGATGACCGGTTTTGGAATTAAGCAAATCGGCTTTGCGGGGACTGGCGCGCACACGGCTTACGCCTTGCAGGAAACTGGCGAATTGAGACGAGTTGATCTTGATAGCTCGACAATTTCCAGTCCAATTTTAGTTGGCGTTGAATCTTTCAAGCTTTACGGCGACGATCGTTTGTCCTACCTGGCTGTTATTGACGGTAAAAAAGTGGCAGGAATTTGGAAGCGAGATTGGAAAGAACCGTTTGTGATTGGCACTTTTACTACTGGTTCTACCCCAGTAATTCGAATTTCTCGCTATTTCAATAAAGACACCGTGGTCTTGGTTGATGGCAAAAATATGACAATTTACAGAGGCGAAATTTCGGATTCTAAGGACCGTCAAAAAGAGTTCTTGAAAACGGCGAAGATTATTAAAACCGATAATGCGACCGCGAACATAACGATAGACAATGCTGGGCGATTTATCGTGGCGCAAAGCGGCGCGACATTGCAGACTTACGATTTGGAGCGTAAAGAACTGTCGAGCGCGTTTAATATCGGCGTGGCACAGGAAGTGAAGTGGCTTGACAACTTCTATATTCGTAGCGTTTCTGCGTCGGGAAAAATGGAGATTCGTGAATTTGACGGCACAAACGCTCATACGTTGATAAGCGTTAAGCCTGGTTTGGATTCTGTTTTGTCCTCGAACCAGCGATACGTTTACGGATTGACGACCAACGCTTCTGGAAAAATTGTCCTGAGTAAAATGAATATGGACAATGGATCTGTTGGGCTATTTAATTAAATAGCTAATTTATCGACCGCCGAATAATTTCTCAAGCAAAGTCGGCTCGGGTTTTCCTGGGATATTTGATTTGTTGCTTTGTTGTTGATTTGAGCTGGATTCTGAAGTCGCGGTAGCTTTGCTTGGGTCTGGACTGATTTGTTCTGCGAAGATAAGAAGTCGCTTTTCTGCGGTTCCCAAAGGCACGCAACTTACAAGCGTCAACATTGGCTTATCTGTATTAATCTGAACTTTTGAAACCTCGGTTGGCATAACAACTTCTGTTGAAGTTACCTTATAAGTGTAGCGTTTCCCGTTGTAATTCATGTAAATAATGTCGCCCTTGACCAACTTTTCATTCTGAGCAAAGACGAATTTATAATCGCCACCAGCAAAAGCGTCGTTACTGGAGTGGGCGGCAAATACGGCATTTCCGACTTCGCCTGGCACGGCACTGGCGCCAGGAATTGAAAAGTGAGCTACTCCCTTCTCCATGGCTTTTGATTGCGATTTCGTGTCGCTGGCGGCGCCGTAAATGACCGGCGTGTCAACGTTAATCTTTGGAATAATAATCCTAGGCTCGGGTCCGACAGTTACGTCGGTGGAGGCGTCAACGATGATGTTTTGCGGGTTAATTGCGCCAGGTGTTGTGTAAGCTGCGACCGCGCCGAAAATGACGCGGTTATATTGCAAAAACATGAAGACTAATAACACCGATAATCCAGCAATCGCCGGAACAAAATGCCGGGATTTTTTCACCTTATTTGCGGAGTCGCGAACCTTTTGCTGAATTTGACTGCGGAGTTCTTTTATGGCTGCTTTTTGCGGATCCAGAGGCTCGTCTACGCTGACTACGGGCGTGATATTCTGATTTTCCTTCGTCAATCGGGAAATCTCACGGTTCTTTGCTGCAATGTCGCCAGCGTAGTAACGCTCGTAATACATCTGATAATATTTCTGCCAAGCGCTGTGGTATTGCTTCCATTGGTCGGCTGAAACTTGAGTATGGACGGCTGAATTTTGAGTTTGAGTGGTTTGGTTTGCGGAAGCGGAATTGCTAATTTGCGGCTCTGGCTGAATCTGAGTTTGGGCAATTGGCGTCGTCCGCATAGCGTGATTGACGGTGTCCTTTTTCGGCTCTGGTTGTGGTGTTATTGAACCTTGCTGAGGTTTGGCTATTTGTGCCTTGGGCTGTTCTGACCTGACTTCGGGTTTTGGTTGTAATTGAGCGGAAAATGGTTGCGCCTGAGGTTTTTCTGGCGCTGGATTCTGTCCTTCCGATCTGGAATAAATAGCGTCAAGCTGCCCACGAATAACATCAGCAGCGGCATTCCGCGAGGCTGCTGAGTCGCGAGTTGGCGGCGTGAGAGATCGGCGCTGATCTGATACCGGCATGCCCACTCGACCGTTTGATTGATCATCCGTCGGATACATAACTCCTTTTATTATACGTCAAATTGATATCAAATAAAAGTCGTGCTTGTGAGAAATTGTTAGTTGTGCTACAATCATACGGTAGCTTGGAGCGTTCTCTTGTGCCGCGGTGGCGGAATTGGTAGACGCGCTAGACTCAAAATCTGGTGAGCAATAGCTCGTGCCGGTTCAAGTCCGGCCCGCGGTACCAGAGACAGCTTCAGGTGATAATCGTCCATTTTGGGCGATTTTTTTTATGCAAAGAAAACAGCCCGCAGAAAGGCACTAGCCGAGGCTTTATAGCCTTCCAGGCGAGCTGTTTCTGTGGGCTTTACTGCAGCCCCTGTCCCTTTTTCCCATTCAGCCCTGCGTTCAGCAGGAGCGCGAGCCCGGAGCAGGCACCGCCCAGAGCTCCAATAAGTGCTGTGGGGGTGACGTTTATGGCGAACAGGAATGCGATTAGCATCCCGATTACCGCCCCGATCAAGGCGGGAGTTATGACGATTGTCATAACCGCTACGACAATGACGAACAGAGACCCAATTCGCATGATAAAATCACTCCTTAAGAAGTGTTTCACTCATGACCAAGGGCTACTTTCGCCCTTTGACAAGTCATGGGTGAAAGCTTGTTAGTATAATACAACTAATTGTACGTAATGTCAAGCGGATATTTATAAGAAGCTATATTTTGCAAATAGCGGTGCTGATTGCTGCTAGCGGCGCTTTCGGCGACCAAATCAAGTAGCTTGCGGCGCGAGCGCCGACGGTTCCTCGCCAAATTGCCATTGGTGCGTCCCATTTTTGGGTGACGACTTCTCCGCTGTGGGCGATTATTAAATTGTCGGCATGAAAAACGCAAATTGTTACTGGATATGTGATGGTGAATTTGTGAAGCGCTTCGACGAGCTGTGACAATTGAATGCTGAATGTAATCATTTTTGGATAAAAAATTGCGCGGAATATTTTTTGGACTTGCGCCAGACTTGCTATGAAAACCACGTGCGGATTGTCCAGAATTTCCTGAAAACTATTTTGCACGAGGTCAATCGCGTCTCGCGTCAGCACGACGGGAATTTCTGACTTTTTGATCAATTCTTCGTAGACAATTGCCGTTTGGCTATTTCGTCCAGCGTCGCCGCATAATAGCAATACGTCCGCCCATCTTTCCAGCGCCAAAGTTTCAGTGAGCGCTTCGTTTGCCAGGCTTCCTGATTGGTTCGTTGGCGCGAATAAAACGTCGGTCATATTCGCGGGAACATTTTTTTTCAAGGCGTCAGGCAGCAAAACACGAGCCTCGCCCACGCCGGTTTTAAGGGATTCTTGATAACTTTCTGCCACCGCCAAAAAGCCTAATTTGTTGCCGCCGATGATTCCTAATTTTCCCGCTTGGTCGCGTCGCTCTGGCTTATTCCATTCGACATCTGGAAAAAGTGGTTTCCCTGGTTCTTGTTTTTGCCAAAATTTCATATCCATTACAAATTTACCTCAATACTCACCGGACAATGATCGCTGCCCATTTGTTCTGGATGAATTTGCGGATTAGTAACGCGATTTGCAATTTCACGCGACGCTAGCCAATAGTCAATCCGCCAACCGACATTTCGCGCCCTGGCATTCGCCCAATGTGTCCACCAAGTGTACGCGCCAGTTTTTTCAGGGAAAGCCGCTCGGAAAGTGTCTATGAATCCAGCGTCCAAATAGTTCTGAAAACCTTCCCGCTCTTCGTCAGTGAAGCCGTGCTTGCCGATGTTGGGTTTCGGATTTGCCAAGTCAATTTCCTGATGCGCTACGTTCATATCGCCGCAATAAAGGACTGGCTTTGACAATTCCAATTCTTCCAGATAAGCCAACACTGCCTTGTCCCATTTTTTATATCGCAAATCCAATCGGCTCAAATCCCCTTTTGAGTTCGGAGTGTAGCAATTGACAACCCAAAAATCGTCAAACTCGGCGGTGATAATTCGTCCTTCGTCGGCTGGATTGCCGTACTCGTCGCCCGTTAAATCAAACCTTTCAATGATGTTCGGCGGAAAACTGTCGCGCCAGCTTAAGGGCGGGATTTTAGAGAAAATTGCCGTACCAGAATAGCCTTTTTTGGCGGCGGAATAGAAATGTTCGTGATAATTTGGCAGGTCAATTTCAACTTGATCTCGTGTGGCTTTGGTTTCTTGTAGGCATAAAATATCTGGATCGTACGTGTTAATAAACTTCGCGAATTCACCCTTATTTATAACTGCACGAATGCCGTTTACGTTCCAAGAGAAAAGCTTCATAGTTTTATTATACCGTGATGATATAATTTAATGAATATGCTACCAATGTACGATAAGTTTTTGGGTAAAATATCAAGCGATTTCATGGATGTCGGAGGCGTGAAAACTGCTTGTTATTTTTATCAAGGTGGCTCAGATAAAACTATTTTGCTAATTCATGGCATTGGTGGCGATTTTCACGGAATGATTCCGCTGGCTTATTACCTGAAAAATGATGCGAATTTGGTGTTTGTTGACTTGCCTTCTCATGGCAGAAGTCAATTGATAAAAAATATGAAAATGAGCGACGTTGAAAATTGGGCGATGAATTTGATGCCGGCTTTTGGCGGTAAAGGCGTGTCAATTGACGAGGTTGTCGCCCATTCACTTGGATGTTTGGCGGCAAATAAAATGCAATGCCAGAAAATTTGGTACATTAGCCCTCCGATGAAAACTTCGGTCGTATCGAGAATTTCCTCGTCGTTCTTTTACCGCACTCGTCGAGTGAATCAATATATCTATTTGAACTATTATTTTTCGGTGTTTCGTGGGCTGTGTTTGGTGAATAATAGACGGAAAAATGTCGTGGATTTGATACGGTGGCTGACGAAAAATACGCGAGTAACGCGGCGGCAATATTTGGAGCAATCGAAAATTGCGCGGGACATTTCTCGGGGCAATAAAATTATTATTTCTGAGCGTGAGTTTACGGGATTGATAGTTGGGCGACGGGATAAGATTTCGCTTCCCGTAAACGCCGCCGATGGTGTAAAAATTGATAAATTTGTGGAGCTTGATACGGGACATTTGTCGGTGTTGGACAGTCCAGAACTGGTTGCCGAATTGATATTGGCGGAATAATTATTTGCTATACTGTAGGTATGAGTAAGAAAGACGATAAAAAACTAATTGTTGATATGATTTCTGAGAGCGAGTTTACCGTTCAGGGTCACGGTGTGCATACGGCCTTTGTAGAGATGACAAATGCGCTTAAAGATCGTAATGATATTGATATTGCGGTGAATAAGGCTCGGTTAGATGCGGATATAGTCCATGCGCAAACTACCGGACTGTATTCGATGAAAAAAATGCGTCAATCTGGCGGAAAGAAGGTTGTGTCTGCTCATGTTGTACCAGCTTCTTTTATAGGTAGTATTAAGGGTGCGAAGTTGCTAGAGCCACTTGCTCGCGCGTATTTACGATGGTTTTACAATAAAGCTGATTTGGTCTTGGCGGTATCTGATTATACAAAGAACGAACTGGAAAAAATTGGTGTCAAGAAGCCAATTTCTGTACTATACAACACTATAGATACGGCAAAATATGCTAATTCACCGGCGAAGAAGAAATCTGCTAGACAAAAGCTTGGCATTAGCAATGATGCTTTTGTGGTTGTTGGAAGTGGTCAAGTGCAGCCACGTAAGCGTGTCGATGTGTTTTTTGATATGGCAGAAAAGATGCCTGATGTGGAGTTTGTATGGGTCGGCGGCGTGCCGTTTGGAGTGATTGCGGCTGAGAATGGTGCTATGCAAAGAATGATGAATAATCCGCCAAAGAATTTGAAATTTACCGGTGTGATACCGCTTGACGATGTTGCTGATTATTACCGTGCGGCCGATGTATTTGTATTGCCGAGCGAGCAGGAAACCTTCGGTTTGGTTGTTGTTGAGGCCGCTGCCGCAGGATTACCTGTTGTCTTGCGAGATATTTCTGATTATGACACAACATTTAGAGATGGGGCGGTAATGGCTTCGTCTGATAGCGATTTTGTTACCCAAGTAGATAAACTGAGGCGAAATAAGAAATTTTATAGCCAACAATGTCTATTAGCAGAAAAGATTGCCAAACGTTTTGACAGCAGTGCTGGCGCTGAGCGATTGGTTGAATTTTATCGATCGCTGATATAAATGGTATAATGGGGCTATTATGAGGATAGGACTTTTTACGGACAGTTACAGACCGTCCATTAATGGTATCGTTTACGTTGTTGAATCATTAAAGCGCGAGCTGGAAGCTTTGGGGCATGAGGTCTATGTTTTTTGCCCAGCAAAGTCTATTAATCCGTCCAAGCAAGCCGAACTCCTTCACGAAGATGAAAATAGTCGAATAATTCGTTTCCGCTCAATTACGGGCGCGTTCTTTGATGATTACGACACGTCGGTGTTCTTCCCTCCTGTGGTGCAGCGCCAAATTGCTAATATGCATCTGGACGTCGTTCATATTTTTACGCCGTCGCAAATTGGGCTATTGGGCGTGAAGGCGGCAAAGAAAAATAATATTCCTTTGATTATCCAGCATTGCACGGATCTATATGAATTCGTCGATCATTATCCTGCGGTTTTGCCGGGAGTTTTGGCGTTGGCGGGAGTGGTTTTTCCATTGTCGGTAAAACTGAATGGACAGGATTTGCTGGAAGTTGCCAAATTATATCGTCCGCGTAATGGCGTAACGAAATGGAATAAAGATATTATTGAGCGCGTCATAACTATTTTATACAGCAAGGCGGATGCGGTGATTGCCCTGTCGCGTAAAAGCCGCGATCAATTGGAATCTTGGCAGACTGAAGATTACACGTACGATGTTACTTTAATGCCAAACGGTGTGAATGCTCTTCCGCGAGCAAGCGCAAAACGAGTTGCAGAATTTCGCGAGCAATGGGGTCTTGATGAAAAAGATGAGGTGTTTGGCTTTGTGGGGCGTTTGGGCGAGGAAAAGAATTTGCCAATTTTGATTCAGGCGTTTAGCGAGTTTATTGCCGAAGCTCGTCCGAAATCGAAGCTATTGTTTGTTGGTGATTTTGAATATCGAAAGACTTTGGAAAAAATGGCAGCCGAGACGGATTTTGCGGATAGGATTATATTTACTGGCGCTATGCCACGAGAAGATTTGGGCGTGGCGTATAAAGTGATGAATGTGTTTACTTTTCCTTCGCTTAAGGATACGCAGGGCTGGGTTCTTCACGAAGCTGCTCA
Organism: Candidatus Saccharimonadota bacterium; assembly: GCA_900555675.1. Classification (GTDB taxonomy): domain Bacteria; phylum Patescibacteriota; class Saccharimonadia; order Saccharimonadales; family Saccharimonadaceae; genus Nanosynbacter. Next base: position 856 of record UNSN01000012.1, on the reverse strand, counting down.
CGCTGGAAAGCCGATTGTTATTATTGACAAGGAAGTTTCAGAGGTCGTGAAGGACGGAGTCAATGGCTATTTTGCGGAGAACAATCCAGAAAGTGTCGCGGAAAAAGTAATTGCAATTCTAAAAAGTCCGAAGAAACAAGCGGAATTTAGCGCTGAAAGTAAGAAGCTGGCTAATAAATTCACGGAGCGCAGTCAAGTGAAGAAGCTTGAAAAGCTTTATGAAAAGCTAATTGACGCGCGCGAAAATCAATAAATTCTGAGCCTGGTTCGTAGTCAATGCGATTATCTATTAGAGATAAGCCGCCTTGTTTCTCGGTCTTGGTCGCGACGTTTGATGGTTTGGCGCTTGTCGTAATTTTTCTTACCTTTTCCGAGTGCAATTACAACTTTAATGAATTTTCCGTTGGTCAACAATTTGGTCGGGACGATTGTCATTCCCTGTTTTTTGGCTTCTGTAAAATTGGACAATTGTTTTTTACTTACCAATAATTTCCGCGCCGAAGTGTCGACTGAGCGGCTATTTGCTTCTCCGCGAACGTTTAATCGCAGTGAAAAGCTGGCGTTATTTAGCCACAATTCGCCGTTTCTTAAGCTAACAAATGAGCCTTTAAGTTGGACGTGTCCTTCTCTGGCGGCTCGCACTTCCATCCCAGTTAAAACCAAGCCGGCTACAATTTCTTCGCCAAGTTCATAATCAAACCGTGCGCGACGATTGACAATATTCTGTGTGGCTGGTTTTTTAGCTTTTGGCTTTGACATGGATTATATTATAGCAAAACTTAACGCGACAGTATATTTAGGCTAGTTTTGTGCGGCTGAAATATGACTTATGTTACAATATCTCAAGCATGATAGC
>UNSN01000011.1 GCA_900555675.1 Candidatus Saccharimonadota bacterium | reverse complement strand
AAATGTCAATACTCTTTGTCAAATAGCTACACCCTACCCCTGATAAAATACCTAACTTTTCCTTGCAAAAATCACCGAAAACGCTTATACTAAAATTATGAAAATCTACCTCGGATCTGACCATCGTGGCTTTATGTTGAAAGAAAAAGTTTTTGCCTATTTGGTTAAAAATGGCTATGACGTTCAAGACGTCGGCGGTGTAGAATTAAATCCTGATGACGATTTTCCGCAATTCGCGCAGGCGGCGGCGTTGAAGGTCATTGGTGATGATAGCAAAGATCCGCGTGCGATATTAATTTGCGGCGGCGGTCAAGGAATGTGCATGGCGGCGAACCGCTTTAAGGGAATTCGTGCCAGCGTGATTTGGGATGCGTTTGAGGCAAAAATGACACGCCAAGATAACGACTCGAATGTCCTATGTTTGCCAGCGCGAGTTTTGGAAGATGATGAGTCTGCGTGGAAGGGAATTGTGGAAACGTGGCTAAACACTCCTTACGCGAATGCTCCGCGATTTAATAGGCGTAATGCGCAATTGGATGAATTGTCATGAGTAATTCTGTAATCGCACCGGCAATTTTGGCGGAAAATGCCGAACAATATAAAGAGCAGGTTAATAAAATAACCGGGCTTGTTGAGCGTGTGCATATTGACATTTCTGATGGCGAATTTGCTCCAACTTTGACTGTTGGAATTTCAGAATTATGGGCGCCAGAGGGTTGGATGATTGATATTCATGCGATGGTTAATGATGTTGCTGAATACGTTCCGAAGTTGATAGCCTTAAGGCCGCATATGATTATTATTCACGCGGAGGCGACGGGAGATGTGAAGACCGCGCTTATGCAGATTCGCCAGGCTGGAATTATGGCGGGATTAGCGCTACTAAAGCCGACAGTGCCGCGAACGGTTGAGGAATTGATAAAGCTTGCAGATCATGTGATGATTTTTAGCGGTGAGCTGGGGCGATTTGGTGGAACTGCTAGTTTGATGCAACTAGAAAAAATACGACTTATTAAGGCTATTAATCCTAGTGTTGAAATCGGTTGGGACGGCGGAGTGGCGGTAGATAATGCGTACAGTTTGGTTCAGGGCGGCGTTAACGTTTTGAACGTTGGCGGCGTTATTCAGAAATCGTCAGATCCGCGCACTATTTTCTCCAGATTGCAACAGGAGATTAATAAAACGAGCGTGCTTTAATGAATGCCGACCAAATAGCGAAATTGAAGAAAATATCGCAACAATTACGAAAGTCTGTCATTCGCGAATTATTGGCGGCTGGCTCGGGTCATTCGGCTGGCTGCTTGGGGTTTGCTGATGTTATGGCGGTTTTGTATTTTCACGCCATGCAATTAGATCCTGAGAATCCTAATTGGGAAGATCGGGATATTTTCGTGATGAGCAACGGTCATTATGCACCACTTTTATATGCCACGCTGGCGGAGCGAGGATTTTTCGATAAAAAAGAGCTGGCTAATTTGCGAAAATTTGGCTCCAAGCTTCAAGGTCATCCAGAACGCGGCAGTTTACCGGGAATTGAAACGACTAGCGGTCCTCTGGGCTGCGGTCTAAGTCAGGCAGCCGGCATGGCGTATTCGTTGCAATATTTGGGCGGCAATTCTGAGCGATTCGTTTACTGCAGTTTGGGTGATGGCGAGCTTGACGAAGGGAATATTTGGGAAGCGGCGATGTTTGCGAAAAAATATGATCTGTCGAATTTGATTGCGATTGTTGATAGAAATAATATTCAGATTGGTGGCGATACGGAAAAGGTAATGCCGCTAGGGGATTTGGCGGACAAATGGCGAAGTTTTGGCTGGGATGCGCAGGAAATTGACGGACATAATCATTTGGCAATAATTCAGGCGATTGACAAGGCAAAGAATTCTCGTCAGCCGAGCGTGATAATCGCGCATACAATTCCTGGTTGTGGCGTTGATTTTATGGAATATGATTACCGTTGGCACGGAAAATCTCCAAACGCCGAGGAAGCGGAGCGGGCGCTTGCTCAATTGAGCGAAGGAGGCGGCGAATGAGTTTCTTAATGGAGAATTGGCAGAATTCGGAGCTTGCGGCAATTCGGATGGGCTTTGGCGAAGGCTTGGTGAATATTGCGAAGAAAAATAATTTGGTGGTGGCGCTGAGCGCGGATTTGATGGAGAGCGTTGGCTTTGGTGGGTTTTATGAGGAAATCGGGAAACCGCGGGCAATTGAAGTTGGTGTGGCGGAGCAAAATTTGGTTACTGTGGCGTCTGGGCTGGCGGCTATGGGAAATGTTCCGTTTGCAGCCAGTTATGCGACGTTTAGTCCGGGTCGCAATTGGGAGCAGATTCGAACGACTATTTGCCTGAACAATCAGCCGGTTAAGCTGGTGGGTTCTCATGCTGGGCTTAATGTTGGTCTGGACGGTGCGACGCATCAAATGCTGGAAGATATCGCGCTGATGCGAAGTTTGCCTAATATGGTGGTTTTGGCGCCCGGTGATGCTAATGAGGCCAAGTTAATAGCGGCGGCAATGGCTGGAGATAAACGCCCGAATTACGTAAGATTGCCAAGAGAAAAAACACCGTTATTCTTAAATCAATCTACTTTTGAGATTGGAAAAAGTTATACGTTGAGGCGCGGTAAAGATGTTGCTTTGTTTGGAACTGGCGTGATGACTTATCAATTACTGTTGGCGGCGGAAAAGCTCGCGAATGAATATGACATTCAGGCGGAAGTGATTCATTTTCCGACGATTAAGCCATTGGACGAGGATGCTGTACTTGATGCAGCTCAAAAATGCCAAGCCGTCATTACGGCGGAAGAGGGGCAGATCGCTGGCGGATTTGGCTCAAGCGTGGCAGAAGTTCTTAGTGAGAATTTGCCTGTGAAGATGAAGCGAATTGGTGTTAATGATACATTTGGCGAGTCTGGTAAAATGTCTGAATTGTGGAAAAAGCACGGTTTGGATGTCGATTCAATTGTTTGTAGTGTTGTCAATTTTCTCCAGTAAAAAGCCCGCCAGGAGCTACTGCCAAGATCTAATAGACCTCAAAGCGGTAGTCCTGACGGGTTGTGTGTGTCACCTATGATCGCACCTATGGTGGCCGTGGCGCTTCATCCCATAAATGATCGCGATAAGAGACACGCTTCCTATGGCGAATGTCAAGGATTCGAACAATCCATAGGCCAAGAAGAAATAGATAAACGCCGCACACCAGATTGCGAACGCAATCAGGGTGATAAAGACTAAGCCATTAAGCATTAGCTTAGCGGCTCGCACGATGGGACTCATTGTCCTCTCCTCTCCTGACGCTCAAGACCAAAGGGCTCTTTTGCCCCTAGGAAAGCCCCGAGCAAAAGTTATTTTATGTTATCACCAAAACAACATAATGTCAATTCTCTTGGCATAGCGGGCGGTAATTGATATAATTACCATAAGTATTTTAGGGGGCAGTATGGGATTATCGATTTCAGAGATTCGGAAAAACACGACGCGGGCGCGTCATTTAATGCAGCGGACACGGGCGCAGCGTTTTGCGGTTGGGGCGTTTAATATTGACAATCAAGAGACGCTGATTGCGGTGGCGCGGGCAGCACAAAAACTCCAATCACCAGTGTTGGTTGAGGTTTCTGACGCCGAAGTGAAGGCTATGGGTCTAGAGAACGTTCGCGATTTGGTGGACAATTATAAGGCTGAGTACGGAATTGAAATGTATTTGAATCTGGACCACGGTCCGACGGTTGAGGGTTGTAAGCGAGCCATTGACGCAGGGTACGAGTTTATACATATTGACATTTCTCAGGCAAATCATAACGCTTCAGACGAGGAAATTATTGCGAAGACTCGTGAAGTCGTTGAATATGCCAAGTTTACCGGCGCGCTAGTGGAATCTGAGCCGCATTATTTTGGCGGGAGTTCAAATGTTCATACGGAAGATATAAATTATGAGGAAATAAAAAAGACTTTTTCTACTCCAGAAGGCGCGCGTGCGTTTGTCGAGGCGACTGGAATTGATACTTTTGCAGCAGCGATTGGCAATTTGCATGGCAAATATCCAGTTCCGAAAGTGTTGGATTTGGATTTGTTGGCTGACATTCGCGAGGCGATTCATTGTCAGATTTCGTTGCACGGTGGGTCTGGAACGCCGCTGCATTATTTTGAGGATGCTGCGAAAATTGGCGTTTCTAAAATCAATATCAATTCTGATATGCGTTACGCTTTCCGAACGACTTTGGAGAAAACCTTGCGAGAAAATCCAAATGAGTACGCTATCGTTAAATTAATGCCGCCAGTTTATGCCGCTGTACAGGAAGTGGTGGAGTCGAAGATTAAGGCGTTTAATTCCGTGCGAAAGGCGGTGGTTTAATGGCGAAAATCATCACCGTTGGTGCGGCAATTCAAGACGTATTTTTAAGTCAATCAGACGCACTGACGCCAGTTTGTGAAAGTCCAGAACACTGTTTTGCGCGACTGGATTTGGGGGCAAAGGCTGACGTAAACCAGATTCATTTTTCAACTGGCGGTGGCGCTACAAACGCTGCGGTAACGTTTTCCAGGCAAGGTCATTATGCTAGTTTTATGGGAGCAATCGGTCATGATCCAGCGGGGCAAGCGGTAATTGCAGATTTGGATAAGGAAAATATTGACACGCATTTGGTGAGGTATTCGCCAAAATATAGCACGGGATATTCGGTGTTACTATTGGCTTCAAATGGCGAGCGAACAATATTGACATACCGCGGCGCTTCGACGCATTATCATGAGGCGGATTTTGATTTGTCTGAAGAGGATGCGGATTGGCTATACGTTTCAACTTTGGCGGGAAATATGCCGATGCTTCACAAATTATTCCAACAAGCCAAGCATCGCGATATGAAAATCTGTTTTAATCCTGGAAAGAAAGAGCTTGCACAAAAAGATAAATTGCTGGGACTATTGTCTGATGTCGATGTTTTGACGCTTAATAAAGAGGAAATGCAGCAATTGGTGTCTGGCGAGGATTTAGAAGCCTTGGTTAGAAGAGGCTTGAGATTAGTTCCGGTCGTTTTGGTGACGGACGGAGTAAACGGCTCAATTGCAAGCGACGGAAAAACCATCGTGCGAGCGCTAATGTACGACGACAGGCCGTCAATTGACAGAACTGGCGCTGGAGATGCGTTTGCGTCGGGATTTTTGAGCGAATGGGCGCGAAGTGGCAATTTGAAAAACTCTGTGATTATGGGCAGCGCGAATGCTAGTTCGGTGGTTATGAAAATTGGAGCAAAGGCTGGAATTTTATATGCCGGCACGGTGCTTCATGCTATGCCAATTCAAGAAAGGGAATTATAATGGCGCAAAATTTGGGAAAATTGTTGGGCGGTGACGTAAAAAAGCGTCGAGCATTAACCGAGCTCAGGCAAATGACTAGGGATGATAGTGACGTGCGATTGATTGCGGAGATATTAGCTAGAGCGCACTCGATTATTCGATCTCTAGGTCTGGATCCGTCAAACGCTACGGCAGAAGAAATTTATCAATCACTAATGGCTATTGCGCCGAAAGTGGACAAATGGGCGCCGTTTAAGGCTTCTGAATGGGTACTTTTGGACGTTGATGGTCAAGTGATTTCGTTTAATCCAATCGACATTATAAATAATTATCACTGCCAGTTGCCTCTGGGGAAGCAGCAAACAACGTATGGTAAGCGAGGTCTGGGATTTGAGATTACGCGTCGATATAAAAACCACCCGCGCACGTACAATCCAACCGTAGAGCGAGTGGTCTGCCAGGGTGGAATTTGTTGGATTGAGCCGAAACCTAAGAAATAATTATCGGTCGCAACAAGTTCGCTGATTTTTAATTAAATTAACCACCTCTGGAATATCTTCGGTAATTGTGTAGATTTTTTCATCGCCGTCAGAGATCAGCTTATTTGGAAGCATATTTTCGCGAACAAAATCATCCCATTTGCTCCAGAATTTTTTGTCAAACAAGACAATTGGCACTGGCGCCATCTTCTTAGTTTGTGTTAATGTAATAATCTCACAAATTTCATCCATTGTGCCGAATCCGCCAGGGAAACAAACGTACGCATCAGCCAGAAGCGTCATGACGATTTTTCGTGGTGCGAAGTGTGTGAATGCGAACGAATCTGTCGTGTAGTTGTTCAATGATTGCTCGTGTGGCAAGCGAATGTTGAATCCGACTGATTTTCCGCCAGCTTCCATAGCGCCGCGGTTTGCTGCTTCCATAATTCCGCCGCCGCCGCCGGTGATAATTGTGTAGCCTTCTTTGGCTAGCTGAAACGCTAAATCTTTGGCTTTTTGATAATATTCGTTATCTTCAGTTATCCTGGCCGACCCAAAAAAAGTTACGGTTTTATGATATTTTTGGAGAATTTCATAGCCGGCATGAATTTCGTCATCGACTTTTCCTAATCTGAACATCGCAGCCTGAAGTTGCAATTCGCGCGGAATACAAACATTTTTCGGTGTCATCATTATCCTTTTTATTTTATGATTTTAACTTTATTACTATATCATAAAATGCCTATGGTTACAATACATTGACGGCAAATAATCCATCATATACAATCAAAGCACAATCTAAATGGAGGTTTTATGGAAAATAAATCAACGGCTAATAAATGGCTGATCGCGGCGGTGATTATTATGGGTATAATTATCGTAGCTATGGCGACATGGATAATTGCTGGCGCTATGCATAAAGATAAGGGTTCTAGCGCTTCAGTAAAAACCAGCCAAACAAAGAAAGACTCATCTGATTCACTGGAAAAAACGCGTGGTGAAGGCGAAGAGCCGTCAAATGAGGCAAAGAAAGAGTATAAAGATTTTCGAACCAAAGGCGACGGCACGGGTATTCGTTTAACTTCAGCAAGTGATGTTGATAAATTGGATATTGATAGCTCTTTGAAGAAGTTTTTGAAGTCTAAAGTCGGTCAGCCAATTCCAGAACGCGAAGGTTCTACGTATGAGCCAATCATTGACCGTGCATACGGAAAATATGCGGCAGTATATGGATTGACGAACGCTTATACTATTATCGGGCCGAAGAACGGCACTGGCGAAATCGCAATTGTTGCGGGCACGCAGCAAGGTGGCATGCCGTGCTCAGACTTGAAGTCTGCGTCGGTTCCGAGTCGCTTGGTTGACGGCAAATGTGAAGTTTCTGGCTCGTCTCAAACTTATGGCCAAGACTAGTTTTCATAAATATAGTAAAATAGAGAGGTGAATAAATTTCGCCTCTCTTCTTCATATCAGCCCACTGGCGACCAGCCGCGAGCAATTGCTCAGTTAGTCGATGGTTTGGAAAAAGGTCAGCGCGAGCAAACTTTACTGGGTGTGACTGGTTCAGGTAAGACGTTTACGATGGCGAATATTATCGCTAAGCGCAATGTGCCGACGCTGGTTTTGGCGCATAATAAGACTTTGGCGGCGCAACTTTTTTCTGAGTTTAAGGAATTTTTTCCGGACAATGAAGTCCATTATTTTGTTAGCTATTTTGATTATTATCAGCCAGAAGCGTACATCGCTTCAAGCGACACTTACATCGAGAAAGATTCGAAAATCAACGACGAAATTGATCGGCTTAGGCATGCGGCAACTTCCGCGCTGCTTACGCGCCGCGATGTGATTATCGTGGCGAGTGTGAGTTGTATTTATGGCATTGGTTCGCCAGAAACTTACGCTGATATGGCTATTAAATTGACCGTTGGTGAGCGCCGAGTTCAGGACAAGTTTATCCGTCTACTAACCGACATTCAGTATAAGCGCAATGACGTCGATTTTGCGCGAGGAACTTTTCGGGTGCGCGGCGATGTCGTGGATATTTTTCCAGCGGGTCAAGATACTGCGGTTCGCGTGGAATTCTTTGGCGATGAAATTGAGCGGCTGACGAAGATTGATCCTTTGACTGGCGAGATTTTGGATCGGCCGGACCAATTGACAATTTTCCCATCCAGCCACTATTCGACGCCACGTGAACGAATTGAAAAGGCGATTATTGGGATTGAAAATGAGTTTAATCAACGGCTGAAATGGTTTGAGGATAACGGCAAATTTTTAGAGGCGCAAAGGTTAAGTCAGCGTACCAAATATGATTTGGAGATGTTGAAGGAAACTGGTTTTGTGAAGGGGATTGAGAATTATTCGCGCTATTTGACCGATCGAGAACCTGGCGAACAGCCTGCGACTTTGATTGATTATTTTCCGGACGATTGGCTACTTTTGGTTGACGAATCGCATATGACATTGCCGCAAGTTCGAGGAATGTATAACGGCGATCGCGCCCGTAAAGAAGTTTTGGTTGAGCATGGTTTTCGTCTTCCGAGCGCATTGGACAATCGCCCACTTCGATTTGATGAGTTCAATCAGCATATTCATCAGGCAATTTATGTTTCCGCTACACCGGGAGATTATGAACTTTCTCATTCGCCAAAGCCGACTGAGCAGCTTATTCGGCCGACTGGGTTGCTTGATCCGCCGATTGAAGTTCGACCAACCGATGGGCAAGTCGATGATTTGATGGAGGAAATTCGCCAGACGATTGCGAAAGGTCATCGCGTATTGGTGACGACATTAACCAAGCGAATGGCGGAGGATTTGAGCGCTTATTTGACGGAAAACGGCGTGAAGACGGCGTATTTGCATAGCGAAATTGATACGCTGGAGCGTGGCGATATTCTGAAAGATTTGCGACTTGGAACGTATGATGTGCTGGTTGGAATTAATCTATTGCGCGAAGGTCTGGACCTTCCGGAGGTAAGTTTGGTGGCAATTATGGACGCCGACAAGGAAGGTTTCTTGCGTAGTGAGCAGGCGCTAATTCAGACGATTGGACGGGCGGCGCGGCACGTTGATGGTCGAGTTATTATGTACGGCGACAATGTTACGGATAGTATGCGTCGAGCAATTGACGAAACGAATCGACGTCGAGCGATCCAGCAGAAATATAACGAAGAGCATAATATTACGCCGCAAACTATTCAGAAGGAAATTGACGATGGTTTGCGCTCGATTATTCCGCAAAAAGAATCTGATAAAAAGCCAAAGCTCAACCTGAAGAAAATTCCAAAAGACGAATATCCGGCTTTGATTAAAGATCTGACGGCGCAAATGGAACTACATAGCGCTAATTTGGAATTTGAAAAAGCGGCAGAACTGCGTGATTTAATTGCAGAAATTCGCCATACGATGTAGAATAAAAACATTATTAGATCAGGAGGGATTATGGCAACAAAAGAACAACCACAGCCAACAAACGTCGCGCAACCAGAAATGCCGATGCAACCAAATGCTTATCAAGCATATCCACAATACGCATATGAAGACCCAAATAAGGGCAAGGCAAAGATGTTAACTTTGGAATACGCTTTGGCAATGGGCTCAGCGATTATTTCAATCATGTTGCTGATTGACATCATAACTAAGGTGTTTGGTTTGTGGACGAATTCAACATCAATGTTATTGAGAAGCGTTGGCGGATTTTTTGCCCCATCAATGGTAACTCAGGGAACGGGAATTGTTGCAGCGTCAGTATTTGCTGTACTTTTGGCTGTATTGTCGCTAGTCCTATTTTCACGCGTATCAAAAGCCGTTCCGGAGCGTGAAGGCTACACAAAGCGAACAGCTTACAAATTGGTAACTTACGGCGGTTTGGCTGTTTTGATCATTCCAGCTGTCGACTTGGTTGCTCGATTGGTAAGTATTTTGATCAACTCATTACTATTTATCGGCGTTGGTGACGGCGGCGAATTCTATAAGAGTTTGTACTTGGGTGAATTCTTGCCATACGCATTAGCTCTTGCAATTGTTGCTACTAGCGCTTACTTCATTTGCCAAATTGTCAAGGGACGCAACATGTCAAAGGCTTTGTCTTTGATGTTGATTGTGGCTTCTTCTGTCGTACTATTGACTGGCGCTATCACAATTGCCGTTAAAGCGCACGACACGGGCAGCTCAGCAAAAACTATTCCATCAGACTACAGTCGCTACAAGAACTACCAAGATTACTCAATGTAATAAAACTTGGAAAAATAAAGTCGCTCACTTTAGTGGGCGGCTTTTTTAGTGGTATAATATTGATATGATAACTATTTCTACCAGCGATATTCAGCACTTGGCGAGTTTGAGTAGTCTGGCATTGACTGATGACGAAACCGACGGACTGCGCCAAGATTTGGAAAATATAATTGGCTATATTGAGCAGTTGGGCGAGCTTGATGTGTCGGGTGTTGAGCCGACTTATCAAGTTACAGGATTGAGCAATGTTTGGCGCGAGGATGAAGTTCAGGCGGAGATTCCTGTTGAGAAATTGCTCGATTTGGCGCCAGAAAAACAGAATAACCAAGTGAAAGTTCCGCAGGTATTGTAATGAGTAAGATTAGTGATTTTATCGGCAAGAGCGCGGTCGAGAACGTAAAAAAAGCGTTGCGACGAGCGCGTGAAATTGAGGAATATAATGCGCTGCTTAGCTTGACGGAAGAGCGTGCACTGGAGCGAGCAGAAAAAGTTGATGCTGGCGAGGTCTCTGGACGATTGGCGGGCGTGCCATTTGTTGTGAAGGACAATTTTTTGGCGTTTGGTGCGCCAACGACTGCCGCTTCAAAAATGCTAGAAAACTTTAATGCGCCATTGCAGGCGACGGCTGTTGAGAAATTGGAAGCGGAAGGTGCGATTTGCATTGGTAAAGCGAATTTGGATGCTTTTGCGCACGGTGGTTCGACTGAAAACTCGGCATTTGGCCCAACGAAGAACGCTGCAGATGAAACGCGAGTTGCTGGTGGGTCATCTGGTGGATCGGCGGTAGTTACAGCACTCGACGTGGTTCCGTTTGCGCTTGGTACGGATACTGGCGGTTCGATTCGTCAGCCAGCCAGCTTTAACGGAGTGGTTGGAATTAAGCCGACTTACGGAGCGGTTAGTCGTTATGGCGTAGTGGCGATGGCATCAAGTACGGACACAATTGGTTGTTTTGCTACGAACGCAGAAGACACTGATTTGGTGATGGAAATTATGGCTGGTCGCGATGATAAAGATATGACGACTTTGCCTGATTTTTGGAATAATCAGCCAGAATTTGCAAAGAAAAAAATAGGTCTGGTCAAGCAGTGTATGACTGATGACGTGGACGCGGAAGTTCGCCAAAAAACGCTTGATTATGCGGAGAAATTGAAGCAGCTTGGCTACGAAATTGAAGAAGTGGATTTGAGTATGATGCAACATTCTCTGGCGATGTATTACATAATTGTGCCGGCGGAATTGTCTTCGAATTTGGCGCGATATGACGGCGTGCGATATGGCCATCGAGCAGCGGAGGTAAAAACTTTGGCGGAACTTTACGGTCGTAGTCGAAATGAAGGTTTCATGACTGAGAATAAGCGACGAATTATGATAGGAAGTTTTGTATTGTCAAGCGGATTTTTCGATGCTTATTATATGCAGGCTCAAAAAGCCAGGACGTTGTTGATTGACGAATTTAAGAAGTTATTTACCGAATATGATGCGCTATTGATGCCGGTTGCGCCGACTCCTGCGTTTAAGATTGGGGAAAATGCTAGCGATCCGATAAAAATGTATTTGGCGGACATCATGACTGTGCCGGCAAGTTTGGCTGGACTTCCTGCGGTTGCCGCGCCGGCTGGAAATAGCGATGAAGGATTGCCAATTGGCGTGCAGCTTATTGGCGATTACAAGTCGGATAAGAACTTGCTGAAGCTAGTTTCGGAAGTGGAGAAGATTTGATGGACGGATTAATAGTCGCGATAGTTGTTGCGGCGTTGATTATCGGCGCCTTGCTGATGATTTTTATTCAATTGACTTCTCGTGGTCGCGGTCAAATTGACAGGGAAATGTATCAGAGGGTTTGGCGGCAAATTTTGCGCAATGTCGAAACCAGAAAATCGGAAAGTATGCAGATGGCGATAATGAAGGCGGACAAGTTGCTGGACAAAGCTATGCGCGACTGCGGCGTAGCTGGCGAAACGATGGGCGAGCGTATGAAATCTCGCAAGGGATATTGGAGCGATGAAAATGGGCTTTGGGCGGCACATAAATTGCGTAATCAAATTGCCCACGAAACCAACGTAACGGTAACGGCGCAGAGTTTTCGTCGAGCTATGGCGAGTTTTGAACAGGCATTAAAAGATTTGGGAGCATTATAATGAGTGTATATGATGATTATGAAATGACAATTGGTATCGAATGCCACGTTCAGCTGGCGACGAAAACCAAGCTATTTAGCCCGGCCGATAATGACGCTCGTGACGCTGAGCCGAATAGCAAGACGCATCAGATTGACTTTGGTTTGCCGGGGATGTTGCCAGTTTTGAACAAGCACGCCGTTGAGTTGGCGGTTCGCGCTGGAAAAGCCTTGAATTCGCCGATTGCGCACGTTAGCCGATTTGATCGAAAGCATTATTTTTATCCAGATTTGCCAAAGGGCTATCAGACTTCACAGATGTATAATCCGATTATTTTGGCTGGATATGTTGATGCACCACTAGAAGATGGTTCTTTGAAACGTGTGCGAATTGACCATGCTCACATGGAGGAAGATGCTGGTAAATTGACACATCACGACGGCTATTCGTTGGTCGATCTTAACCGCGCTGGCACGCCGCTGATTGAGATTGTTTCTGAGCCAGACATGCATTCGGCTGAGGAGGCTAAAGCTTACGTTTCGGAACTTCATAAATTGATGGTTTACGCGGGTGTAACTTATGGCAATTTGTACCACGGAAATATGCGATTTGATGTTAATATTTCAGTGGCAAAGAAGGGTGCGACAGAGCTTGGAAAGCGCGCAGAAATTAAGAATCTCAATTCCTTCCGCAGTGTCGAGCGAGCCGCTGAGTATGAGTTCAAACGCCAAGTCGATATTTTGGAACGTGGCGAAGAAGTTGTTCAGGAAACCAGAGGCTGGAATGATGACAAGCAAATAACTATTTCTCAGAGGTCAAAGGAGGACGCGCAGGATTATCGTTATATGCCAGACCCAGATATTCCGCCAGTTGTGCTGACTGACGAGGTGATTAATGAAATTCAATCCAAGGTGCCGATGCTTCCGGGTGAATATAGGGAAAAATGGAGCGCGCTAAACTTGGATAAATCTGTTATCAATTCGCTTTTGTCTAATCAGGATTATGCCCAGATTACATTGGAAGTTCAGGAAAAGTCTGGCGAGGCTTCCGCTAAGCGAGTCGCGCATTGGTTTGCGAGTGCATTGACGGCTTCTGACGGGGATGACTCGCAAACGGATAATGAATCTACGCGCGTAGCGGTTGACGATTTGATAGAATTGGCTGAAATGACAGAGAAGTCTGAAGTTTCCAGCACGAACGCGAAGGAGTTATTCAATGAGCTTCTGGCTGGCGCAAAAAATCCGCGTAAGCTTGCCGAAGAGAAGAATTTGTTGCAGGTTTCTGATGAATCGGCGATTGCTGCAATCGTTGACGAAGTTCTGAACGATCCAGCTTCGGCGGCTTCAATTGCAGATATCAAGGCTGGAAAAGATAAGGCTATTGGCTATTTGGTTGGGCAAGTCATGAAGAAGTCTAAGGGGCAAGCCAATCCAAGCCTTGCGCAAAAACTGATTCGCGAGAAACTTTAGAATTGCTGAAATAATAGGGAATAGGAGCTGAAATATGAGAAAACCAACTAAAGCTATCATCGCCGCTGCCGGTTTTGGTACGCGATTTTTGCCGCAAACCAAAGCCATGCCAAAGGAAATGTTGCCGCTGATTGATAAGCCGATTATTCAATACGTCGTCGAGGAGTTAGTTGAGGCTGGTATTAAAGATATCATCATTATCGGTAGCGCGAATAAGCGAGCAATCGAGGACCATTTTGACGAGCCGAATGAGGAACTTTTGGCTAATTTGCGCGCTGGCGGTCCTAAAAAACAGCCATTCATTGACGTGGTGCAAAATTTGGCTGATATGGCGAACTTTATTTATATTCGCCAAAAAGGTCCGTACGGCAACGCAACGCCTTTGGCTTGTGCTTCGCATTTGATTCATCATGACGAGCCTGTGATTTACACGTTTGCGGATGACTTTATCGCGGCTAGTCCAAGCCGTTTTAAGCAGATGATTGAGGTGTCAGAAAGCCTAGACGGAGCGGTTCTGTCGTGTAAGAAAATCACCGATGGCGCGGAATTTGATCGTTATGGAGTTGTCAACGGTCAAGTAGTGAAAGACGGTGTTATAAAAATGACGAATATCGTTGAAAAGCCGGGCAAGGAGAACGCGCCGTCAGATTTGGCGAGCGTCAGCAGTTATTTGCTTCCAGGTGAAATTTTTGGCTATCTAGACAAAGCCAAGGAAGAATTTGACGGCAACGGCGAGTTTACAATTCAGCCAATTATGCAGCAAATGATTGACGACGGATTTGATTTTTACGGCGTGGAGATTACGAACGGCACTTATTATGACACTGGCGACAAATTGGAATATCTAAAAACGGTGATTGACTTTGGATTGCGTGATCCTAATTTTGGTGATAAATTACGTGCTCATCTGGCGGATCGCCTAAAATAATGTATAATAAATAGCATGAACGGATTGCTTATTATTCTAGTGGTTTTGATGGTGATTTTTGTCATCATGATGATCGCTATGACAATTTCTATCATCAAATTAACGCGTCAAATTCGCCAAACCCAGCAGAACGTGGAGGTAATAAGTCAGCGAATTGCTAACTTAAATGGAATCGTAAGTACGGTTTCAATTGGCGTGGAACTAGCCAAAAGCTTCGCTTCAAAGAGCGGATTTTTCTCGAAATTTTTCTCAAAGAAGAAGGTAAAAAAGAGTGAAAAAGTCAGCCAAAGAACAACCAAATAAGTTGGCAAAGAAAATTGTTCGTGATAATGAAAACGACGCTCGTCGGGCGATTTTGGAGGATTTGTTTTTTGATTTTCATAAATCTCGCCACCAGGTCTACTGGGTGAATTTTGTTCGCGGAATTTTCTTTGGCCTTGGAAGTGCTTTGGGTGCGACGTTATTGATTGCGATATTGATTTGGATTTTGGGGCAATTTGCCGACATCTTCCCGCCGTTGGCTGATTTTATCAACCACTTAATTGAGACAATGCAACGCCGTCAATAGCGTGCTATAATTGTTATTAATGACTGAGGGGACAAGCGAACAATCATCGTCGGCGGCTTTGAAGCCGTCAGATTTCGTGCATCTTCATAATCACACTTTTCACTCGGTGCTGGACGGATTGACTAAGATTCATGACTTGGTCGATAAGGTTAAGGAGCTCGGAATGGAGGCTGCCGCCGTAACTGATCACGGCACGATGAGTGGTATTTTGGACTATTACAAGACCGCCAAAAAAGCGGGAATTAAGCCGATTATCGGAATTGAAACTTACGTGGCGACTCGTTCGCGATTTGACCGCGATCCAGGTAAGGACAAGCAGCGTTTTCACTTGACCGTGCTAGCGATGAACAACACGGGCTTCCATAATTTGATGAAGTTGTCGACGCGCGCCAATCTGGAGGGAATGTATTATAAGCCGCGAATTGACCATGATTTGTTGGAGGAGTTGAATGAGGGGCTGATTGTTCTGAGCGGTTGTGCGAGCGGTGAAATTGGCGTGGCGCTGAAAGAGGATGATTATGATCGCGCTCGTGATATTGCCAAGTGGTATAAGTCAATTTTTGGCGATCGCTATTATTTGGAGCTACAGGATCACGGACACCCGAAATCAAATACGCATTGGGATGTGCAGGCGAAGATTAACGAGGGCTTGATTAAGCTTTCAAAAGAGCTTGGTATTGAAATGGTGGTGACTTGTGATGGTCACTATTTGACGCACGAATATCAAGACGCGCACGAGATTCTGCTTTGTGTTGGGACGGGCTCGTATCTCAGTGATGAAAAGCGGATGAGCTTGAAGGATTTTGAGCTTCACTTGACGGATCCGCGCGATATTATCGATCACTGGGGTGAGAAATTCCCTGAAGTTATTCGCAACACGAAAAAAATAGCTGATCGCTGCGACGTTGAGATTGAGCTTGGGCGAATTCTTATTCCAAAATATCCATTGCCAGACGGCGAGAATGAGCATTCGTATCTGCTTAGATTGACATATCAAGGTTTGTTGCAACGTTACAATGGAGCTTCGAAGGAGGAGGCTGAAAAGTTGGATCCTGACGAGATTATTCCGAAGCTGTCTGACGAAGTTCGTGAGCGCGCTGAAATGGAGCTTGGTGTGATGGGAAATATGGGCTATGAAGGTTATTTCTTGATCGTCCAGGATTTTATCAACTGGGGAAAATCTCAAGGAATTGTTTTTGGTCCGGGGCGTGGTAGCGCGGCTGGTTCAATTGTTGCGTATGCATTGAACATTACGGATCTTGATCCTCTAAAATACGGTTTGCTATTTGAGCGATTCCTTAATCCTGATCGTATTTCTATGCCCGACATCGACGTCGATATTCAGGATACGCGCCGCGACGAAGTGATTGAATATTGTGCGAAAAAATATGGTGAGGATCACGTCAGTAATATCGCAACGTTCGGCAAGATGTTTGGTCGTATGGCAGTGCGTGACGTTGCCAGGGTTTTGGAAGTTCCGTACGCTGAGAGCGACCGCTTGGCGAAGTTAGTTCCGCCACCAAACCAGGGGCGGCATATTCCATTGTCTGTGAGTATTAAAGAAGACGCAGATCTTCGGAATGAATATGAAAATAATCCGACTGCGAAGGAAGTTTTGGATTATGCAATTCAGCTGGAAGGGACGATCCGTAGCCACGGCGTTCATGCTTGCGGTGTGGTGATTGCGCCAGATACGTTGGCTAACTATATTCCGCTTGAAATGGCGCAAAAGGGCGTGGTGGCAACTCAGTTCCCGATGGGCGAGGTTGAAGAGTTGGGTCTATTGAAGATGGACTTTTTGGGACTTTCGAACCTTACGATTATCAATAACGCCATGAGGATTATCCGAAAAGCTTACAAGAAAGAGATTAATCTTTCGGAGTTGCCTCTTGACGACGAGAAGACTTATGAGCTGTTTCAGCGCGGCGACACGACTGGCGTATTCCAGTTGGAATCGGCGGGAATGAAGCGATATTTGCGCGGGCTGAAGCCGACTACGTTTGAAGATATTATTGCTATGGTGGCTCTTTATCGTCCGGGCCCAATGCAGTTTATTGACAGTTTTATTAGGCGTAAACACGGCGAGGAAGAAATAACTTATTTGCATTCCGGAATGAAAAACTCGCTGAAAAATACTTACGGAATTTTGGTCTATCAGGAACAGTTTATGCAGATTTCTAAAGAATGGTGCGGATTTACTGGCGGTCAGGCCGACACATTGCGTAAGGCTGTTGGTAAGAAGAAAATTGACTTGATGAAAAAGGTTAAGCCTGAATTTGTCGAGGGCGCGGTTAAAGTTGGTGGCGCAACTAAGGAAATTGCGGAAACTTTCTGGGCTCAGCTGGAAGAATTCGCTAACTATTGTTTCAATAAGTCGCACGCCGCTTGTTATGGTTTGATTGCTTATTGGACGGCTTATTTGAAGGCGCATTATCCTGACGCGTTTATGGCGGCACTTATGACTAGCGACCATGACGACACCGATCGTCTGGCAATTGAAATCACTGAGTGTAAGCACATGGGAATTAGCGTGCTGAGTCCTGACGTAAACGAATCATTCGTTGAGTTTGCTGTGGTGCCGAATGAGAATAAAATTCGTTTCGGAATGTCGGCGGTGAAAGGTGTTGGTGTTGGTGCGGTCGAGGAAGTCCTGCGGGCGCGCGAAGATGGTCCGTTTACGTCGGTTGAGGATTTTGCTAGGCGCGTTTCAACCAGCAAATTCAACAGGAAAGCCTGGGAGTCGCTTATCAAGTCTGGTGCGTTTGATGATATGGGCGATCGATCTGATTTGCTTTTCAATCTGGATTCCATTACGTCATTTGCGTCCAAACTCCAAAAAGAAGCCGCCAGCGGGCAGACCAATTTGTTTGGAATGCTGGGCGGCGATGATGCAGCGAGTGTCCAATCGACTCTTCATCTCCAGAAGGCTCCTGTGAAACACGATGATAAAGAGCGCTTGATGTGGGAGCGAGAATTGTTGGGGTTGTATATCTCGGCGCATCCGCTTGATAGATATGAAACGTATTTGAGCGAGCAAACTCAACCATTGACGCAATTAGTTCCTGAGTACGATAGTCGAATGATGACGGTCGGGGGAATTATTAGCACCGTTCGCACAATTGTCACAAAAAGCGGTTCGAAAATGGCGTTCGTGGGAATTGAGGATAAATTCGGCGAGGGCGAAATAATTGTTTTCCCAAATCTGTATGAGAAAGTTGGCGCTAAGCTGGTTCAGGACGCAGTGATTCGAGTTTCTGGTAAAAATTCAGCTCGAGATCGTGACGGAAATTTAGGCAATGAAAGTAAACTAATTGCCGATGACATTATTGTGATTACGGATAACGATATCAATGGCTATGAGTCTACTGGCCGTAAAATGGATGCGCCAAAAATTAGCTCTGCTGTAAAAAAAGAGCGCCGTGAAGCTTATCGTAATCAGAAAAATGGAGCTTCTCCGAAGTCTGCCGTAAAGAATGACGCCGCCAAACCGCAGCCAAAAACTCATTCGGCGCCTGTTAATGTTGCGCCAGAAATTCCCGCTTCAAAGTTATTTGTGTATATTAAAGACCCGAATGACCATTCGCGGTTAGTGAAAATGAAGTCTGTTTGCGGCGAGAATGCTGGCACGACTGATGTGGTTTTGGTGCTGGGCGAGAAAGAGAAATCAGCCATGCGTCTGCCGTTTAAGGTGGATGCTAATGATAACCTATTAAGCCAATTAAAAAACACTCTGGGTGAAGAGTGTGTAATTCTAAAGTGATAGTTAGCCCGCTGACAGAGGCCTAGCCGGAGCTGGTTGCTCTACGGCGGGCTAACTAT
>UNSN01000010.1 GCA_900555675.1 Candidatus Saccharimonadota bacterium | reverse complement strand
GTATCCGTCGAAGACATCAAAGCCATCTCTTCCAAAAACGTCGCCACGTCAACGTAAGCCTTCGCCTCTGACAAAAGCACGCCGATATTTTCCATTCGCTCCTCAGCTTGCGGCGTTCCGTCGTTTATAAAATCTTCATAGCCAGTACTTTTCATAATTTTTTCAATCAGTTCGGCTGGAGATCCGTCAATTTCCTGCTGCAAATCGTGCAGTTTTTGACCAAACTCTAGCAACGGACGTTTTGCACGCGCCGTCAAAGTATCCGCCTCCTCAACCATCAGCAAACCACTGATTATATCTCGCCCTGACGCGTCATTCCAGTCCAAAAACTTAGAAATACTCACCGCGCCAACGCCACGTTTTGGCGTATTCACAATTCGCAAAAAACTAACTCGATCACTCGGCTGATATAACAATCGAAGATATGCCAATAAATCCTTAACGACCGCTCGATCTAAGAATCGCAGACCGCCGACAATTTTATACGGAATATAGCTCTGACGCAGGGCTCGCTCAATTGCGTAACTTTGCGCATTCGTTCGGTACAACACCGCCACGTCACCATATTGACGGCCGTTCGCAATTTGCGCCTGAATCTCATTCGCAATCGCCAAAGCCTCCTCAGACTCATTGTATAACTGCCATAATTTCGGCTCAACGCCGTCACCATTCGCCGTCCATAAGTTTTTATCAGTTCTATGAATATTATGACTAATCAGCGCATTCGCCATATTCAAAATCGCGCCAGTCGAACGATAATTTTGCTCCAACTTAACCACCGTCGTACCTGGAAAATCACGCTCAAAATTGAGAATATTAGTGTAATCAGCCCCGCGAAAACTATAAATCGACTGAGCGTCATCACCAACCACGCATAAATTACGACGCGAATTAACCAACAGCTTAATTAGCGCATATTGCACCGCATTCGTGTCCTGATACTCGTCAATCAAAATATGCTCGAATTGCTGCTGCCATTTATGACGGATATCCGGCTTATTTCTCAATAATTCCACAGTTTTTATCAATAAATCGTCAAAATCCAACGCCGAAGCGTCTTTCAAAGCTTTTTCGTAAGCAAAAAACAGCTCAGCTATTTTCTGTTCTCTTGGGCCACGAGTCGAAGCCGAAAAATCCTCAGCACTTCTCATCTCATTTTTAGCGTTTGAAATAGCCGAAAGTACAGCTCGAGGTTTAATATCTTTATCCGTCAAGTCGCGAGCCTTCATAATCTGCTTCATCAAGCTTATTTGATCGTCGGTATCGTAAATTAAGAATCGCTTGTTCAGGCCAATATTTTCACCATCCATCCGCAACATTCGCACGCAAATACTGTGAAAAGTTCCCATCCACGGCATAAATTGCCGATTTTCAGAATCTTCACCCAATATTTGCGCCAATCGCTGACGCATTTCCTTCGCGGCCTTATTAGTAAATGTAACCGCCAATATTCGACTAGGAAATATCTTCAACTCGCCAATCAAATAGGCAATTCTATGGGTCAGGGTTTTAGTCTTTCCAGATCCGGCTCCAGCCAAAATCAACAGTGGCCCATCAGCGTGCGTTACCGCTCGAGCTTGCTCGCTATTTAATCCGTCAGTAAAATTAGACATATATCTATTTTATCAGCAAAAAGTACGAAACAGCGCCGCCAGCCATACCAATTGCCAAAAATAGAACAATAAGCAATGCTATTAATAATCCGGACTTTTTCTTTTCTTTGTCGGCTGAAGGTTTGACCTCTGTAGATACGGCGGCAAACATCGGTGCTGGCTCAGAATCCATAGTTTCTTTTTCGGATAATTCAGAAGATTCAATCAAAGAGCTGTCAATGTCAGTGGACATTTTATCGTCTGAATCTTCAGGAACGCCAGCCTCCTCAATTGCTATAATTTCTGGACTCAAATCCATTGGCGAGTCGGGCGCATCACCCAAAGAATTTTCGCTCATGCTGTAATTAGATAAATTGGTATTATATTGATGTTCCAATTTTATATCCTCAGAATCAGCAGGCATAGACGCATCTTCATCGCTATTCATCTCGGAGCTAGTCATAGTTTGGTTAACAGAACCAAGCGGTCGCTTCTCCACTTCAACATTAGCGATAAACGGAGACTCCAACGGCGTAGTCATCGGTGTAGCAGGAGCTTCGCTGTTACTTACGGCTAATGATTGCGCTATCTTATCAGTCAATGACAACTCCTCAGCAGGCATATCTTCAATTTCCGCAAAAGTAGATTCATTATGTACATCTTTAAGATCAGGGGTATCACTAAGATTATCTGATTGAGAAACTATATCAGACATTTCTTTCCCTACCGCAGAATGCCTATTATTTGCGCTAATCACGTCCACCAAATCAGGTGAGGGCTGAATCGTCGTGCCAGTTCGGGATGGAGCGGGAACAGCAGGTTTTTGGATAGTGCTGACAGATGAAGGTCTAACAACATCCATGAAACGACCAGTCGAGCGTCTCGCGATTACTGGCGCAGCTTTGACTTCGCTAGCAGCCACGCCAGGAGTCCTGCTAGCTATTAAATCATTAGTAACTTTCTCATTCGTAGGACTATCAATCTCTTTAGGAATCGTATTGTCGCTAGAAGGCTCTTTTTTTGTTTCAGACTGAGAGATCGACGATAAAGGAGTAGAAACAACAGACGAAGGCGTAAATGGAGTTACTGGAGGTGCAAAGCTAGTACCAATAGAGTTCTCTGGCACAGGTTTTTCCTCTACGAGCGCAGACGCAGAAACCTCGCTATTATTTTCATTAGCCACCGCTGGAGCTTCTTTTTCTCGCTGCTTATCCATAAGAGAGCTTACCGCTCTATCCAACTCATCAAAATCAATATCTGTCATATGCCCCCTATTTTTTAACCTTTATGTGCTTTCGAGATTATCTCCTTAAATTGATATGCATCCAAACTGGCTGCCCCAACCAATAAACCATCAAGTTCATCAATTGCCAAATAATCCGCGGCGTTTATTGAAGTAATACTTCCACCATAAACAACTCGAACTGATTCCGCCGCTTTTTTACCGTACAAATGAGAAATATGTCGTCGAATCATCTGTGTAGCTTTTTTTACATCAGACGCTTTAGCGCTGTCGCCAGTACCGATCGCCCAAACTGGCTCATATGCAATAACTACTTCATCCAGCTCGTCTGCCGTCACATTAGCCAGACCGCTAGTCAATTGATCAGCTAGAACATCCTTCGTTTCGCCAAGAGTCTTCTCTTGAATCGTCTCACCAACGCACAAAATCGGATGAATACGATTTCGAATTGCCGCCTGAACTTTCAACCGAATATCTTTTTCGCTTTCAATGAAAATATAGCGACGTTCCGAATGTCCAATTATCACATAATCAGTAATTCCACGAAGATGCGCCGCTGGAATTTCTCCCGTGTACGCCCCCGAATCTCGCCAATAGCAATTCTGAGCCGCCAACTTAGCGATTCGACGATTAATTTGCAAGCTCAAACTCTGCAGCGTCAAAATAGTAGGCGCCATCACCACTTCAACATCTCTATGCGATGGCAGCGTGTTCATCAGCTTATGCAAATATAAGCTAGCCTCCTGCATATTGAAGTTCATTTTCCAGTTACCAATGATTAACTTTTTTCTCATGAGATAATCCTTATGCTTAGTTTATCATCTCAAGCCGTATGCGTCTAGTAAACTTTCAATTCCAGGCAATTTTTTACCAGCCATCAAGGCCATACTAGCTCCGCCACCAGTGGAAACATGAGTAAAATTGGCGCCGTCATGCCCGTCCCATTTCAATATAAAATCAGCTGTATCTCCGCCACCAACTATTGAAACGACCCCTTTATTCTGAGCAATAGCTAGCGCTACTCGCGCTGAACCGATTGCAAAATTATCAATTTCAGCATAGCCCAGCGGACCATTCCAAATAACCATCTTCGCGCCGGCCAGTATTTTTGTGAATTTCTCAATTGTCTGACTTCCTATATCCAGCGCCATATCTGAGTTCTTTATTTTATCAATATTAACTTCTTGACGAGGGAAATCCTTAGAAATCTCTGGCGCAACCGCCACGTCAATCGGCAATACCAAAAAATCGTCAACATTCTCTGCACCAACCTTAGCCGCCGCCAAGTCATAAATTTCCGCGACAACCTTTTCCATTCCCGGCTCAAACACACTTTTGCCGACATTAAATCCACGACAATATAAAAACGTGTTCGACATGGCACCGCCAATTAAAATCCGATCCGCCTTTTTAATTAGACGCTTAATCAGTAATATTTTATCGCTAACTTTCGCGCCGCCAATAACCGCAACCAACGGACGTTTTGGCTTATTCATCGCCTCGGTGATAGTTACATATTCTTTTTCTAATAGGAACCCCGCTAGTCCTGGAACGCACAACGTAATTGCATGAGTGCTGGCGTGCGTCCTATGCGCAACCGCAAATCCGTCCTGCACAAAATAATCCGCTCGGACAGCGCGCTGAATTGACTTGGCAAATGTTAAATCATCAGCCTCCTCCTCGTCATAAAAGCGTAAATTCTCCAACATGAGAATACTGCCTCGTGGTGCGCGGCGAACGGCTTGATGAACAGCTTCGCCCACGCAATCATCCAGCAATTCTACCGGACGGCTCAGTAACTTGGATAGGTGATCTGCGACAACTTTCAGACTAAACTTGAGATCCTTACCTTTTGGTCGCCCCAGATGAGACATGATAACAATCTTGCAATTCTGCTCCAATAAATATCGGAGTGTGGGCAGCGAAGCGCGAATTCTTAGATCATCAGAAATCTGACCGCGCTTTGTTAGCGGCACATTACA
This sequence comes from Candidatus Saccharimonadota bacterium, assembly GCA_900555675.1. Lineage (GTDB taxonomy): Bacteria > Patescibacteriota > Saccharimonadia > Saccharimonadales > Saccharimonadaceae > Nanosynbacter. The sequence goes on along the minus strand of UNSN01000010.1, from coordinate 14,167 downwards.
ATCCGCTCGCAGAAGAATAGTTTTTCCACGTAGATCAACATCGCGAATTGTTTGCTTCGGAAATTTTCTGCCCACCTAAATTCTCCTTATGACAACGTCTTGACTTGGATATTGTCAGTTTTACCTGGCTCTGGATTGTGACCGCTAACAAGCACAACCGTAACTGGATCTGCGCCGAAATAGCCTTCTTGCTTCAACTCATCAGCTAGCTTAGTTGCTGCATTTGAATCGTTTGGTCGAACATATGGACGAGAAGCGTACCTTAGCGCCAACTTTTGCGCGGTCTTCACATTTTCGGTCACACAAACAATTGGCAGGTTCGGACGATATGCGGCAACGTTAATTGCAGTAGCGCCAGTGTGCGTTTCCGCAATAATAGCTCGAGCCTTAATTCTCCTTGCCAATTGAGCTGCCGTGTAGCTTAAAATCGCGTCAGTTTTTTCACGCATTTCAGCCTTTTCTACCAACATTACTTCACTGTGCTCTTGAGTGTAGATAATAGTCTTGCGCATCGCGCGAACGGTTTCAACAGGATATTTACCATTGGCAGTCTCATCAGACAACATGACTACGTCAGCGCCTTGAATTACGGCATTAGCAACGTCGCTTACTTCAGCGCGACTTGGTTCTGGATTATCAACCATACTGCCCATCATTTGTGTTGCAACGATTACTAGCTTGCAATATTTACGACACAAGGCAATAATTCGACGCTGTACAACTGGGACAATTTCCGCACCAGCTTCCACCGCCAAGTCGCCGCGAGCGACCATAATACCGTCACTAGTCTTAACGATTTCCTCCAAATTCTCTGGATCAACGGCAGACTTAGTTTCAATCTTGGCAATAATATTGGCTGTCGAACCCAGGTCTGTCAATCGACGACGCAAATCAATAATGTCATCAGCTTTTTGAATAAAACTCAATGCAACGTAATCAAAATCTTGGCTTGCGCCCCACTCCAAATCGTTAATATCTTTCTGAGTAAGAATGTCGCCACCAAAATCTGTGTCTGGCAAATTCAAACCCTTGCGGCTCATCAAAAAACCGTCATTCTGAACTTCTACGCGAATTGCAGTTGGGCTAACAATTTCTCGTACAACCGTCCTGATCTTGCCGTCAAACATGTAAAGTGGCTCGCCGACTTTCATCTTCTCCGCCAAATTGTACTGCACCGGCAAATTGAAGCTGCCGTCATGCTCAGTAATTTCTGAGTCCAAGACCAGCATATCGCCAACCTTAACATTCAGCATGTTATCTTTCAAAACACCCAAGCGAATCTTCGGACCTTGCAAATCTTGTAGAATTGCGACAGGCTTGCCCAACTGTTTACTAGCTGTGCGCACCCAATCGATCTGCTCAATTCTCTCCTCATTAGCGCCGTGGCTAAAGTTCATACGGATGCCGTTAACGCCGGCCTCCAACAATTGGTAAACCTTTTCTTGGCTGAACGTTGCTGGCCCAATTGTTGCTAATATTTTTGTTCGTTTAAATATATTATCACTCATTTTTAAAATTATACCACGAAATAACAGTGATGAAAAACGCTTGATACAATATCATATGACAATAATCATTAACAGGAAATAAGCTTGCAAAACCCTCAAGACAAAATTTTAATTGGTGAAGCCTATTATTTTAATATGGTAGATTAGAAGGATCTTGGAGAGCGGAGAATTCAGGGCTATTAATATCTTTTTCTGAAATGACTTTATCTCCTATGAGCTGGGCTATGTTTTTCCCTATTGCTAATTTATCAAAATCTAAATATGCTACAGCACTTAAGCTCAGATACTCTAGGGTGTTTAATGCCATATTATTCCCCTATCTTATTAATACAATCATTCAAGTCTTTTTCGGACCCCAAATCTTTTTTATCTAGAAAAATTGTACATCTGCCAGTTGAACGGCTTTTGCTATTGGTGTTTATTTTTACACTATACACACCCTCTTCTCGCAGCTTCTCTACAATTTTAAATATGTAAGAGGTCTTTTGGCTGTCGTTTGGGGCGTCTATTATTAATCTATAAAGGAAGCCTTCGTCTTTAGTTTTATTGTCTTCATATTTAGACTGTTTATTTACTGAATTTACCAGCTTTCCAGATAGGATAATTTCTGCCCGTGCACTATCTGCTTTATAGCCATTGCTGCTACTGGCATTAACTTCTTTTACTATAGATTCTAGCCCCTTGCTGGCTTGGACCGACCAGATGGCGGCGATATATTGGTCGCTACAGTCAGAGGGATTCAAATAGCTGCAATCGATGTCAAATTTTAGTTTTGGGTTTGACACTAGGTACGCTTGCGACATCCATATACCGTTGACCCCAAAACCTCCGTGTTTATGCTCGGGTCTTTCGACCTTAAAGTCTTCTTTATATTTATTTTTCAGATACTCAGACATCCCATTCTGGGCATTAGATATTTTATTCTCATTTTTGATATACAAGACAATCGCTATAGCAATAATCAATATAACCAGACTACAGAGGACCATCAATAATTTGTCCATCTTACATCTCTTCGTCTTGCTGACCTTTTTTACCATCACCCCCTCCGGTTATTTGCTAGATGATACTATTTTAGCTTAAGCATAACTTATACTACAAGAAGACCTTATTATATAACGCTTAACCTTCTAATGGAAAAGAGAGTTTGAAGATATTTTGATAAATGCACGTCCAAAATACCTCTGGCATAGCCATAAAACACAGCATTTAATATCAGATATTGCTCATTAGTTATATTCAACCAACCTCCTCTTTATATATTTATCTACGTCACTCGAAGATTTCATATTGCTAATGTCCTGATCCTCCAGCCATAGCTCATGTAGTGAATCATGATAGTCTATAGCCAGCATTACGCCCATTTGCTTTCTTATTTCAGAAGTCACTCTATATATACGCTCTGACAAATCATCAAAATTAACGTCATTCTCTAAAGATATCGTCATATATATTTTTCTGCCAAATTTATTAAATGCATCTTTATAGGAGGGTATGTTTTTCGTAATAGCTCTGCCAACCTCTATATTGCTGTTTATTCTTATTGATTTGAGTCTAACTCTACCGCCAAACTGCTTGCTAACTAGGTTAGCTATATCATTCCTAGACTCTCTTTCCCAAATACGATCTGGATAGGTATCAGAGTAAGCACTCTCGCCTTTTCTATAGTCAGCTCTATTCCACACTTCAAACCTAAGACTACTATCATCAACCGGATAAGCATCCACATACGGATCGCCTTCAACTCCAATACCGCCACCCTCAATGCGATAATTTTCTACTATAAACTCTTTCCCATACTTTTCCTTAAGGTATTGCGCCATTTTATGTTGCTCTACCAAGGCACCGCCATTGATGAGCAGGTAGATAGCGGCTATTAATATAGTAACTCCAGCTATAGTCCAGAATTTTGATATACACTTTCGGACGGATTTTAGTTTGGGATGTACTTTTTTCACAGGAGTGTTTTTAGGCGATCTTTTATCGTCCTGGACCTTTCTAACGTTTGCGTGTTTTGTTTTTATCGCGCCACTCTTTATCATTAGATCCCTACCCTGCTATTACCACTATCTTAGCATCATTTTACAGTGAGCATAAGTTTCTTGCAAGATTAAAAACAAATAAAAAAGACCAGTGAGGCCTTTTGTCTGTTACATGGTGACCTTACCGGGAATCGAACCCGGATTGCCAGGATGAAAACCTGGTGTCCTAACCGTTAGACGATAAGGCCACGACTTCAGATATCATAACAAATTATCGTCGAATTGTCTATAGCAAATCAGCCACTTCTCCGCCGTTATCTATTAATGTATAATATTTCCATGACAAAGCAGAAGAAAAAGCGCAATAAAAAATATTCTGGGATGGACGCGACATCTCAGCAACCAAAGGTAACAAGGATTACAGCAACGAATCGCTCCAAATTATCTCAATGGTTTTTTGATCGGAAAAAGCTCATTCGCACCATTGGCATGGCGGGACTCGTTGTAGTCGTCTTAATTATCGTTATTTCTGGAATACTGAGTTTATTTCGTTAACGAACTGGCAACTTAAACCCAAAAGTACTGCCTTTTCCTTCTTCTGATTCAAAGATCATTTCGCCATCATGCGACAAGATAACTTTCCTCGCCAAAAATAAGCCAACACCAGTGCCGTCTGGTCGCTTTTTTCTGGCATTTGTGCCGCGGAAGAATTTACCAAACAGATTTGCTTGCTCTGATTTTGGTACACCAATTCCCGAATCTTTCACAGTAAATTCAATCGCACCATTATTATTTTTCAGAGAAATTATTACCTTTTTATGTGGATTTGAATAGTAAATGGCGTTGTCGATCATATTCAACATAACTTGACGAATCTTCTCAGAGTCGGCCGTAATCAATGGAACTTTTTTATCAATCTTTAGGTCCATTTCAACAGACCTCTGATCCGCCACAACCTTAAGCAAAGCAACTTCATCCCGAAGAATTTGAGCAATGTCTATCTTCTGCTTATCGATATTAAATTTGCCAGTCTGAAGCCTAGAAACATTAAGAAAATCGTTTATCAGTCTCACCATACGCTCACTCGAAGAAAACGCTTCTCTAAGAACCGCACGCTGCGTCGGCGTAATCTTCCCCAAATCTCCCTCCAGCATCATATCCAGATAACCTTTAATACTAGTCAACGGCGTTCTTAACTGATGTGAAGCCATAGAAATAAACTCATTCTTCGCCTCGTCCAGTCGCTGAAGCTGTCGATTACTGAACCTCAATTCTTTCGTCGCCTCGTCAATTTTACGCTGCAAGCTCTTGTTCAACTCATTTATCTCCTCCAGAGACAAAGAGTTTCGAATCGACACTGCCAGTTCCCCAGCAATCGATTCCAGCATTTCAATATCGCGAGAACTATATCCCAAACTCTTATGCTCGCCCAGAAATAGAATTCCCGTTTCTTGATTTTGATGCAGCAGCGGCATAACAATTTTCGTTCGATGAATATCCAAAAGCTTCTTCAGTTCTGGATCTTTTACTTGATTTGCCAAAATAACTTCCGGAAAACTACAATTCTTATAATAGTAATCCATAATCCTGTGAACATCTTCCTCGACAACAGATATTCGTCGCCGACCGGCCCGACCGTATATTCCTTTTTCTGGAATACAAAACGCCACTTTTTCCGCCTTAAGAGAAGTCGCTATATAATTGCCAACACGTCGAGTTAGCAATTGCAGATCCGCCGTATAGGTTAATATTTTACTAATCTCACGCGTAAACGTATCGGCGTCATATTCTCCGTAATAAAAAACTCTATCAGTAAATTTATCAAATATTTTCTTCACCGGCTGATACATAACCGCCAAAATCATAGCCAAAATCATATTCATGAGATTTACGTGACTATCAATCGTCAGGCTGCGTTGGAAAACCAAAATTGAAATAACATATGCAGAAATCACGTAAACGACAGCTAGTGCGATCAATAGCAACATATACGAAACACTTCGAGCCACCGCCATTTTTACGTCCATCAATCGGTATCTGACAATGCTATACATAATTGCAAACAAGAAAATAATCGTAGCAATTGGACCAATCCATATATATCGATAATCACCAAGCGCCGGAAGGAACAAATCTACTATAAAGCCAGGAATGCTACATATCAACAGGCCAATCATATAAATCGCGACTTGCTTGCGTCGAACAAGATCTGACTTGCGCCACGCTATATGACCAAAACACATAGAAATTAAGAAGAATACTGAGAAAAAAGTTGCAAAAATAACATAGTTGACTGCATGAATCGGAATTCGAGAAAAATCTACTGGCGTAACAACTTCTGACGTATTGACAATAAATTCAGGAACCAAAATAATATATAGCGAAAAAATCGTTATCAATATACTAGATGCGCAAATAAAACTCTTCGTTGATTTTGTCGATGGAAGGAATGACTTTGTAGTAAAAATAGCCAACGCAGGACAAAAAACAGCCGAAGCGATATAAAACCACCTGGATGCGGTGTCCAATGCTATTTCGTTGTCCGCCAGAGAAAACACTTCAAGTCCAGCCGACCACACAGCCAAACATAAACAAACCAAGAAAAACCAATACTTTGCATCATGACGATGCTTCGACTTCTTAAGTACGAGCACGCCCAAAATTAGCGCCATCAACGCAACCAATCCTAGTACTAATGCTCGTATCATCATACTAATGCTTATTATAGCATTTTATTCTACGTTTCAATCGCAAAAACTGTGTAAACGCCGCTCGCAGTAACTGTAGCTTCAATAGATTCTTTTGGTATGCCAGATTTTTGGAGCAATTTAAAGCCTTCTTTAATTGAACGCATCCTAACTTTTGGAACCCACCCCATTAGTCCATGCAAAAATTCTTTTTGTGGGCGATTTACGTTCATGTTGCCAGTGATCATTAATCCACCAGTTCGTAAAAACTTCAATGATTCTCGCGTCAATTGTTTATAAACACCATCCGGTAGATATTCTCGCAAGCCAGAATCTTCCGCGATATCCAGCTTACGATCGCCCAAAACTCCCTCCAAACTCAGAGGCTTGCCAAGCTTGCTGAATAATCGCTCACAGTGAACTTCAATCTTATCCTCCAAATTCCATTTCTTCGCCAAGCTTTGCGCCGCTGCCAAAGCCAACGGATCTTGATCTAGCAGGATAACCGTCGGCGCCTCACCAGTTTCATTCTTAAGTTTTTTCAGCATCTTCAAAGTCGCCAGTCCCGTTCCGCAGCCAAAACTCATCACCAACATATCGTCAATTGAACGATTCTCTTTTTCTGCCACTTTCTTCAAATAATCAATTGATAAACCATTCACTGTTTCCACTCGCTCACGAATACCAAGCGAATCCGCACAGTGACGAATGACGTTAGAAAACTTCTCAGTCACCGGTGCCTGGATAAACTCTCGGACTTCACTAATTCTCTTCTCTACTTCTTCAATAGCCGTCGCTTTATCTACGCCGTTGTTGATTTTATCTTGAACCATAACTTCCGTCAGCGGCAAACCATTAATTTTCTCATCAAACACCGACTCATCCAGCGGACCACTCATAGTTGGATATTTACCTTCTGACAATATTTCGCCATTTTCATCAAAAACACTCAAATCCTTAGCTTCAGAAATTGTTAAAAATGTCAGTGCGGAACCTCGCTGATTGTGCCACGGCTTCGAATCAGTTTGATCTTTACCGTATAGAAATTTATCACGAAAAATCTCCAGATAAGCATCTACAATATTACCCCATTTATTTTCTCTTACAAAAGGAATCTTTTCTAGGACACTCGCAAGTGCTACCGCCGCCAAATTTATATGGATAATATCTTTACGAACATCCTTTAATTCCGCATCGCCCCGTTTCAAATAGTTATATGTATCTTTAATATCATCAGGGTTGTTATATGCAGGATCGGTCTTTTCTCCAATTTTAACCCTGCATTTCTCACTTCTAAGATCCGCAATTTCCTTACTTAATTTTTCATTAGCTTCATGATCAACTCCATTAAGAAAATCACCCGCTTCTGCAATACACCGTTCGTTCCTAAAGTTTTCCATGCCAGAAATTATAACATAGTTTATATGATATACTTAGAGCATGATAAAAATCGCTATCATTGAAGACGACCCAACCATCAGCCAGATGTACCGAATGAAGTTCGAATCAGACGGGTTTGACGTTCGCTTGGCTGCCAACGGACAAATCGGCATAGAAGTAGTCGAAAAGTTTCAGCCAGATATTATTTTGCTAGATTTACAAATGCCAGAAATGGACGGCGCGGAGGCTTTGAAGCGAATTAGGTCTAAAGATTGGGGAAAAACCATTCCCGTTATCGTCCTCACCAACCTCGGCGAAGAAGAAGCTCCGCACGATTTGAAAAAATTAGGAATTCACAGCTACATCGTAAAGGCAAATCTCACACCGCGCCAAGTTGTCGAGCAGGCCAAAACTGCCATAAAAGCCGCTTAATTTTTTGATTGATTCGCAATTTTTAGACAAGCCGTAATTACATTATCAAACAGCGCAGAAACCGTTAATGGACCAACTCCGCCTTTTTTTGGTGTAATAATTACATCATTACGCTGACGCACTTCTTCAGATACGTCGCCAACAATTTTTCCATTTTCCGAAGCAGTTCCCGCGTCAACAACAACCGCCTTGGCCTTGACCATTTGGCTTTTAATCAGCCCCGGAACTCCAGTCGCCGACACGATAATATCGTAATTTATCAATTGAGATAAATCGTCACCTTTTTCAAAAACCGTCACATCGGCATTAGACTTTAACCACATCTCCTCAAGAGGGGCACCAACCAAACGACCTCGCCCAACAATTGCAACTTTTTTATTTTTCAAGTCAACGCCATATCCAGCCAGTAGCCAATTGATAGCCGTTGGTGTGGCCGCCTGAAAAATCGCCTTTTTACGCAAACCGTCAACATCTTTGTCTTCTCGAATACTCTCGAGTAATTCCTCAGTCTGATCAGAATTACTAATCGGCAATTGCAGAATTATTCCTTGAACATCGTCTCGATTATTCAATTCTCGAATCGCCTCCAAAGCTCCGCCCGCAGAGACTCGATGAATCTCCACGTCAATCAAAATATCAGCGCCATATCTCTGTTTCAAACGCATGTACGTTTCAATAACTGGATTTTCGACATCAGTAACAATCGCCAAACGAGGATTAATATGCCAAGCTTGCCTTAAAGCTCGCACCTGTTTCGCCTGGCGCTCCTTGATAAATCCAGCTAATTCTGAGCCATTTAGTTCTCTCATTGTCATTAAGTATAGCAATTTTACCATCTTGAGTACAGATATAGTTTGTGCTATAATTTGAGAAGCTTGGTTTATGGCGGATGTAGCTCAGTTTGGTTAGAGCGCTGGATTGTGGCTCCGGAGGCCGTGGGTTCGAACCCCATCATTCGCCCCAAGTTTTACGACAATTTATTCACACCGATAAATTATTTTCAATAAAACGGTAGACATTTTTATTGATTGTTGTATAATGAAATCGTGGGCCAGTAGCTCAGCTGGTTAGAGCACCTGCCTCTTAAGCAGGGTGTCGAGGGTTCGAGCCCCTCCTGGCCCTCCAAAAAATAACCTCACATTGAAGTGAGGATTTTTTATTTATCCAAATGGATTATATCCGCGAGAAGGCGGCTCACGAAAAGTAGTTCGATTAGCATTAAACGATTGACGAGAATTGTTCACGTCTGACGGAACGTTGTTATTTTGTAGACCATTGACTCGTCGATTCCCGCCAGATAAACCAGCACCATCAGGATTATCGTTAGCGACTCTCGACCGAGGCGCTATGCCTATTTCCGTACCAAATCGTCTTCGATTGTCAGAATTATTGGCAGATATCGAAGATCCATATCCCTTAATATATCGGCGCTCCGAATTCACGCTACGATTAGCGGTCAGCATTCTGCCCGTATCCCCATACGCTCTAGAGCTGTTGTCGCTCAACGTATTCATACGACCATATAGCCTTTCCATCATTTCCCGCGTCATTTGCGGTTTTTTATTCGCGTCCATATATCCCCCATTAGTTATATGAAGTGGCGCCCCGAGTAGGATTCGAACCTACGACCTTAGGCTTAGAAGTCCTCTGCTCTATCCAACTGAGCTATCAGGGCGTATTCACATTATATCATCTTTCTGCTACAATAGTAAAAGCTTGCGGGTGTAGTACAGCGGTTAGTATGCAAGTTTTCCAAACTTGAGATGGGAGTTCGATTCTCCCCACCCGCACCAAGTTAGACAATTTCAATCCATAAAGGGCATCGATGGATCCATATATTTATACAGAAAAACCAAAATACCAACCGCATGACATTGAAGATGCGTCCGAATTTTATGATGTAATTGAACGAAGCAGTTTAACGCATCAATTGTCTGAAAACCGACCATACGTCTACTGGACAATGGAAATTTATGATAAATCCAATGGCATTAAAGGTGGCGGCGGACTTGGAGTTTTGGCGGCAGATACGCGACGTGTAGCTGAAAAATTGGAAGTTCCATTCGTAGTAGTGACGCCGTTTTATCGTAGCGAATCACACCAGAAAATCACCAACCTCGCGCAAGAAGAGTTTTCAGAATCCGTTTCACCTCAAGATTACGGATTTGAATATATTGACGAAGTTTTCGTAAGTTCAAACGGATTCCCAGATGCAAGCTTAAGCATTTTCAAGAAGACGCTCGGTTCAACGCAATTTGTTACAATTTCAGAACCGAACTTTGGGCAATTGTACGAAGGCGACGGATCTGGCGATCATAGATTATACCAAGAAGTAGCGCTAGGTTTTGGCGGCTATAAAGCATTAAAACTCCTCGGCATTAAACCGGCCGTTATTCAACTTAATGAGACCGCAACGATTTTTGCTGCATTAGCACGACTAGACGAGCTATGCGCTAACGGAATGAATTTATACGAGGCCATCGTTTACGTTCGCAAACACACACTTTACACAAACCACACGCTTCTTCAAGCGGCCGAACCGGAATTTCATCGTTCGCAATTTGAAAAATTAGTTCTGCCAAATATAAAGAGCAATGCCGTGCGCTGCTGGCTGATGGAGCAATTCCGTAATGACAGATTGAGGCCGAATCTTTTGGCAATTGAACTTACTGAAGCGAAGAATGGCGTAAGTAAATTGCACGCCCGCGTAGCAAATTTCCGCGATCGTAACAACGACAAAGTTAAATTTCAAGCCATTACTAATGGAATAGATCTTGAAACGTGGGTGCTGCCTGAAACGTTGCAAACATATCGCGATCACGGCATTATCGATAAATTTGGATTGCCCACAAATGATTTTTCTGAAAAAGTAGACTCGCTGAGTAGTGCGGATTTGAGGTATTTGAAAAAACTCGGTCGAAAAGAATTGAATCGAGTCCTATTGAGTCGCAAAGATCAGTACGGAAAATCCATACAAATCCCAGAAAATGCAATATTATTCGACTTCAAGCGAAGATTTGCCAATTACAAACGACCTTATATGCCGTTTGAAAACCCGGATTCATTGCGCCAAATTCTCATCAGCCACAACGCGCATTATATTCTGACAGGAAAAGTTCACCAAGGTGACGTGACAATGTATCAGAAATTGCTCGAGGTATTAAAATTGATTGACAACGATCCAGTCCTCAAGGAGCGTGTTCATTACATACAAGATTACGACGAAGAGCTGGGACGAGCGTTAGCAATCGGCTCGGATGCCTCGATAAATATTCCTATTGTCGGATTAGAGGCGTGCGGCACTTCATGGGAAAAAGACGTCGCCAACTTAAAACTCCTCATCTCCACTAGCGACGGCGGAGTTGCCGATATCCAGCCAATCGCCTGCCTCGAGGTTACCGGTAGAAACTACGAAGCCGAAGTTTCATCTCTGTACGTCAACATGCATAAAGCTGCCGCTATTTTGAAAAATGACCAATTGCTAGAAAAGCATATCCGCCACCAATTAAGCAACTATTTGCCAATTATTTCTGGCGCCCGAATGATGAAAGATTATCTCAAATTTATTTTTCCAAAACCGCAAATTCAGCCTAAAAAAGAACCGCAGATTAAGCGAATTCCTATTCAATAATCACTTCAATCTCAGCACCTAGCGAATTTAAGCGTGCCGCCAATTCCTCATATCCGCGATTAATCGAATATACATCGCGTAGAATTGACACGCCTGGAGCGGCAAGCATTGCCAAAAGTATCACAACAGATGGACGAAGCGCCGGTGGAGCGACAACATCGGCTGGCTTCCATCTTGTCGGACCGGTGATATAAACACGGTGTGGATCAACCAGTTCGATTTGCGCATTCAGCTTGCTCAGCTCTGTAAAGTAAATTGCTCGGTTCTCGTAACTCCAGTCGTGAACCAACGTGCGCCCCTCGGCCACCGTCGCGATAAGCCCCAAGAATGGCAAGTTGTCCATATTAATTCCAGGAAATGGCAAGGCATGAAGTTTATCCTTGGCAGCCTGAAGCTTGGAACGCTGCAATTTAATATCAACCAAACGAGTTTGCCCGTTATTGGCAAAAAACTCCTTGCTAAGTTCAAACTTAAGACCCATTTCTGCCAATGTCGCTAATTCAATCTCCAAGAATTCAATCGGCGCACGACGAACGGTAATTTCCGAGTCTGTCACCACAGCCGCCGCAATAAAACTCATCGCTTCAATCGGATCTTCGCTCGGATAATAGTCCAGATTTTTACTAATGCGTTTACGACCCGTAATTTTTAAGGTCGTCGTACCAATTCCCTCAATTTTCACACCTAACTTTTTCAAGAAGAAGCAAACGTCTTGGACCATGTAGTTCGGGCTAGCATTGCGGATGATTGTAGTGTTTGGCGACAACGCAGCAGCCATAATGATATTTTCCGTCACCGTATCGCCGCGCTCCGTCAACAAAATTGTTCGATCACCAGAATTGACATCAGTTTTTGCGTGATAATAATCAGTTTCCGCCGTGACATTCATTCCAAAATGTCTCAAACCACTAAGATGCGGCTCAACCGTGCGCTTGCCTAAATTACAGCCGCCGGCAAACGGTAATTTGAAATCATCATATTGATGTAATAGCGGACCAAGGAACATAATTACCGTCCTAGTTCTCTTCGCCGCAGCAATATCCATATCTTCAAGCTTCAAGCGTGCTGGCGGCACGATCTCAAGATCACTGCCGTCCAACCAGCGAGTTTTAACACCAATCGAGTTCAGAACCTCGATAATTCGGTTAACCTCCTCAATTCGCGCTACTTTCCTAAGCGTCGTCCTCCCCTTATTCAACAAACTTGCACAGAGAAGGCCTACTGCGGCATTTTTACTAGTCTTAACTTGTATCTCACCAGACAATTTTTTGCCGCCAGTTACCTTAAAATTCATTTTTCCGGAATGATTTACGGTCACAATATTGTTATTAAGTACTTCACTAATTCGAGCAATCATTTCAATACTAATATTCTGACCCCCGTTTTCAATGCGATTAATAGCACTTTGCGACGTACCAATCGCCTCAGCTAATTGCGTCTGCGTCAGACCTTGTTTTTGACGATTTTCAGCGATTAAATTGCCGATTTTTTGAAGATACTTGTCTTTTATCATGCGTAAATTATATCACTAATGATATATATAAGCAATGATATAATAAGTATTAATGGAGGTTTAGTCATGAAAGACAAGCAAATTGAAGAACTTATAAAAGCAGAAAAAAAGCGTCAAACGGACGGCCTGGAACTGATTCCTAGCGAGAATTACGTTTCATCAGATGTGCTTCAGGCGCTCGGTAGCGTTTTCACTAATAAATATTCAGAAGGCTACCCTGGTCGACGCTATTACGGCGGACAAGAAAACACTGATCAAGTCGAACAGTTGGCAATTGACCGCGCTAAAAAACTCTTCAAAGCCGACCACGCCAACGTCCAGCCACATTCTGGCGCGCAAGCCAATGAGGCGGTTTATTACGCTTGGTGCGAGCCTGGCGACACTATTCTGGCTATGGATTTGGCTCACGGCGGACATCTTACGCACGGCGCCCCGGTTACTCGTAGTGCCAGAGAGTACAATTTCATTCGCTATGGTATAAAAAATATCGACACTGGCGAAATTGACTATGAAGAAATTCGTCAATTAGCCTTGAAGCACAAACCAAAGATCATTTTGGCGGGATTTTCGGCATATCCACGAGAACTAGATTACGAAAAATTTGCCGAAATTGGCAATGAGGTCGGTGCTATGCTAATGGCGGACATGAGCCATATTGCAGGGCTAATCGTTAGTGGCGTTGTCAAAAACCCGTTCGACTATGGCTTTCACGTAATCACCACAACAACTCATAAAACTCTGCGTGGACCACGAGGCGGGCTGATTCTTAGTCGAGGAATAGTTGGCAATCCATTGAAAAAACCAGAGAAAACTCTCGAGAATTTACCTACGTTGATTGATCGAGCGGTATTCCCTGGCACGCAAGGCGGACCGCACATGCACACTATCGCCGCAAAAGCCGTAGCATTTGGCGAAGCTTTACAGCCAGAATTCAAAGATTACGCCGAGCAAATTGTTAAAAATGCGAAAAGACTGGCGGAAGAATTGCAAAAGCGCGGCTTTAAGCTGGTAACTGGCGGCACCAGCAACCATTT